>JAQBNT010000235.1 GCA_028288445.1 Hymenobacter sp. | reverse complement strand
CCAGGGTTTCGGTTTCGCCGGCCAGGTGCATCGATTTACCGGCATCTTCCTCCATGTGAATGCGGGTGATGCCGATGCGCTTCAGCTCCTCGCCCACCCGCACTTCGAGGTGGCCGTCGTAGCAAATCGGGGTTTTGTCCTGGGTAATCTGGTAGCCCTTGGGCAGGTCGGGGTAAAAGTAGTTTTTGCGCGCAAACAGGTTGTCGCGCCGAATCTGGCAGTTGGTGGCCAGGCCCATTTTCATGGCAAACTCCACGGCCGTGCGGTTCACCTTGGGCAAGGTGCCGGGGTGGCCGAGGGTAATCACCGACAGGTTGGTGTTGGGGGCAACGCCGTACTCGTTCTCATCGGAAGAGTACATCTTGCTGTGCGTGAGCAGCTGGGCGTGAACTTCCAGGCCGATAACGGGCTGGTATTTGGCAAGGGTGGCTTCGTCCATCTTAATTAGAAACGCGGGGTATTACGGGCTATTCAGCCTTAAAGGTAACGGCTGGGCGGAAGCCGGCCCGCATGGCCGGGCTGTCAGCCGCCGATTTTTGGCCTCGACCGGGCCGAAGCGGCCGGGGCCGCAATGGTCGGCGGGGCCTAGCGGCGCATCCGGGGGCTGCCGTAGCTGCCCTGGTACGGCTGGCGGGTGGGCGCTTCGAGGGTGTAGAACAGTGGCACGGTGAGGAAGCTGGTCACCACCTGCCCATCGCGCCGGCCGGGCACAAACTGCCGCTCGAGCTTGGCCACCGCCCGCAGCGCGGCATTGTTCAGAAAGCCGCCCGTGGACTGCACCACGCGGGCATTGGTGATGCGGCCGTCGGCGGCCACGGCCAGCTCCACGTCCACCTCGCGTCGCCAGCCAAACAGCAGCATCTCCGGGGTGTGGCGGGTGGCGCGGCGCGCGGCGGCCAGCTCCTGGCGGTTGAGGCGCACGGCTTTGGTGAGTTCTTTGAGCAGGCGCTCCTCGCCGCCGGGGTACAGCGGCAGCTGCTCGTAGGCGAAATACGGCACGGGGTAGCCGTTGGCGTCGTAGCAGGTGCCCACGCCGCAATGGCCGTCCTGGCAATGCTCGCGCCGCTTGAGGGTGCCGTCGGGGTAATAGGTGAGCAGGTCGCCGTGGCGCACGCCGCGCACGTAGTCCTCCTTGGTGCACATCTGGCCGTTCTCGTACCAAGTGGTGACGCAGCCGTAGCGCACGCCCTGCGCCACGTTGAGGTACGGAATGTACTGCTTCAGATTGCCCGACGGATAATACACCCGCGTGGTGCCGCTGAGGCTGTCGCGAAACGTGGTTTCGGCGCACAAGGCCGTGGTATCGGCGGCGGTGGAAGGCTGAAAATCGGGGGTGAAAAAGCTGCTGATGGGGCCGGGCGTGCCCACCGGGGGCGCTTGCGCCCGGCCGGCCAGCGGCCCCGCCAGCAAAAGTCCCAGATACAGTAACCGTGTTTTCACCGGACAGGAAAAAAGGAGCTGAAAGCCCGGGAAATAGTCCCGAGCTCTCAACTCCCCCAAATTACGCAACGGCCGCCGAAACGGCGGCGATAACTTACTTCAACGGCTGCTGGAGCTGCTGCATGGCCATCATCTGCTGCAGGCTTTTGTTCATGCCTTCGTTCGAGCCGTCGAGAAAAATGACGTTGCCCTGGCCCTGTTCGGCGAAGTGCTTGATGGCCTCGGTCCACATCGAGAAATAGACCATCGCCGGGTCGAGGTTGTTTTTGGTCATTTCCTCCACCGCGTGGGCCAGGCCCTTGGTCACTTCCTCCCGGAACAGGGCCACGCCCTGGCCGCGCAGCTGGGCCGCAATCTTCTCGGCTTCGGCCGCGATTTTGATGGCGTTACCTTCGGCTTCGGCGGCCTTGGTTTTGGTGATGAGCAGGGCCTGACCTTCGTTTTCGGCGGCGGCCTTGAGGTTGTTGCTGGCCACTACTTTGGCCATCGAGCGCATGATTTCCTCGTCGAAGGCAATGTCGTTGAGCTGCAAGTCAATCAGGTGGTAGCCCCAGCTTTCGAGCGTGGCGTCGAGCTGGTCCTTGACGTGGAGCACGATTTCGCCGCGCAGGCTCAGCACGGCCGCCTGCCGCTGCGTGGCCACGAAGGCCCGGATGCTGCCCTCCACGGTGCGCACCAGCGCCTGCATCAGGCTCTGCTCGTCCACAAACTTGAAGGCCACGTTCTTGATGGCTTCCTCGCTCTGGTCGAAGGCGGCGTACACCAGCATGGCCTTGAAATTCACGTTGGCCTGGTCGATGGTAATGGCCTGAAAATTGAGCTCCAGCGAGCGGTTCTGGATGGAAATCCGCTTGTAGACCGCCTCAATAAACGGCAGCTTAAAATTCAGCCCCGGCGACATGATGCGCCGGTATTTGCCAAAAACCGTGACCACCGCCACCGTGCCCTGCGGCACAATGACGTAGCACAGAAACAGCGTGAGGCCAACGAGAACGAGCAGCGCAAGAGCAAAAGTGGACATCGAAGTTTTGAGCTTGAAGAGGAGAAAGACGTTCGACCTGGCAAGTAAAAAGAACGTCGGGCGTAGCGCCACGAAGCATCCCGGCTACAATAGTAATCCAATTGCCCGCAATTATGGCAAAGCGGCTATCCTGCGCATGGGTTGGCCCGATAGCAAATTTTACCTGGTCCCATTTGCTTCCGCTTTTTGGGACCTCTGAAAAAGCGGAAGCAAAACCAGTGGCCCGTTTGCTTCCGCTTTTTGGGGCTTCTAAAAACCCGGAAGCAAAATCAGCGGTCCGTTTGCTCTACGTTTTTGCACAAGCCCAAAAACGTAGAGCAAACGGACCGACCTGTTCGCAATGAAAATGCGGCGGCCCCATTATTTGGAGCCGCCGCTTCGTATTTTATTCAATCGGCGCGACTACAAT
>JAQBNT010000234.1 GCA_028288445.1 Hymenobacter sp. | reverse complement strand
CCTTATCACGTAGGAACAGTCTGTTCAGCGGTGATAAGGTCCTTCGCTGCGCTCAGGATGACAGACGTTTTTCGTCGTTAAAAACACTTCCCCCGCCCGCCCGTTTCCCTAGCTCCCCCAGCTTCTCCAGATTCTTACCCCATGCCCCCACGCATTTCCTACCTCCGCAACGAAGCGCTGCCCACCGTGCGCCCCGGCTACCCCGGCAACAAGCTGTTCGGCCGCGAATTCGCCAACGGCGAGGAGCTGTTCGAGCCCAGCTTCGCCACGGCGCTGAAGTGGCAGCTCTCGACCAACCCGCAGAAAGAGGAAAAGAAGCGCGACACCTGGGCCCCGGAGGTGGTGGACTGCGCCGCCGCGTTTTCCTCCACCGAGGACATGCTGGTGTGGCTCGGCCACTCCAGCTTCCTGCTGCGCGCGGCCGGCGTGTCGCTGCTCTTCGACCCCGTTTTATTCAGCTCCCTCGGCCTGCGGCAGCGCCACCCCCTGCCCTGCCCGCCCGAAGCCATCCGCAGCATCGACTACCTGCTGCTCTCCCACGGCCACCGCGACCACCTCGACGAGAAATCCATCAAACTCCTGGCCGCCCAGAACCCGCAGATGCAGGTACTGTCGTCCCTCCGCATGGCCCCGCTGCTGCGCGGCATGGCCCCCGCCCTGCCGGTGCAGGAAGCCGGCTGGTGGCAGCAATACGACCTCGGCCCCAATTCGCCCCTCGAAATCACCTACCTGCCCGCCGCCCACTGGCACCGCCGCGGCCTCACCGACCTCAACCAAATCCTCTGGGGCAGCTTCATGATTCGGGTAAACGACCGGCTCATCTACTTCGCCGGCGACACCGCCTACGCCGAGCATTTCGAAGCCATCGAGTCCCGCTTCGGCCCCATCGACATCGCCCTGATGCCCATCGGGGCCTACAAGCCGGCCTACATGATGGCCAAAAGCCACGTCAACCCCCACGAAGCCGCCAAAGCCGCCAACGTGCTCCGCGCCGGCCACGTCGTGCCCATGCACTACGGCACCTTCGCCCTGGCCGACGAGCCCGCCTCCGAGCCCCTGCGCCAACTCAAGGAAGTAGCCGCCGGCGGCATGTTGCGCGGCGAGCTGCACGCCCCCGCCGTAGGCGAAATCCTGCGCTGGCAGGACTGGGAATAGAAAAACCGCATTTTGCGCCCCTACCCCACCCGTTGGGCCACGGCTTCGAGGCGTTGGGCCACGGCATAGAGGTAGTGGGCCAACCCTCCGAGGCAGTGGGCCACCGCTTCGAGGTAGTGGGCCACGATTCCAGACGTTGCGCCAGCGGTTTGACATAGCGGGCCACCACTCCGAGGCAGTGCGCCACCGCTTCGAGGTGTTCCGCCAAGCCTCCGAGGTGTTCCGCCAAGCCTCCGAGGCCCTCCGCCACCCTTCCGAGGTGCTCCGCCACGACTTCGAGGTGCTCCGCCACCCTTCCGAGGTGTTCCGCCACTCTTCCAGATGCTCCGCCACGGTTTCGAGGTGCTCCGCCACGGTTCCGAGGTGCTCCGCCACCCTTCCGAGGTGCTCCGCCACCCCCGCTACCGAACCCCGCCGGGCGGCGTTACCTTTGCCCTCTATGTCGCCAACTTTAGTATTGAGCCTGGTTGCGGGCTACTTCGTCGTCCTCATCATCATTGCCCTGCTCACGTCGCGGGGCGCCACCAGCGAAAGCTTCTTCGTGGCCAACCGCAACGCCCCGTGGTACATGGTGGCCTTTGCCATGATTGGCACCTCGCTCTCGGGCGTCACCTTCATCTCGGTGCCGGGCAACGTGTACGGCAAAAGCTGGAGCTACCTGGCCGTGGCTTCGGGCTTCGTGGCCGGCTACGTCGTCATCGGCACCGTCCTCATGCCGCTCTACTACCGCCTGCGGCTGGTCAGCATCTACTCCTATCTGGAGCAGCGCTTCGGCTACTGGAGCTACAAAACCGGGGCCCTGTTCTTCCTCATTTCGCGCTCGCTGGGCTCGGCCCTGCGCCTGTACCTGGTGGCCGGCGTGCTCCAATTGGCCGTTTTCGATGCCATGGGCGTGCCCTTCGCCGTCACCGTCGTGGTCAGCATCCTGTTCATCTACCTCTACACCTTCAAGGGCGGCCTCAAAACCATTCTCTGGACCGACACCTTCCAGACCCTGGCCATGCTCAGCTGCGTAGCCCTGAGCATCTACTTCATGTCCGATGCGCTGAATTACTCCTTCAAGCAGCTCGTCACTTCCGTGCGCGACAGCCCCATGTCGCAGGTCTACTTCTCCGATTTCCGGGACGATAAATTCTTCTGGAAGCAGTTCGCCTCCGGCATGTTCATCACCATCGTCATGACCGGCCTCGACCAGGACCTGATGCAAAAAAACCTGAGCTGCCGCAGCCTCGGCGAGGCCCAGAAGAACCTCTTCTGGTTCACGCCCGTCATCGTCTGCGTCAACATCCTGTTCCTCACCCTGGGCGTGCTCATGTACCAGTACGCCGCCGCCCGCGGCCTCAAGCTGACGGAATTACCCCAGCTCCTCAACCTCAAAGGCACCCTCGATACCGACAAAGTATTCCCCTTCCTGGCCACCACGCAGTTCTCGCTCACGGCCGGCATCATCTTCATCCTGGGCATCATCGCCGTCACCTACGCCTCCGCCGACTCGGCCCTCACGGCCCTCACCACCTCCTTCTGCGTCGACTTTCTCGACATCAAAAAGTACCCCGAGGCCCGGCAAACCAGCCTGCGCCAGCTCACCCACCTGGGCTGGTCGGTGGTGCTCATCGTCATCATCCTCATCTTCCGCGCCCTCAACGAGCAGAGCCTGATTGATGCCGTGTACAAAGCGGCCGGCTTCACCTACGGCCCGCTTTTGGGCCTGTTCGCCTTCGGCATCCTCACCCGCCGCCAGCTGCGCGACCGGCTCGTATTGCCCACCTGCACCGCCGCCGTGCTGCTCACCCTGCTCATCGTGTCGCACTCCGTCGAGTGGCTGAACGGCTACAAGTTCGGCTTCGAAATCCTGCTGCTGAACGGCGCACTGGTCTACCTCGGCCTGCTGCTCATCTCGCGCCCCGCCGAGGCGTCACCGCAGCCCGCGAACCTGCCGGCGTAGTCCGGGGTTTGAGGTATTTCGGGGCTTGATTCGTCTATCGCTCCACCGGCGGGCCGCGTCGCCGCACTATCCGGCCCCGTCTTTGCATTTCCGCTGTCTATGAAAATTATCTTCGCTACCCTCGCCCTGCTAGCGGCCGGCACCGCCCGCGCCCAAACGGCCCCGGCCCCCACCGGCCAAACCATCATCCTGAAGCCCGGCCACATGCAGGCCCAGGCCAACCCCGCCGCCAACCGCCCCGACCGTGCCCCCGTGTACCCCGGCGGCGAGCAGGCCATGGGCCTCTTCTTCCTCGAACACATCAACTACCCCGCCGCGGCCAAAGCCGCCGGCACCACCGGCAAGGTCCTGGTGAATGCCACCGTGAACGAGGACGGCACCATCAGCAACCCCGTGGTGGCCCAGTCGCTCTCGCCCGAGTGCGACGCCGAGGCCCTGCGCGTAGTAAGCCTGCTCGCGGGCTGGCAGCCGGCCATGCGGCGCGGCCACCCGCTGCCGGTACTGGTGCAGCTGCCCGTGCCCTTCGGCGCGGCCGGCGTGATGCACGTGGAGCAGGTGCGCCGCCAGCCCGCCCGCGGGAGGCATCAGTAAGGGGCATCAGCTTCACCCACGCCTCATGCCCGGCGGCCGAAATTGCCGCGTTATAATTAGTAGAATTAGATAAGACCCGATGGCCCGTAGTGGACTCAACACCAGCGGCAACGATGTTGCCGCCGACTTACCCAAACCCAAAGTCAACAAAGAATCGCTGCGGCGCGGCCTGCGGATATTCCGCTACGTGCTGCCTTACCGCCGCAAGTTTATCATCGGCATGGTGCTGCTGGTGCTCAGCAGCATCAGCACCATGTCGTTTCCGTGGATTGCCGGCAAGCTGGTGAACGTGGCCACCGGCCAGCCCCTCGTGCTGCCCGGCGGCCTGGTGCTCGACATCAACCGCGTGGCCATCGGGCTGTTTGTGGTAACAGTGCTACAGGGATTTTTCTCGTTCGGGCGCATCTGGTTTTTCACGCAGGTGAGCGAGTTCACGGTGCGCGATATCCGGCAGGCACTCTACGCCAAGTTCGTGCAGCTACCCATCCCATTTTATGAGAAAAACCGCGTGGGGGCCATCACCTCGCGCATTACTTCCGACGTGGGCCAGATTCAGGACTCGTTTTCGCTGACGCTGGCCGAGCTGTTCCGGCAGGTGTTTACGCTGCTGGGCGGCATCGGCTTCATCATGGTGGTGTCGTGGAAACTGTCGCTGTTTATGCTGCTCACCTTCCCGCCCATCGTGCTGGCGGCGGGGCTGTTTGGGCGCAAAATCCGCACCCTCTCGAAGACCGTGCAGCAGGAGCTGGCCCACACCAACACCATCGTGGAAGAAACCCTGCAAGCCATCAACTCGGTGAAGGCCTTTACGAATGAGAAGTTCGAAACCGGGCGCTACAACGCCTCCTTGGGCAAGGTGGTGCGGGCCGCGCTGCAAAGCAACCTGTACCGCGGCGGCTTCGTGTCCTTCGTGATTATCGGCCTGTTTGGCGGCATCATCCTTATCCTCTGGCGCGGAGCCACGCTGGTGCACACCCCCGTCACCGACCCCAACCACCTCCAAATCGGCGACCTCACGGCCTTCATCATCTACACCGCCTTCATCGGAGCCTCGGTGGCGGGCCTGGGCGAAATCTACGGCAAGGTGCAAAGCACGCTCGGGGCCTCGGAGCGCATCCTCGAAATCCTCGACGAAGTGCCCGAGCCCACGCACATTGAGCCGGCCGTGGGGCTGGTACCAGCCCGCTTGCACGGCGACATCCGCTACGAGCACGTGGCCTTCCGCTACCCCACCCGGCCCGACATCGCGGTGCTTTCGGACATTGATTTTCACATCGCGGCGGGCGAAAAAATTGCCCTCGTCGGCCCCAGCGGGGCGGGCAAAAGCACCATCGCCGGCCTGCTGATGCAGTTTTACCCGCTCAGCGGCGGCCGCATCATCGTGGACGGGCACGACGTGCAGGACTACGACCTCACCGGCCTGCGCCGCCACATCGGCATCGTGCCGCAGGAAACGCTGCTCTTCGGCGGCACCATCCGCGAGAACATTGCCTACGGCAAGCCCGGCTCCTCTGATGCCGAAATCATCGAAGCCGCCCAGCGCGCCAACGCCTGGCAGTTCATCCAGGCCTTCCCCGAGGCGCTCGATACGGTGGTGGGGGACCGCGGCATCAAGCTCTCGGGCGGGCAGCGCCAGCGCGTGGCCATTGCCCGCGCCATCCTGAAAAACCCCGCCATCCTCATCCTCGACGAAGCCACCTCCTCCCTCGACAGCGAAAGCGAAAAGCTGGTGCAGGGCGCCCTCGATGAGCTGATGGAACACCGCACCAGCCTCATCATCGCCCACCGCCTGAGCACCATCCGCAAAGTCGATAAAATTCTGGTCATCGACGGCGGCCGCATCGTGGAAGCCGGCACCCACGAGGAGCTGAGCGACCGCGAAGGCGGGCTGTACGCGAACCTGCTGCGCCTGCAGTTTGAGCTGACGTAGCGCGAACTTTTAGCTCGCGTCCCGGAACGGGCCGTTCGCGCGGCGCGGAGACGCGAACTAAAAGTTCGCGCTACTGCCCCAAAGCAACTCCCCGCCCCCTCGAAGCACTTGCCGGCGCACCCAAAGAACCGCCCGCCCTACTCAAAGCATGCCCCGGCCCAACCGAAGAGCCTCCCGGCCCGTCCGAAGCATTCCCCCGCGTGACCGAAGCACTTCCCCGCCCGACCGAAGCATTTCCCCGCGCTAATTCCAGTGTTTTGGGCGAGCGGGGAGGATGTTTGGGGCGGCTACGGCGCCCAGCTGGTTTGCCTTGGAACTGCCGGATGTATCATTGCAGCCCATTCATACGTTGCTTAATTCCATCCTTAAATCCGCTGCTTATGCTACCCGCCCTGCCAAGAAGCTCAGTTCGCAGCCGGGGCATCGCGCCGACGGATATGGGGCCATTTGCTGGTTTACTCTTTCTACTGCTGTCATTTTATCTTCTTACCTCCAGATTTGAAAAAGAAGTTGGGATAGTGCGTCGGGAACAGGTACCTTATAATTCAAACGCCTGTAGCAAATACCCCGAGGAAAACGAGGCGCTTATTTGTTTAAGTCCAAATCAGTGCCTGTCTTTTTCTGTTACATCGCCAGCAATCCAGACTGCCGCAATCAAACTCGTCGCTGAGCAACATAAAATTCGGCTGACGGCCGGCCAATTGGCTGCGTTAGAAACGTTGCCTTTTCTCCGAACCGACATAGAGAAACTGCCCGGCTTCCTTTCTCTACCTACTTACCAGCGCAACAAATTGGCGGAACTTGAAAAACTTGCTCCGCTTAACGAAAGCCAAGTGCTGGAATGCATCATTGCAGCAAAGGCATCGGCCCAGTCGCTAACGCATCGGCCAATTTATACTTCGCTTAGAATTGACTCCGAAGTGCGAATGTCTGATGTACAGCGCTTGTTTGACCTGTTGCAAACCCAAGGCATTAATCGGTTCAATTTGCAAACGCAGTTTCCGCCAAATGAGTAGCCCTAATAAGGATTCTCATTCTCCAAAACCCGCGCCCCAAGCGCGGGTTTCGTATTTTTAGCCCCTCAACAACTCCCCCTCACCCTCTCCTTACTGATGAGCAAGCACTTCCTAAGTTTCTCCGTCGCTGTTGCAGCGGCTGCTACCCTGCTGGCCGCGCCGGCTGCCCAGGCCCAAATCAAGACGCCCGCCGCCAGCCCCCAAAGCACCGTGACCCAGCGCGTGGGCCTCACGGATATCACCATCGTGTACTCGCGGCCGGGCGTGAAGGCGCGCAACATTTTTGGTACCGTGGTGCCGTTTGGCAAGCGCTGGCGCACGGGGGCCAATGCCACCACCAGCATCAAGTTTTCGGACGATGTGACGATTGAGGGCAAGAAGGTGGCCGCCGGCGAGTACGGCCTTTACACCATCCCGAACAAGACGGAGTGGCTGGTGGTGCTCAACAAAAGCCTGAAGCAGGGCGCCGACGTGGACGGTTTCAAGGACGACCAGGACGTGGCCCGCTTCACCATCAAGCCCTACAAGCTGGCCAGCAAGGTCGAAACCTTCACCATCAATTTCACCGACCTCACCCCCGCCACCGCCAACGTGGCCTTGGAATGGGAAACGACCGGGGCCAAATTCAAGGTAACCGCCGACGTGGACACCAAGGTAATGGCCCAGATTGACGAGAAAATCACCAAAGCCGCCACCCCCGCCCCCGCCGACCTGGCCTCGGCCGCCGTGTACTACTTCGACAACAACAAGGACCTGAAGCAGGCCCTGGCCTGGATGGAAAAAGCCAACGCCGCCGAGCCCACCAAGTTCTGGAACCTGAACACGGAAGCCAAAATCCGCCTCAAGATGAAGGACTACGCCGGCGCAACCAAAGCCGCCGAAGCCTCGAAGAAAGCCGCGCTGGCCGCCACGCCGCCCAACGGCGAGTACGTGAAAATGAACGAGGACCTGATGGCCGAAGCCAAGAAAATGGGCAAGTAAAACTGCCTGCCCTCGGAAATTGAGAAGGCCGCGCCACTGGTGTCGCGGCCTTCTTGTTTTTACTGCCTACTCTGAAAAGGTTGTTTCCAGTTGGGGGCGGAATTATTTGTGCTCGGCCGGATGCAGCTGGCTGTTCATGAGGGTGGCCAGCATGGAATCGGGGAGCACGAGGCTGGTGAAGAAGTTGACTTTGGCGCTCATGGTGGGCAGGCTGCGGGCGCCGCCGTCCATCAGCACATCGTAGCCTTCCTCGGCCACGGCGCGGGCCGACGCGGGGTGGCTGGCGGCGCGGGTGTTTTCGGCGTGGGCGGTGCGGAAGAAGTTGGTGTCGGTGGGCGGCGGGCAGAGCACGGTCATGGTCACGGCCGATTTCTGCTGCTTTAGCTCGTGCTGCACGGCTTCGGTGAAGCTGAGCACGAAGGCCTTAGTGGCGGCGTACACGGCCTGGCATGGGCTGGGCGTGAAGGAGGCCAGCGAGCCGACCTGCAAAATTCGCCCGGCGTTACGGTCCACCATGTCGCGCAGGTAGAGCTTGGTGAGCTGCACGAGGGCCGCCGTGTTTACCTGAATAATGGCCAGTTCCGTGGCCAGGTCGGTATCGGTGAAGTAGCCGGTTTCGCCGAAGCCGGCGTCGTTCACCAGTGCGTCGATTTGCAGGCCCCGCGCCGTGGTTTCGGCGTAGAGCTGGGCGGGCGTTTCGGGGTGGCTCAAGTCGAAGGGCAGCAGCACGATTTCGACACTTTCGAACTCCTGGTGCAGCAGCCGGGCCGCTTCGTGCAGCTCATCGAGGTGGCGGGCCACGAGCACCACGCGGTAATCATCGCGGGCGAAACAGCGGGCCAGTTCGAAACCGATGCCACTCGAAGCGCCGGTTATCAGGGCAGTTTGGTCGTTCATAGCTGATGGGCTTAGGTTTAATTATCATGCATTTTAATATATAGACTTATGAATTTGTAAATCGTTGCACGGCGCAGTCTACCCGGGTCCGGAAAGCGCCCCCTAAAATGGCCGCGCACCTGCAAGCCGCGCACCTGCAAGCCGCGCACCTCACCTGAGAAGCCAGGCTACGGCATAATTAACAGTAGCTACAGAAAGCGAAAAGCCCGATTCAATGTAGAATCGGGCTTTTTCGTCAATAATCTCGGAGCCTCTCTTACTCCTGGCTCCGGCCCTGCATCTGCAACAGGCGCTTCACGTTATCAACCTCAATCTCATCGGGCTGGGTTCTGAGCACGCGGCGCAGGTCCTTGGGCGAGCGGCCGCCGAACACCACCACCTTGAAGCCGGCAGCGTGGGCCTGCGCACTTTGCTCGGGCGTCACGCGGTCGGCATCGAGCACCACGGTGTGGACCTTTTCGGTTTTAGCGGTTTTCAGGCCGGCGGCTAAGTCATCGGAGGCGATTTCGAGGCCGACACGCACGGCTGGTATGGCGGCGCGGGCCAGCCGTACGGTGGACCCGTCCATGGTAATAAACAGGACTTTAGCCATCGGCACGTGGTAGCGGGCGAGGCTGTGGGCAATCTGGCGCACCAGCCGCGGCACCTGCTCGCTCTGACGGCCGGGGGGCAGGCACTGGTCGTCCTCGTGCAAATCGAGGTGAATAAAGGGGAAGCTGGGCCAGCGGTTGAGGCGGGCCAGCAGGGTATCGAAGGTGATGGGCCGTTCCTTCTGGATGAGGTCGTAGGGGAAGCCGCCCTTGTAGCGCAGCTGAGTGAGCTCGGCGGCGGTGTGCTCGCTCACGCAGCCGGTGCCGGTGCTGCCGTCCTGCAGATGCTGGTCGTGGTAGAGCATCACCACGCTGTCGCGGCTCATTTGCAGGTCAATTTCCACGCCATCGGCCCCGCGCAAGAGGGCGCGCCGGATGCCGCGCCAGCTGCTCGGCGGCCGGTAGTTGAACGGGCTGATGGGGGTATAGAAACCGGAGCCAGCGTGGCCCAGCACCACCAGCTTGGGGTTAGCCACGGGCTTGGAGGCGGTGCAGGCCGTCAGCAACAGAAAAAAAGCCAGCGCAGCGGCGGGGAGTAAACGGTATTTTCTCATGCAAAAGCGAAAGCCGGCACGCGCCGGGAACAACCTGAACGGTAAAGGCGGTGCGGGGTTGTAGGGACGCGACCCATCGCGTTTCTACACCGCTTCCATGCCACGCGGCCTATCCAGCAGCCCGAACAGAAACGTGAGCGCCACCACTAGCCACAGCGAAAACCACACGTCGCTCAAATAATGCATGCCCAGCACCAGCCGGCCCAGCGCGATGAGCCCCGGCAGCAACAGTAGCGGCCCCCGAAACTTCGGAAACGCCACCGCCAGCGGCCAGAACAGGCTGAAATAAGTGGCAGTGTGCGTGGAAGGAAACGAGTCGTTGTGCGGACCGGTGGCCCACAGGCCCGTCCCCTCGTAACCGGCCCCAAACAGCACCTCCGGCCGCAGGCGGTGCACCGTGCCCTTCAGCACGTTGGCCAGCACCATGCTGAACTCGTGGGTGAGCAGCAGGATGAGGAAGATGGTGGCTGCCTTTCTCTTGAGGGCGTAGCGGCCGATGGCGAAGGCCAGCCCTAGCGCCAGAAAAATGATGGGTAGCCCCACAACGTGCGTCATCAGCACATCGTGAATTTTATCGGCAGTGGCGGTGAGGATGGCGAAGAAGGGCGCGGCCCCGCCAAAATGCCCGTGAATGAACCGGGCCAGCGGCTGGTCGAAAAAGAGAATGAGCAGGGCGCAGGCCGGCAGCGTGATAGCCGTAAAAACGAGGAACTGGCGGAGCGTCATGAAATAAGGGTATGAGGGCAGAGTATTGGGGGTAAGAGGGCATCCTTCAACTCCTGCCCTTTTACCCCCATACCCTCCTGCCCTGATAATGTTACCCCAGCGCCTGGTTCAGGGCGATGATGGCCGTTTTATAATCCTCGCGGCCCACGATGAACTGGATGTTCACTTTGCGTAGCGCAAAGCCGGCGCTGCGAATGTTGATGCCTTCATCGGCCAGGGCGCGGGCGGCGCGGGCCAGCAGGCCGGGCTCGTCGATGTTGGAGCCGATGAGGCAGACCAGGGCGGCCGGCTGCACGGTCACGTTCTCGTACTTGGCCTCCAGCGCAGCCACGAGTTGCGGCTTGAGGTCCTTTTCCCAGATGAGCAGCGAGATGCTGTTGGCGCTGGTGGCCTTGAAAATATAGCTCACGCCGAGGTCGAAAAACACCTGCATCAGGTGCAGGTCGAAGCCGGCGGCGCCCACCATCAGCGGGTCGTGGATGTCGATGATGACAACTTTTTCGGTGCCGGTGATGACTTCGATGCGCTTGGTGGGCGAGATGTAGTCGCGGGTGATGAGCGTGCCGGGGTGCTCGGGCTCGAAGGTGTTTTTGATGCGCAGGTCAATGGCGTTTATCTCCAGCGGCTTCGAGGCCTTGGGGTGAATGGCCTCCATGCCCACGTCGGCGAGCTGGTCGGCCACGTCGTAGTTGGTGAAGCCGATGGGGTGGCACTGGTCCACGCCCACCAGGTTGGGGTCGGCCGAGCTGAGGTGGTATTCCTTGTGAATAATGGCCTCCTGGGGCCGCACGGCCACGGCAATCTTGCTGAAGGTGACTTCCGAATAGCCCCGGTCAAACTCCCGCATAATACCCTCGGTGCCCTTGGTGTAGCCAGTGGCAATGCAGACGGTGCGCGGGAAATCAATGTCCGTAAACGCCTGCCGGATGCGCTCGTCAATGGTCAGGGCCTGCGCGTCGTCGAAGCCGCTGAGGTCGACCAGTGTGGCACTCAGGCCCCGGTTTTGCAGGATGTTGACGGAGTTGAAGGCCGAGTGCGCCTCCCCTATCGAAGCCAGGATTTCGCGGGCGGCTTGTAGAATGTTCACGCTATTCACGTAGCCAGAAGCCAGCACGTTCACGAGGCTGTCGAGGTACACCTGGGCCTGGTCGATGCGCTGCTGAATGAAGGCATCGGCCACGGCCAAATCCAGCCCCAGCGACTCATAGTTCTTGTTCAGCTCCTTGAGCCGGGCGGCCACGTCCTGCAGCGGCTGGCTGAACGCCTGGTTTTGGGTGATGTGGTGATAGACGCCGGGCGCGCCGGTTTTCTTGTTTTCGAGCAGCCAGTTGGTGACGTTGGCGTAGGCCGACACCACGAAAATGCGGTTGTACAGCTTCTGGCCCTCGCGGCCGTGGAAGATGATGTTGTCGAGGACGTCGGCGAAGGCGGTCATCGAGGTGCCGCCGATTTTTTCTACTGTGAGCACGGGTCTGTTGCATGTAGAGACGCATACTTGCGTCTCGTCGTTGCTGATGTTGTTAAGTCGGTGGGTTGTCGGCGCAGTTCCGCTCGTTCAACGACGAGACGCAAATATGCGTCTCTACTGCGCCACTTCCTTCCCGTAGGAAATCATGTTCGTGATAATCCGATACGCGCCCGGCACGCCCGCCGGCAGCTCCCGAAACAGCGACAGGCCCGTGTAGATGTAGTGCCCCTTGCCATAGTCCGTCACCAGAATGGCGCTTTCCTTGGCCGGCTCGCCGGGGTCGCTGCTGGAGATGACGGTCTGGTATTTCGGGTCCCATTTCGAAGGGTAATAGAGGCCCTGCTCCTGCACCCAGCCTTTGAAATCATCAGCTGTAATCTTATTTGGCGCGGCCAGCAGCTGGTGCTTCGTCAGCGTCACGGGGGCGTCCTCCACCGTCACGCGGTCGGAGGAAAGCGTCATGGGGTAGGGGCCGATTTCGGGCATCACGGTGCCGCGGTTCACCACGTACTGCACCACCACGTTGCCGCCCTGTTCGATGTATTTGAGGATTTCGGGCTGCTGGGTTTTGAGTTTATCCACCGTGTTGTAGGCGCGGATGCCGACCACGAGGGCGTCGAATTTCTTGAGGTTGGCGGCGGTGAGGTCTTTGGCTTCGAGCAGGGTGACGGTGTAGCCGATTTGGCGCAGGGCGTCGGGCACTTCGTCGCCGGCGCCCATGAGGTAGGCCACGTTCTGGCCGCGCCGCTTCAGGTCGAGCTTCACCAGCGGGGCCACGGCTTCGGGGAAGAGGAACTGCGTGGGGATGTGCGGGTACTCAATTTTCTGGAGGCCGCGGGCGTAGGCCTGGCCGGCCACGGTGGCGGTGGCGCGCAGCTCGGCGCGGCCGGGCGCGGCCCCGGCCAGGGGCTGCACCTGGAAGTTCACGGTCAGCTCCTCGTCTTTGGCGGCGAGGGCAAAGGGCACGGTGGCGGGCTCGCACTTCCAGCCGGCGGGCAGGGCTAGGGCGAGGCTGCCGCTCACCCCGGCACGCCCGGCCCGCAGCGTGACGGGCACCGTCTTGGGCTGGGCATCGGCGAAGACGTAGGAACGGGCGGGCGGCAGGTTCACCAGCACGGGCGGCACCACGGCCAGCGGCTGGTATAATTCGCCCAGCACGGGGTCGGTGTGCTTGTATTGGACGGGAACCTCAAAAGCCACGTTTCCTTCCGCCACTTGTAACACTACAGTTACCAAAGCCGCAGCAGGGTTTCTAGGAGACCCTATTATTTCCTGCTGCTTGATTGCGCCACCCATTACAGCCAAGTGCTTGTCGCCAGTCAAATGCTCTGCGACAATAACGGCGGGCACTTTATACATACCTACTGTACCCGGTTCACGCAACCAATAAGGCTGGGAAATTTGCTCGTTTTTTAACAGGGGAAATTTAAACGTCTTGCTAAAAGTGCTGCCCGCTTTAATTTCCTGATTGGCATTAAAACCAATTGAAGCACCTTCTCTCATGTGGTTTCCGCTGGTCGGCGGCACCAGACTTTGCTTTTCGAGGACAGAATCCTGCTCAACATTCTGCGTATGGATTCCAAGTAGTTTGATTGAAAACGGTGCTCTATTGACGACATCAATTTTCAAGTCAAATTTCCCATTCACCACAGCCGTCTGTTCAGCCGCATTGGCTTCGATGCTCAATCCCAGTGCCCCGTAAATGAGATTATTGATTTCGCTCAACTTGTTTTCTACCCAATAATTGGTCGCGTCAACACGTGCGAAAGCATTTGGCAGCTTGTTTATTTTCTCCCGCACCTTCAGCAGCCCCGCCACGCTGGCGCTGGGGTTGCTCGGGTCGTACTTGCGAATCACCTCCTCGATGAGCTTGCCCACGGCCGCGCCGCCGGGCACCCGGTTCCAGGTCTGGTCCACGCCTTCGAACAGGTCTTTGGTGGCTTTGTCGCCTTTCACGGGCTGGAAATACTCCAGCGCCTCGCCCCGCTGGGCGGCCGAGCCGAAGCCCTGGCTGCGGTGGTTGGAGCGGCTGCGGGCCGCGATTTCGCCGTAGCTCTGGCCCAGCAGGGGGTTGTAGCCGCCGGCGTCGAGCCGGAGGTAGCCGTCCATGTTTTCGCCGGGCTTCACGAAGAAGCTGCCGGTGTTCCAGAGCAGGCGCTTGGGCTGCCAGGCTTGCACGTACTGGAGCTGTTCGGGGAAGCGTTTGGGGTCGCCGGCGGCGTCGAAGGCTTCGGCGGCGAGGATGGCGCTGGCCTGGTGGTGGCCGTGGCCGGCGCGGGCATCGGGCGGGAAGCGGGTGATGAGCACATCGGGCCGGCGCTGGCGGATGACCCACACCATGTCGGCGAGCACCTGCTCCTTGTCCCAGATGCGAAAGGTTTCGTCGGAGGTTTTGGAGAAGCCGAAGTCGTTGGCGCGGGTGAAGAACTGCCGGCCGCCGTCGAGGCGCCGGGCCGCCAGCAGCTCCTGCGTGCGAATGACGCCGAGGCCTTCGCGCAGCTCGGGGCCGATGAGGTTCTGGCCGCCGTCGCCGCGGGTGCAGCTCAGGTAGCTGGTTTCGAGCAGGCGCTCGTTGGCCATGTAGGCAATGAGGCGGGTGTTTTCGTCGTCGGGGTGGGCGGCGAGGTACATCACCGAGCCGAGGACGTTGAGCTTCTTGAGGCCCAGCAGGATTTCGGCGGAGGTGTAGGACTTCGGCGTTTGGGCCTTCGTCTCAGTTAACAGTGAGCAGTTAACAGTGAGCAGTAGCAGGGCCGCAGCGAGCGGGCGTAGGGAGCGAATCATGCGCGGGAAACCAGATTGAGGCCGTGAAGTTACCGGATGGCGCGTGTAGCGCGGGCTTTGTAGTCCGCATCCGCGACAGAAACCTGGACGAGCCCCGAACGGCGCGGGGACGCGGATTATAAAACCCGAGCTACGGAGTAGCCGCGTAGCGGCGGCCGTTTTGTAGTAAATGAATTCAAGGGCGGTAAAACCGCGTAGCGGTGACAGATTTTCTAGTGGCTCTATCACCGCTACGCGGTTTTACCGCTCAAATGGGTGGCGTTCTACAAACCTGTCGCCGCTACGCGGCTACTCCGCAACCTGGGTTACAAAGTATGCGCTGCTGTGCTGATGGCGTGCAACGCCCCATTCATTCCTGACAAGTCGTTGTTTGTTCCTGACAAGTCGTTGTTTAGTCCTGACAAGCCATTGTTTATTCCTTACAAGTTGTTGTTTATTCCTGATAACTCATTGTTTGTTCTTGATAAGCCAGATTTTGTTCCCGACAAGTCGTTGTTTGTTCGTGACAAGCCAGATTTTGTTTCCGATAAGCCGGTGTTTATTCCTGACAATTCATTTTTTATTCCTGACAAGACGTTGTTTGTTCTTGATAAGCCGGTATTTGTTCCTGATGACTCGTTGTTTGTTCCTGACAAGCCGTACTTTAGCCTTCAAAGGAGCCGGCGTGCTGGCTGCAACAGCTTTTATATGCCCGAAAACCTGACTGATACCTTCGCCCGTCGCTTGGCCGAACGCGACAACCCGCCCCCGCCGCCCCCGCTCAGCCAGGAGCCCGACGCTGTGCAGGCCCGCGTGGAAGCGTGGCTGCACGATGCCCACGCCGTGCGCGACCGGCGCACCCGCCAGCGCCAGGCCCTGATGCTGCTGGCCCTGATGCAACAGCCGGAATGCGCCACCGCCGCACTGGCCGAGGCGGCCGGGCTGGGCATCCGCGGGGCCGGGCGCACGGTGGGGCAGCTGCACGCGCAGGGCCTGGCCGAATGGGAGGAGCGCGGCGTGTACCGCTACTGGCGCCTCACCCGCGCCGCCGAAGACGCCCTGCTGCGGGTGGTGGCGGGGCCGCCGACGGCCGCGCCTCAGCCGTGAAACACGTATAAGTTGAAGGCCGCGTAATTGGCCACGAAGCTGACCAGCCCCGCCAGCACGCCCACCAGCACCGCCCGCCCCAGCGCCCCGCCCCAGCCCAGGCCCAGCCCCCGCCGCCCAATAGCGGTGAGGTAGCCCACGATGATGCTGCCCTGCAACAGGGCCGTGCTCAGCCCCGGCTGCCGCACCGTGAGCAGCATGATGGTGGGCAGCGCCAGCAATAAAATCAACTGAAAAGCGCAGCCCACCACCACTTGCACCAGCACCGATTCGGCGTAGTTGAGGCCCCGGCGGCGGTACACGGCCCACGTCAGCAGCGCTTGCAGGGGCAGCAGCACCAGCCACCACACGTTGAAAAACGCCCCAATGGCGTGGAAATACGCCTCCACCCGCGCCAGCTGCCCGGCCGAGAGGCGGCCGTGGCGCTGCATCTGGGCCACCACGCCCTCGCCCAGCGTGTCGTAGTAATGCAGCTTCACGCCCAGCAAGGTCACGAAGCCCACCGTGAGCAGCAGAAACTGGAAGGGGTTGAAGTGGCGCTTGCGGCGGCCGGCCAGGTAGTCGGCCACCAGCTGGCCGGGCCGCAGCAGCACCTGCGGGATGAAGGCGAAGATGCCCTTATCGGCGTGGGTGAAGACGTGCAGCACCTCGTGCAGCACATGCGCCGTGCTGAGGCGGTGGGCCGGGGCCTGCCCGCATTGGGGGCAGAAGCAGCCGGGCGGCGGCAGGGCGTGGCCGCAGTTGAGGCAGGCGGCAGCGGGGATGGGGGCGGCATCGGACATGGCCGCAATATATAGCCGGGCATCGGCGGGCGCGGGCGGCGCAACATCGGGCCGGGCGGGCGCGTCTTTGGCTCGGCTGAACTTCATTTGTGTGAAAATCGGTTTACCACCCACACCGGCTGCGGCGTCGCGGCCCCTTACTTTGTTTATGACGATTCTTCCCTTCCGCCGCTGGTCGCTTTCGCTGGCCTTATTGGCGCTGCCGGTTCTGGCCCAGGCCCAGGCGGTAAATGTCCCTTCCCCCGCTCCCGCCACCCCGGCCAGCGACCAAAGCGCCGCCCAGTGGTACCTCAAAGACCCGCAGCTCGACAACGTGCCCGGCGTGGGCGCCAACCGCGCCTACAATGAGATTCTGAAAAATCTGGTGCCGACGCCCGTTATCGTGGCCGTCATTGACTCGGGCATCGATACGGCCCACGTCGACCTCAAGCCGGTGCTGTGGGTGAACCGGGGCGAAATCCCCGGCAACGGCATCGACGACGACAAGAACGGCTACATCGACGACGTGCACGGCTGGAACTTCCTCGGCGCGCCCGACGGCCGCAACGTGAACGCCGAAACCCTGGAGATGACGCGCATCGTGGCCGCCGGCCGCCCGCGCTTCAAAGGCAAAACCGCCAAAACCGTGAAGCCCGCCGAGCAGGCCGACTTTGCCCTGTATCAGAAGGCCGAAAAAGCCTACACCGCCCGCCTCAAAGAAGAAAAAGAGCGTGCCCAGCAAGTGGAAAGCATGGCTGCCCCGCTCACGATGATGGTAGAGAACCTGAAGCAGGCCCTCGGCACCGACAAGCTGGACACCACCGCCCTGCGCAACGTCAAAACCGACGACCCCAATCTCAAGCGCGCCTCCGCGGGCATGCTCGAGATGATGCGCCAGACCGGCGCCGCCGACGCCGACGCCCTGCTCAAGGAACTGAGCAATGCCGCCAAACAGGAGCGCAGCATGCTGGATAATTCGCTTAATCTGAGCTTCAATCCGCGGGCCGACATCATCAAAGACGACCCCACCAACGTGACCGACCACAACTACGGCAACAACGACGTGCAGGGACCCGACGCGCTGCATGGCACCCACGTGGCCGGCATCATCGCGGCGGTGCGCGACAACAAAATCGGCGTGCAGGGCATTGCCGCCGACCCGGTGCGCATCATGGCGGTGCGGGCCGTGCCCGACGGCGACGAGCGCGACAAGGACATTGCCAACGCCATTCGCTACGCCGTGGACAACGGCGCGAGCATCATCAACATGAGCTTCGGCAAGGAATTCTCGCCCCAGCGCCCGGCCGTGGAAGCCGCCTATAAGTATGCCGCTCAGAAAGGCGTGCTGCTGGTGCACGCCGCCGGCAACGAGAACAACAACCTCGACGTGAGCGACAACTACCCGGCGTCGTTCTATATGAATAAGGCGACGGTGCCCAACCTGCTTACGGTAGGCGCCTCCGGCCCGAGCGACAACGCCAACCTCACCGCCGATTTCTCGAACTACAGCAAGAAAGGCGTGGACGTGTTTGCGCCCGGCGTAAATATTTATAGCACCCTTCCCGGCAGCACCTACGGCAACGAAAGCGGCACCAGTATGGCCTCGCCCGTGACGGCTGGCGTGGCGGCGGTGCTCAAATCCTACTTCCCCAAGCTCACCGCCACCGATTTGAAGCGCATCATCATGCAGTCGGCCCAGGTACACCACACCCTGGTGAACGTG
>JAQBNT010000221.1 GCA_028288445.1 Hymenobacter sp. | reverse complement strand
TGTCATGCTTGAACTCCTGCAAAAGCCCTGGCCCTGGTACGTGGCCGGGCCGCTCATTGGGCTCACGGTGCCGGCGCTGCTGCTGGCGGGCAATAAAGTGCTGGGCATCAGCTCCGCGCTGCGTCACATCTGCGCCGCCTGCGTGCCGGCGGGCATTCCGTTTCTGAGCTACAACTGGCGGGCCGAGAGATGGAACCTGGTGTTTGTGCTCGGCATTGCGCTGGGCGGTTTCATCGGCTACCGGCTGATGGGCCACCCGGCGGCAGTGGCCATCTCGCCCGAAACGGTGCGGGACCTGAAGGCGCAAATGCGCCTCACGGACTTCACCGGCCTGCTCCCACGCGAGCTGTTTGCCCTCGAAAACCTGGGCACCTGGAGGGGCTGGGTGTTTATGGTGCTGGGCGGCTTTCTGGTGGGTTTCGGCACGCGCTACGCGGGCGGCTGCACGTCGGGCCACGCCATTTCGGGCCTTTCCAACCTGCAATGGGTGTCGCTAGTGGCGGTGGTGGGCTTCTTTGCCGGCGGCCTGGTGATGACCTGGCTGATTTATCCGCTGCTGTTTTAGGGTGTGTGGACAATCGCCGCCCTTTGGGATGTGCGACGATACGAAGTCAAAGATGCGGATTGGGTGCGGCTAGCGCCTTTATTGCCGGGCAAAGCCGGCGATGCCGGGCGGTCAGCGGTTGGCAACCGCTTGTTTTTGAACGCCGTGCTGTGGGTGGCCCGTAGCGGGGCTCCGTGGCGGGACCTGCCCGAGCGGTTTGGGCCGTGGAATTCGACGTACCGCCGGTTCCGGCGCTGGGCGCAAAAAGGCGTGTGGCAGCGCGTGTTCGAGGCCGTGCAAGACCCGGACCTGGACTGGGCCATGCTCGATTCGACCAGCGTGCGGGCCCACCAGCACGCGGCCGGGCAAAAAAAAGCAGCGCCCCGGCCGAAGCCCTTGGCCGCTCACGCGGCGGCTTTACCAGCAAGCGCCACGTCCTCGTAGACGCGCTGGGCAACCCGTTGCGCTTCCGCGTGACGCCCGGCCAGCAGGCCGATTGCACCGTGGCCGCCGACTTATTGGCGGGCCTAGCCGTTGGGGCCGTGCTGGCCGACAAAGCCTACGATACCAACGCCGTGGTGGCCGGCATCGCCCAAGCGGGCGCGTCCGTCGTGGTGCCCAGCAAGCGCAGTCGGCGTGTCGAACGGGCGGTGGACCGCAACCTCTACGCCGACCGCAACAAAGTGGAGCGTTTCTTCAACCGCCTCAAACAGTACCGGCGCTTGGCCACCCGCTACGAAAAAACAGCCGTTTCTTTCCTGGCCTTTGCCCACTGTGCGGCTACGCTCGTCTGGTTAATCTAATTGTCCACACACCCTAGTTGAAACAAGTAGCTATTAACCGTGGCAGTCAAAAGAACCCGGAACTAATGTACCGCTGATTAAATGCTGAATCGCTACTTATCATGGCTTCAAGCTAAAAACAAGGCATAAAGCACTTTGGGGGTTTGATGGCTTTGCCGGTTCAATTATTAAAACACCGTGCTTTTCGCAGTCAGGACTTTTTTACTGTTCACCCACGTAGTAAGGGCCACTGCTTCCCGTTAATCCATGCACAATCCCCTGCGACATTTCCGCTTTCCCATCCTCGCCCTGGCCCTCCTGCTGGCCGCCTGCCAGCGCGAAACCGTGGCCCCTGCGCCCGGCGGCCCCGGCGCTACGGCCCAAAACCTGCCCGAGCACCTCACGCTCGGCAACCCCAGCGGGGCCACCGCCGACCTCGCACAGCCCTCCAACTACCTCCTGCTCAAGCCGCAGTATGCGCTTAGCTACCACCGCGACCGGGGCATTCCGAACTGGGTGAGCTGGCACCTGACCGCTGACTGGCGCGGCAGTGCTGCCCGGCAGGACGACTTTCGGCCCGATGACACGCTGCCCACCGGCTGGTACCAGGTGCAGGCCAACAGCTACACCGGCTCGGGCTTTGACCGGGGCCACAACTGCCCCAGCGCTGACCGCACCAGCACCGTGGCCGACAACTCGGCCACCTTTCTGATGACCAACATGATGCCCCAGGCCCCGCGCAACAACCAGCAGACCTGGGCCAACCTGGAGGACTACTCCCGCAGCTTACTTGACACCGACAACGAGGTTTACGTCATCTGCGGGAGCTACGGGCGCGGCGGCACGGGCACCAACGGCTACGCTACCTCCCTCGACCAGGGCCGCGTGGCGGTGCCGGCCCGCTGCTGGAAAGTCGTCGTGGTCCTTCCCCTCGGCACCAACGATGCGGCCCGCGTCAGTGCCAGCACCCGCGTTATCGCCATCGACACGCCCAATGACAACTCCATCAGCACGACGTGGGGCAGCTACCGCACCAGCGTCGACGCCATCGAAACCGCTACCGGCCTCGACCTGCTTTCGGCGGTGCCTACGGCGGTGCAGCAAACCATTGAAGCCCGCACCGATACCGGCCCCACTAACTGAGGACTTGTTCATCATTATTTCCCGAAACCACCACGAGCGGGCCAGATGGTCCGCTCGTGGTGGTTTATAGGCCCCAAACCTAAGAGAAACGGCTAGTGCTGCGGCTCGTTGAGGAGGCGTTGCAGGTCGAAGAGGCGGCGCTCTACCTGGGCCAGCAGGTCGGCAGGCACGGGGGTTTGCACGCCGTGGCGGGTGAAGAGGTAGCGCACCAGCGCCGTGAGCTCGCGGAGCTCTTCCTGGAGCTGGGTGCGCAGCCGCTCCCACTGCGCCGCGCCGGCGGGGGGCTGGGCCAGGCAGGCGTGCCGCACGGCAATGGCCTGGCTGACCACGGCCGCCAGGTGGTCGAGCACCTGCTGCTCGTCGGCGCTGAAGGTGCGGGGCTGGCGGTCGATAATGCAGAGCGTGCCAATGAGGCACTGGTCGGGCAGGCGCAACGGAGCGCCGGCGTAAAAGCGCAACTCGTTCTTTTCGGCGGCACGGGCGGCTTCGGGCGTGATGGTCGCACTGCTTTCGAGCACCAGGTCGTGGTACACCACGGCGCGGGCCTGCTGGATGGCGGTGGAGCAGAGCGCTTCGACGCGGGGCTGCCGGTCGTTGCCGGGCATGCCGTGGTTGGCGGGGTAGTGCACCTCGTCTTCCTCCACCACGGCAATGAGGGAGATGGGCAAACTGAATACCTGCGCAGTGAGAGCCACGAACTCATCAAACAACGGCTCGGTGAGGGTCGGCAGCACATCGTAGGCGCGGAGGCTTTGCAGCCGCTCGGGTTCGTTGGCGGGCAACAAAGAAGCAGGAGTAGCGGGCATGGGCAACGTGCGAAGGAAAAGGCTGCAAACATAAGGCCCGCATGAGATTAATGGGTAGTCATCCCGCAGAAACGGACGGGTAGCGAATAAGACAGCGTATAGGACTTGGCATTTAGGGTAAGCCCCGCAAATCTTTGATTTTTATACAAATCCGTTTGATTTGCTTCGTTCTGCCGGATTGGCACAACGGACCTTTGTACAGTGCAGGCAGCGGAGCCAAGGGCCATTAGCCGGCTTAACAATCTTGCGCATTTACTGAAGCCAACGGCTCTTTTTAACGGGGCCGACCATTACTCAACCAAGCCTGAGTAATTGCAGAATCAACGCACCCCTAGCTGTCATTCAGACGCCGTAACCTCAACTATCCTTTTCCCATGAGCCACTCCCCCATCTCCCCCACCCCGGCCGGCACCCAGCGCGGCCCCGCCGAGTATTTCACCGGCACGGCCTGGGTCACCATGCTTGCCGGCCCCAACCCCACCGATTGCACCGTGGGCGACGTGACCTTTGAGCCGGGCTGCCGCAACAACTGGCACTCGCACCCGGCGGGGCAGCTGCTGGTCGTGACGGCCGGCCAGGGCTACTACCAGGCAAAAGGCCAGCCCGCCCAACTGCTGCGGGCCGGCGACGCGGTGAGCATCGCGCCCGGCGTGGTGCACTGGCACGGCGCCACCGCCAACAGCCTCTTCACGCACCTGGCCATCAACCCCAACGTCAAGCAAGGGGTAGCCGACTGGCTGCAGCCCGTCACGGACGAGGAATACCGGGCCGCGCACGGGTAAGCACTGCCTCATCAGCCAAGCCCCCGGCCATTGCCGGCGCTGAGAATTCGCTTTCTAACCATGCCTTTATGAAGCTTCCCCTGCCACTGGCCGGTACCCTCACCGCTGCTCTATTCCTCCTAACCTACATGACAACGCACGCCCAATCCGCCGCCCTCACCGCCCGGCAGCAAGCCCTCGTCACTATTTCAGCCTACACCGCCAAGGGCGACCAAACCCACCTGCACGAAGCGCTAGCCCAGGGCCTGACGGCTGGGCTGACGGTAAATGAGGAAAAGGAAGTGCTGGTGCATCTCTACGCCTACTGCGGCTTTCCGCGCAGCCTGAGCGGCATCAACACCCTGATGCAGCTGCTGGAGGAGCGCAAAGCCAAAGGCATTAAGGACGTGAGGGGCCGGGAAGCCTCGCCCATCGCCAGCATCGCACCCAAGTACGAGCGCGGCAAGCAAAACCTGGAGAAGCTCACCGGCAAGCCCGAAACCGGCCCCAAAACCGGGGCCAACGCTTTCAGCCCGGAAAGCGACGTATTTCTGAAAGAGCACCTGTTTGCCGACATCTTCGAGCGCGACGCACTCACGTTTCAGGAGCGGGAGCTGGCCACGGTGGCGGCCCTCGTGAGCCTGGGCGGCGTCGAGCCGATGCTGCAGTTTCACCTCGGAGCGGGGCTGCACGTCGGCCTCACGGAGGCGCAGCTGCGCCAGCTCATCGGGCTTTGCGAGGCGGCGGCGGGCCAGCCGCAGGCTGAGGCCGCCCGCGCCGTGCTGGCCAAGGTGGTGGAAGACCGGAAAAAATAAGCCCCGGGCTTCGCCGCTTGCGTAGTCCTGCCGGGCGGGCCATACCACCGGCTACTGCCTGTTATTTTTCCATAACTATTTAGAAGTCAATCATGCAAAACGTCACATTAAACAACGGGGTGCAGATGCCCCTGCTGGGATTTGGAGTGTACCAGGTGCCCGATGCCGAGGAATGCGAACGGAGCGTGGCCGAGGCCCTGCGCGTGGGCTACCGGCTGATTGATACGGCCGCCGCGTATGGCAACGAGGTAGCCGTGGGCCGGGCCATTCAAAAGAGTGGTGTGCCCCGCAAGGAGCTGTTCATCACCACCAAGCTCTGGGTGCAGGACGCGGGCTACGAGGCGACGAAGGCGGCCTTTGAAAAGTCGCGGCAGAAGCTCGGGCTCGACTACCTGGATTTGTACCTCATCCACCAGCCCTACGGCGACGTGTACGGCGCGTGGCGGGCCATGGAAGAGCTGCACCAGGCGGGCCGGATTCGGGCCATCGGGGTCAGCAATTTCCCGCCCGACCGCGTGATGGACCTGCTGCTGCACCACAAAGTAGCCCCGGCCGTCAACCAGATTGAGACGCACCCCTTCTACCAGCGCGTGGAAGACCAGCAATTCCTGCAGGAAAACGGCGTGCAGATTGAGTCGTGGGGACCCTTTGCCGAAGGCCGCAACAACCTCTTCACCAACGAGCTGCTGCAAGACCTGGCGGCTAAGTACCAGCGTAGCGTGGCGCAGGTGGTGCTGCGCTGGCTGACGCAACGCGGCGTGGTCGCCATCCCCAAGTCGGTGCGGCCGGAGCGCATCGCGGAGAACTTCGCCATTTTCGACTTCGAGCTGAGCGCCGAGGACTTGGCGGCCATTGCCACGCTTGATACCAGGGCCAGTGTCTTCTTCGACCACCACGACCCCGCCATTGTGAAGTGGATGAGCGAAGCCAGGTTTGACATCTAACTCCTGCCCCCACAGGGTATGCTGCGGCTGGCAGCGCGTTCAATTCTTATTACTCTTTTACGAATCAACAATATGATGCAACAGCGCACATTAGGTAAAAGCGGCCTGACGGTATCGGCCCTCGGCCTCGGCTGCATGGGCATGAGCTTTGGTTACGGCCAGGCCCCCGACCAGCAGGAAATGATTCAGCTGATTCGCGCCGCCGTGGAGCAGGGCGTCACCTTCTTCGACACGGCTGAGGTGTATGGCCCTTGGGTCAACGAAGAGCTGGTGGGCGAAGCCTTGCAGCCCCTGCGCGAGCAGGTGGTCATTGCCACCAAGTTTGGATTCGACATCGACCAGGCCACCGGCCAGAACTGCGGCGGCCTGAACAGCCAGCCCGCGCACATACGGCAGGTGGTGGAAAACTCGTTGCGGCGCCTGCGTACCGACCGCATCGACCTGCTCTACCAACACCGCGTAGACCCCAACGTGCCCATGGAGGACGTGGCCGGCGCGGTACGCGACCTGATTCAGGAAGGCAAGGTGAAGCACTTTGGCCTGAGCGAGGCCGGCGTGGAGGCCATCCGGCGGGCGCACGCCGTGCAGCCGGTGGCGGCCCTGCAAAGCGAGTATTCGCTGTGGTGGCGCGAGCCGGAGCAGGAAATCCTGCCCACGCTGGAGGAATTGGGTATCGGATTCGTGCCGTTCAGCCCGCTGGGCAAGGGTTTTTTGACGGGTAAGATTGACGAGAATACGCAGTTTGATAAGTCCGACTTCCGCAACACGGTGCCGCGCTTCTCGCCCGAAGCCCGCAAAGCCAACCAAGCCTTAGTGGACCTGCTCGGCCGCATTGCCCGGGACAAGCAGGCCACGCCCGCCCAGATTGCGCTGGCCTGGCTGCTGGCCCAAAAGCCCTGGATTGCGCCCATTCCCGGCACCACCAAGCTCCACCGCCTCGAAGAAAACCTCGGCGCGGCCGCCTTGCAGCTCTCGGCCGATGACCTGCGGGAAATTGGCTCGGCCGCCGCGCACATCCCCGTGACGGGCGCCCGCTACGCCGAGGCGCAGCAAAAGATGATAAACCGCTAAGCAACAGATTTTACAAACCAGTTTACTCCCGTTTTACAATAGTATGGAATCTCGCTCCCCAACCATTTTTGAGCGCGAGCTGGCCGGTGAGGTCATTGCCTTCGATGACCCGGAATACCCGCAGATTTACGCCGTCATTCGCAAAGCCATCCGCATCACCTCGGAGCTGAACGCCATGCGCGTTGACGACAACGAGCAAGTCAACCGCGTGTTCAGTGAGCTGATTAATAAGCCAGTGGATGAAACCCTGTTTCTGATTCCACCCTTCTACACCGATTTTGGGCACAACATCCAGATTGGCAAGAATGTGTTTGTGAACCACGCCTGCACGTTCATGGACCGGGGCGGCATCACCCTGGAAGACAACGTACTGGTGGGACCCAAAGTGAATCTCATCACCACCAACCACCCCACCGAGCCGGGGCAGCGGCGCAGCACCATTTCCTTGCCCATCGTGCTACAAAAAGGGGCTTGGATTGGGGCCAACGTGACGGTAATGCCCGGCGTCACCATCGGCGAAAATGCCATCGTGGGCGCGGGGGCCGTGGTCACCAAAGACGTGGCGGCCAACACGATTGTGGCGGGCGTGCCCGCGCGGGTGGTTAAGCATCTTTAATCTCCCGCCGCTGCAGAACCCAACTTTTTCACTTTCCGCTACTCCCTTGCCATGAAACGCATTGCCCTGACCACCGCCCTGGCCCTCGGTATTGGCCTGACCAGCTACGCCCAAACCGCGCCAAAAGCGCCCGCCGGGCCATTGAGCGGCCCCTTCCCGAAGGGCGAGCGGGCTCCGGTGGCCAACTTCACGGGGGTGGTGTACGTGGCGACGCTGGTGAAAAACGACGACACGTTCAACTGCGCCAGCAGCAACGTCACGTTTACGCCGGGGGCCCGCTCGCACTGGCACACCCACGCGGCCGGCCAGATTCTGCTGGTGACTGAGGGCGTAGGCTACTACCAGGAAAAGGGCCAGCCCATCCGGCGGCTGCGCAAGGGCGACGTGGTGCAGGCCCAGCCCGGCGTGGAGCACTGGCACGGGGCCTCGCCCCGGCAGGGCCTGACGCACATCTCGCTCAACGTCAACACTGAGAAAGGCATTGTGGACTGGGGCCGGGCCGTGACCGACCAGGAATACGCCAGCTTCAGGTAACCGCACCGCCATCACCGTTTTCTAACCCGCTCACCCCATGGCTGCAACCAAACCACAATCTGCCCCGTTGGCAGCAGACGCGCACCAGCGCCGCTTGCTGGCCAAAGCGTTGAGCAACCCGATGACCGACTCCCGCGCCTTCGCCCAGCCTTACCGCTACCACATCGGCGACGATGTGGAGGTGCTGACCATGCACGAGGCCCGCTGCGGCCTGGGGACCTTCAGCCGGCGCGACATGTTCAAGGTGGTGCTGGTGCTGGAAGGGGCCAACGAGCTGCACTACGCCAACCGCAGCTACCTCGTGGACCGGCCCGCCCTGGTGTTCACCAACCGGCTCATTCCCTACGCCTGGGAAATACCCGAGGGCTTCCACGAGCAACAGGGTTTCCTTAGCTGCTTTTCCGAGTCGTTCCTGCACTCGGCCATGCGTGGCGTGAGCCTGAAAGAACTGGTGCTCTACAAAGTGGATGGCAACCCGGTGTACTTCCTCGACGACGAGCAGGTGCGCTACTTTACCGATGCCTTTCTCCGCATGCGGCGCGACCTGGAGTCGGAGTACGCGCACAAGGAAGACTTGCTGCGCAACCAGCTCTCCATCATCATCCACGAAGCCGCCCGCCTGGAGCCGGCCACACCCCAGCACGCGCCGGCCAACGCGGCCGAGCGCATCACGGCGCTGTTCCTGAACTTGCTGGAAGTGCAGTTCCCCATCACGGCACCGCACAGCGAGCCGGTATTCAAGTCGGCCAGCGACTACGCCGACCGCATGGCTGTGCACGTCAACCACCTCAACGCCATGGTGAAGGAGGTCACGGGCAAGTCCACCACTACCCACATCAACGAGCGGCTGGTGACCGAGGCCCAATTGCTCCTCTCGCACACCGACTGGAGCGTCAGCGAAATTGCCTACAGCCTGGGCTTCGAGTACCCCACGTACTTCAACAATTTTTTCAAGAAGCACACCGGCACCACGCCGCTGACTTTCCGCCGCACCCATGTGCCGGCCGCCTTGTAAGGGCGGTGTTGCCGCCTAGTAAGCTTGGGGCGACCCGCAACGACCGGTAGGGCCCGTTGCGCCGGGTCGGCGGTGGCATTCAGGGAAAATTGCGGGACCGAGTGTCTGGGGGATGTTGCCCTCTTTGAAAAGTGTACTAATCCATTTGAAAGCAGTACAAATGAGCGGGTAAGGGGCCGATACTTTTACCAGAGCGGCCCGTGCACCTTCACTACCAACCGCATGGCCCTGGGAGGCTGGCGTCCGGGCCACTTGCTGGCAGCCCCTTCGATGCCGGCGCGTTCCGGCCTGGAGTGAATTTTTCTTGTCATTTAGCTACTACCCCATGTCTGACTTATTTCCCGATGCCCAGCCGGAGGCAACGCGCCCGGCCGACGGTTCGCGCCGCACGTTCATGCAGCAAGCCGGGGGCATCCTGGGCTTTGCCCTGGCCTCGCCCATTGCCACTCAGGCCGAAACCCTGGCCGAGAAGCTCGCCCCCAGCAACCCCGTGGTGTCGGGCGCGAGTCCCCTGCAGCTCACCATCAACGGCCAAGTGCGCAACCTGACGCTGGAGCCGCGCGTGACCCTGCTCGACGCATTGCGGGAATACCTGGACCTGACCGGCACCAAGAAAGGCTGCGACCACGGCCAGTGCGGCGCCTGCACCGTGCATGTCGACGGCCAGCGCATTAATTCCTGTATGACCCTGGCCATTATGGCTAAAGGCAAGGAAATCACCACCATCGAGGGCCTGGCCAAAGGTGACGCGCTGCACCCCATGCAGGAGGCCTTCCTCAAGCACGACGGTTTTCAGTGTGGCTATTGCACGCCGGGCCAGATTATGTCGGGCGTGGCCTGCGTGAAAGAAGGCCATGCCACCACCGACGGCCAGGCCCGCGAGTGGATGAGCGGCAACATCTGCCGCTGTGGGGCCTACCCCAATATTCTGGCTGCCGTGCGCGAAGTGGCCGGCCAACCCGCTAAAGGCTAAGACGATGAATGATTTCAGCTACACCCAGGCCGCCACGGCCAAAGAAGCCACCAGCCGGCTCAAAGACCAGCCTCAGGCCGCCTACATTGCCGGCGGCACCACGCTGCTGGATTTGATGAAGGCCAACCTGGCGGAGCCCCCGCAGCTGGTCGATATCAACCTGCTGCCTTTCAAGGGCATCGAACAAACCAAGGATGGGTTGCGCATCGGAGCGATGGAGCGCATGAATGCCGTGGGCGAGCACCCGCTGGTAAAGTCGCAGTTTCCGGCCGTGTCGGAGTCGTTGCTGCTGGCGGCCTCGCCGCAGCTGCGCAACATGGCCAGCATCGGCGGCAACATCCTGCAGCGCACGCGCTGCGGTTACTTCCGCGACGCGGCGTTTCCGTGCAACAAGCGCGTGCCCGGCTCGGGCTGCCCGGCCCTCACGGGCGACAACCACAACCTGGCCATTCTGGGCGTGAGTGACACCTGCATTGCCAACGCCTACCCCGGCGACCTGGCGGTGGCCCTGGCGGCCTTCGACGCCGTGCTGACCCTGGAAAATGCCAAGGGCAAGCAGCGCCAAGTGCCCGTCACCGAGTTTTACTTACTGCCCGGCAAAACCCCGGAAAAGGAAAACTTGCTGGAGCCGGGCGAGCTGATTGTGGCCGTGACGATTCCGGCCGCCGCCCACGCCCAGCGCTCGACCTACCTGAAGGTGCGCGAGCGGGCCTCCTACGCCTACGCGCTGGCCTCGGCCGCCGTGGGCCTCGATGTGCAGGGCGGCACCATTCGCTCGGCCCGCGTGGCCCTTGGGGGCGTAGGTGCCCAGCCCTGGCGCTCGCACGAAGCCGAAAAGACCCTGGTGGGCCAGCCGGCCACGGAGGCCACGTTTAAGGCGGCTGCCGCCGCCGCGCTGCAAGGGGCCAAGCCCCGCGAGCACAACGCCTACAAAGTGGAGCTGGCCCAAAACACGCTGGTGCGCGCCTTGCAGCAGGTGGCCGGCGCGTAGCGTCCTACGGCCTATTCCCTTACTCATTCAGCCGCCTTATCATGGATAGCGAACCGACTTTTTCCCAAACCAATCCGCAGGCCGCCGCCGTCGGCCAGCCGCTCAGCCGCGTCGATGGCCGGGCCAAGGTGACGGGCGCGGCCAAGTACTCGGCCGAATACAACCACCTGCCGGGCCTGGTGCACGCGGTTATCAAAACCAGCGATGTGGCCAAGGGCCGCATCACCGGCATTGATACCAGCGCGGCCCAGCGCGAGCCGGGCGTGCTGGCCATTCTCACGCACCAAAACCTACCCAAGCCGGCCCTCACGGCCGAATCGGAGGCCGGCAAAAAGGCCATTGGCCCCTCGGTGCAGATGTCGTTTCTGCCCCTGCAGTCCGACCAAATTTTCTATGCCGGCCAGCCCGTCGCCATCGTGGTGGCCGACACGCTGGAGCACGCCCAGCACGCCGCCGCCAAGCTGCGCATCACGGTAGCGCCGGAAACGCCGGTGGCTTCTTATCAGGACCCGAAGACGGAGCTATTTAACCCGGGCGGCAAGCCCGATGCCGATGCGGAAGGCACCAAGCGCCGGGGTCAGGCCGCCGCCGCCTTCGCCGCCGCGCCGGTGCAGCTCACGGCCACGTACACCCACGCCACCAACCACCACAACCCGATGGAGCCGGGCGCCACCATCGCCCACTGGGAAGCCGCCGACCGCCTCACCCTTTACGACGCGGCCCAGGGCGTGTCGTGGCAGCAACGGGCGGTGGCCGCGTTTATGGGCCTGCCTAACGACCAGGTGCGGGTAATCACCAAGTACCTCGGCGGCGGCTTTGGCTGCAAAGGCCCCATCTGGCCCCACACTGTGCTGGCGGCCCTCACGGCCAAGGCCGTGGGCCGTCCCGTGAAGCTGGTGCTCACCCGGCCCCAGATGTTTACCAGCATGGGCCACCGCGAAGACCAGGAGCAGACCCTGCGCGTGGGCGCCACCAAGGAAGGCAAGCTGCTGGCGCTGCTGCACGAAAAGCATTCCACCACTTCGCAATGGGATGAGTACGCCGAGAGCAACAGCAAAATCATCGGGATGCTCTACCAGTGCCCCGCCTTCGAAGCCACGACCAAACTGGGTCGGGCCAACGTCATCACCCCCAGCTGGATGCGCGCGCCCGGTGAGGCCCCCGGTTCGTTTGCCATTGAGTGCGCGATGGACGATTTGGCCGCGCAGCTCGGCCTCGACCCCCTTGAAATCCGGCTGCGCAACTACGCCGACAAAGACCCGAGCACCGGCCAGCCCTGGAGCAGCAAGGGCCTGAAGCAATGTTACCAGCGCGGCGCCGAGCTGTTTGGCTGGAGCAAGCGCAACTCCAAGAACGGCCAGACCCGCGATGGTAAACTGCTGGTGGGCTGGGGCATGGCCACGGCCAGCTACCCCGTGCACAGCTCGCAGGGCAACGCCCGCGTGCGCCTCTACGCCGATGGCCACGCCGTGGTGCAGGTGGGCGCCACCGACCTGGGCACCGGCACCTACACCATCGGCACCCAGGTAGCGGCCGATGCGCTGGGCATTGCGCCCGACAAGGTCCGCTTCGAGCTGGGCGACACGATGCTGCCGACCACCAACATCTCGGGCGGCTCGATGGGTGCGGGCACGTTCTCGTCGTCGGTGTACGTAGCGGCGCAGGACGTGTGGCAGAAGCTCACCAAAATGGCAGTGCAGGATGCCAAGTCGCCCCTCTACCGCGCCAAACCAACCGACGTGGAAGTGGTAAAAGGCCGCTTGCAGCTAAAAGCCAACCCGGGCAAGGGCGAAGGCTTTGCCGACCTGATGAAGCGCGCCGACATCCTGGACCTGGAAGGCAGCGGGCAGGGCAAGTACGGCGCGGGCTACGAGTCGGGCCTGGCAGCCGGCGCAGCCAAGTCCGACGATGCCGGCAAGGAAGCCAGCGGCTCGCACTCGATGCACTCGTTCGGGGCGCACTTCTGCGAAGTCCACGTCGACCCCGAACTGGGGACCGTGCGCGTCACGCGTTGGGTAAGTGTGGTAGCTGGCGGCCGCATTCTGAACCCCAAAACCGCCCGCTCGCAAATCATGGGCGGCGGCATCATGGGCATCGGCGCGGCCCTGATGGAGCAAACCGTGCGTGACCCCAACCTGGCCCGCTACACCAACGCCTCGCTGGCCGACTATCACGTACCCGTCAACGCCGACATCCCAGACATGACGGTGGAGTTTATCGATGAAAAAGACCCCTACGTCAACGCCATGGGCGTGAAAGGCATCGGGGAAATCTCCATCGTGGGCACCGCCGCGGCCGTGGGCAACGCCATTTTCCACGCCACCGGCCGCCGCCTGCGCGACCTGCCCATGACGCCCGACAAAGTGCTGGCCGCCCTGCGCCAGCCCGCTTAGCGGCCTCCTTTGAAATGCATACATAGTCCGTTGAATACTGTAAGACTGTCACTTAAAGCGGCCGGCAGCTTTGTGTTGCCACTCTACAGCATCCCATTTCCCTGGTTTTATGATTCAGACCAAAGCTTACGCCGCCCAAACCCCGACCACCGACCTCACGCCCTGGAGCTTCGAGCGTCGCGACGTCGGCCCGCACGACGTGCAGATTGACATCCAGTTCTGCGGCGTGTGCCACTCCGACCTGCACCAGATTAAGAACGAGTGGTTTCCGGGCATCTTCCCCATGGTGCCCGGCCACGAAATCGTGGGCCGCATCAGCCAGGTAGGCGGCCACGTCCAGAAATTCAAGGTCGGCGACCTGGCCGGTGTGGGCTGCATGGTCGACTCCTGCCAGGTATGCGCAAACTGCCGGGCCGGGGAGGAGCAATACTGCCTCGAAGGCAACACTCAGACCTACAACAGCCTCGGCCGCGACGGCCAACCCACCTACGGCGGCTACTCCACTACCATCGTGGTGCGTGAGGAATTCGTGGTCAGCGTATCCGACAAGCTCGACCTGGCCGCCGTGGCCCCGCTGCTCTGCGCCGGCATTACCACCTACTCGCCCCTGCGCTACTGGAAAGTGGGCAAGGGTCACAAGCTGGCCGTGGTGGGCCTGGGTGGCCTGGGCCACATGGGCGTGAAGTGGGGGGTGGCCTTCGGCGCCGAGGTGACGGTGTTGAGCACGTCTCATTCCAAAGAGCAGGATGCCAAAGCCCTGGGCGCGCACCACTTTGTGGTTACGTCCGACGAGGAGCAGCTCAAAGCCGTGCAAGGCAGCTTCGACTTTATTCTCGATACCGTGGCGGCCGACCACAACATTCCGCTGTATCTGTCGCTGCTTAAAACCAACGGCACGCACATCCTGGTCGGAGCCCCACCCAAACCGATGGAAATTCCGGCCTTTGCGCTCATTCCCGGCCGCAAAAGCGTGTCCGGCTCCACCATCGGCGGCATTGCCGAAACCCAGGAAATGCTGGACTTCTGCGCCGAGCACGGCATCGTATCCGACATCGAGCTCATCAATATCCAAGACATCACCCAAGCCTACGAGCGCATGGTGAAGGGCGACGTGCGCTACCGCTTCGTGATTGACACGGCCACCATTTAACCTAACCGCTTTAACGCCATGGAACGTCCTCGTTTGCTATCGATGCCCTTGCTGCTCCTGCTGGTTTTGGTAGTAACCGGGGCTTGCAAGAGGGATAACCCTGGACCAGACCCCTCCACCCTGCCTGCCATGAGCAATAAACTTCGCATCCGGGTTGGCTCGGACACGTTCACCGCTACGCTGTACGACAATCCGACTAATACCGCCTTTGTGGCCCGGCTGCCCCTCGCCGTTTCGATGGTGGAGCTGAACGGCAACGAGAAATACTATGACCTGCCCCAAAGCTTGCCCACCAATGCCGTTAACATCAACACCGCGCAGGCGGGCGACTTGGTGCTCTACAATTCGAACACGCTGGTGCTGTTCTACGAAACGTTTTCAACCTCGTACCGCTACACCCGCATGGGGCGCATTGACAGCCCAACCGGGCTGGCCGCGGCCCTCGGACGGGGCAACGTGGCCGTCACGTTCGAGGTACAACCGTAGCGCAACTGCGCTGCGCTTACCTAGGTGTATAGTCCCAAGGAGTGGCGGTGTATTTTCCGAGCTGGAATTTCGCACACCGATGGGACAAGTACTCCACGGCAGCGCCCGCACAACGGCGGCAATACGGCGCGCTATCCAACACAGCCAAGAAAGCCTACAAAGCCTAGCCACGCGCTACGGCATCAACCCGAAAACAGTGGCCAAGTGGCGCAAGCGTCCGACCACAGCCGGCGCACGCATGGACCCGCAACCGGCTTCGACGGTCCTTACGGCCGAGCAGGAAGCCATCGCCGTGGCCTTTCGCCGGCGCACCTTGCTGGCGCTCTACGATTGCCTCTACGCGCTGCAAGCCACGATTCCGCACCTCTCCCGCGCGGCGCTGCATCGCTGTTTTCAACGCCACGGCATCAGCCGCCTGCCACTGAACGAGGACGGGCAGAGCCCACCGAAAAAGAAATTCAAGGACTATCCCATCGGCTACCTGCACGTCGACTTCGCCGAAGTGCGCACCGAAGAAGGCCGCCAGTACCTTTTCGTCGCCATCGACCGGACCAGCAAAGTAGCGTTTGCCGAGCTGCACCCGCGGGCCACGCGCATGGTCGTGGCGGACTTTCTGCGGCGGGTGCTGGAAAATTTGCCCTGCAAAGCCCACACCGTACTGACCAACAATGGCGTGCAGTTCACGTTGCAACCCCACCAGTGGTTTCCCGGCGGACACAGCTTTGCCCGCATCTGCCGGGCTTTCGGCGTGGAGCACCGCCTGACCAAACCGGCGCACCCGTGGACCAACGGCCAAGTCGAACGCATGAACCGCACCATTAAAGAAGCTACCGTGCAGCGTTTCCACTACCAGACCACGGAGGAGCTCAACGAGCATCTGCAAGCTTTTTTGCTGGCCTGTAATCATGCCAAGCGCTTGAAGACCCTGCGCGGGCTAACACCGCATGAATTTGTCTGCGCCCAATGATAAAAGGACCCCGCTATCTTTACCCGTGACCCACCTCACGCTGGGATTATACAGCTAGGCTCAACTATTTTTCTGGTACTTCACTAGGAAATAGGTCTGCAAGACGCCTGTTGAATACATATTCTCATTGGACAACCTATGTATTCAGGCACACTAACAAAAAGCCCCCTGCAAATCATTGATTTACAAGGGGCTTTTCACGTTGTAGCGCTCCCTCCTGGGCTCGAACCAGGGACCCTCTGATTAACAGTCAGATGCTCTAACCGGCTGAGCTAAGGAAGCTTTTTTCTAGTCCGAAACCCGGTTGTTGTTGTTTCGGAGTGCAAATCTACAACAGGCTTTTGGAGTTACGCAATGCTTCGTTCGTTTTTTTTCAAAAAAATCTGCAGTGGCTCAGTTCGTAATGTTGAGGATATTGCCTTGCAGACTGGTACTGTACTGTTTAAGCGGCCGGGGCGTAGGGCCGCCGGTTATTTGCCCCTGCAAATCAAATTGCGAATTGCAGCATGAATCGCGCATGAACAGCCGCGACCGGTCTAGGCTGACCGTGGCGCAGGCATCATACGGACGATAAGGGCAGTTGCGCTCGAAGGCTAAATAGGTACTCGCATTTTGGCGCACGACGATTACGCCCTTCACCCCGCCGGTACCGGCTGGCCCTTTCACGGGCAGTGTCACGGCCCCATTATTAGCGCGTAGGTTCACATACTCCTGGTTGGTGAGCACGAGGCTCAGGTTTACCGGTGCATATGGAATCAGCGGTTGGTCGTCGTTTTTAGAGCCACATGCCGCCACGCCCAGCAGCAAACACAAAGTCATGAATAGCGGTAAGCGCTGCATAGAAAAATGAAATGAGTGCGTGGCTTACTAAGCGTTTGCAAGGATGCAAAATTCCCGGCAGCCCCGCTCGCCATTAACGCAAACCGGCTGCGCTTATTTCTTAAACAGCGAATTGACGAACGTGTGGCGGTCGAATAACTGCAAATCCGTCATTTTCTCCCCCACCCCGATGTAGCGCACCGGAATGCTGAACTGGTCCGAGATGCCGATGACAACGCCGCCACGGGCCGTGCCGTCGAGTTTGGTGATGGCCAGGGCCGTGACTTCGGTGGCTTTGGTGAACTCCTTGGCTTGCAGGAAGGCATTCTGGCCGGTGCTGCCGTCCAGCACCAGCAGTACCTCGTGCGGCGCGTCGGGAATCATCTTCTGCATCACGCGCTTGATTTTGCTCAGCTCGTTCATCAGGTTCACCTTGTTGTGCAGGCGGCCGGCGGTGTCGATGATGATAACATCGGCGCCCATTTCCACGCCTTTGCGCACGGCGTCGTAGGCCACGGAGGCCGGGTCGGTGTTCATGCCGTGGCTCACCACGGGCACGCCCACGCGCTGACCCCAGATGATAAGCTGGTCCACGGCGGCGGCCCGGAACGTATCGGCCGC
>JAQBNT010000219.1 GCA_028288445.1 Hymenobacter sp. | reverse complement strand
GGCCGTGGCCGCCACCGTGCGCGGCACCGCCGACGAGGTGCGGATTCAGAACGGCGCGCAGAGCCGGCAGTACGAAATCAAGGCCAGTCAGTACGAGAAGGACCGGCACTTTTTCCTGTCGCACTTTTTCCGTGAGCGTTACGACCAGGCCCTGCGCAACCTGCCCACTATCCAGAGCGGCGTGAGCATCACGCGCCTGGAAGTGTACGTAACCAACGACAACCGCACCACCGAAAACCTGCGCAACGTGGTGACGCTGATGGACCTGGCCGAACCATTCCGTCTGTACCAGGCCCAGAAATACCGCATCGGTAATCCCTCCATTCAGGCGCCGGCCAACAACGCGGCCAACAGCCAGTTCGGTGCGCTGACCGGCCCTGGGGCCACGCGCGACAACATTCTGGTCGACGACTTTTTGCAAAGTGCCGCTGGCCAGGGCCTGACCAAGAACGTGGACTTTGAGCGCGTGCGGGCCCGCAAGCTTGACACCCGTGAGTACACCTTCAATGCCCAGCTGGGCTACCTGAGCCTGAACACCGCCCTGCTGCCCGACCAGGTGCTGGGCGTGAGCTTCGAGTACATCTACAACGGCAAAACCTACAAGGTGGGCGAATTGTCGGGCGACTACAACAACGTGACGCCCGACCAGGTCATCTTCCTCAAGATGCTGAAGGCCAGCAACCCCGGCGTGGGCATTGCCAACCCCGCCCTGAACCCACAGAATACCAACCTGCTCACGCTGAACACGCCGACTTGGGATTTGATGATGAAAAACATCTATCCCCTGAACGCCTCGCAGTTGCAGCGCGACAACTTCCAGCTACAAATCATTTATAAGGACGACGCAACGGGCGTGGACTTGATTTCGCTGAAAGAAGGTGCCCAGGTGACCAACCGGCCGCTGGTGGAGGTGCTTAATCTCGACCACGTTAACTCCAACAACGACAAGATTCCCGACGGCAACTTTGACTACTTTCCGGGCATCACGATTGACCCCGAGCTGGGCAAGATTATTTTCCCGAACGTGCAGCCGTTCGGCTCGTTCCTGCAAAGCAAGTTCACGGGTGAGCAGCCGCTGATTGACAAGTACGTTTACAACGAGTTGTACAACCAGACCCAGAGCGACGCCCAGCAGCGGCAGGAAAAGGACAAGTTTTTCCTGCGCGGGCGCTTCCAAGGCGGGGCGGCTTCGGATGAGATTAACCTGCCCGGGATTGGCATTGCGCAGGGGTCGGTGCGGGTGCGCTCGGGCTCGACGCTGCTCACGGAGGGCACCGATTACCAGGTGTTTTACGACCAGGCCAAGGTGAAAATCCTGAACCCGGCCTACCTGAACTCGGCCAACGAATTGCGGGTAGAATTCGAGAAAAATGCCCTGGTGCAGGTGCAGCCGCGCAAGCTGCTGGGCGTGCGCCTGGACTACCGCCTGAACAAGGACGTGATCATCGGCGGTACGGCCCTGCACTTGCTGGAAAACCAGGCCCCGGGCATCAACCGCGTGAACATCGGCGACGAGCCGGGCAACAACACCATCATCGGCCTCGACGGCAGCATTCGGAAGGACAGCCGGGTGCTGACCAAGTACCTTGATATGCTGCCCTTCGTGTCGACGAAGGAGATTTCGACTATTGCTTTCAGCGGCGAGTTTGCCAAGCTGCTGCCGGGCCGCTCGCAGCTGGGCAACGGCGAGAATGGCGTGTCGTACATCGACGACTTTGAGAATGCCCGCACGCCTTATACGCTGGGCGGGCTGGCATCCATCCCGGCGTGGCGGCTGGCGTCTACGCCGCTGCCCATTAAAAATAGCGCGGTGGGCGGGCTGCCCTACAACTACCAGCGCGCCAAGCTGGCCTGGTACACCGTGGACCAGAGCTACTATACGGGCGGAGCCAGCGTGCCGGGCAACATTGGGGCCGGCGACCTGCTGAACCATTACACCCGCGGCATCAAGCGCGACGAGGTATTCCCGAACAAGGACCTGGGCTCGACCGGCAACGGCTTCGAGTACAGCTTCGACCTGGCCTACTTTCCGGAGGAGCGCGGGCCGTACAACTACAATCCGAGTGTTAGCTCAGACGGAAAGCTGCTGAACCCCGGGCCTAATAGCAAGACTGTTAACCAAGGCAATTTCGCTGGCATCAGCCGGGCTATCACCTTTGATACCGATTTTGACAACGCCAACATTGAGTACCTGGAGTTTTGGATGATGGACCCTTTCCTGAAAGCCACGAACCCAAATGCTGACGCCAAGCGGGTGAACATCACCGACCAGGACGGCAACGACAACGCCAACTTGACCGGCGGCGACTTCGTCATCAACCTGGGCAATGTGAGCGAGGACGTGCTCAAGGACGGCAACCAGCACGAGTTCGAGAACGGCCTGCCCGTGACCAACGACCCGCAGGACGTAAAGGACAACACCAACAGCACGGTGTGGGGCCGCGTGACGCGCCAGCAGTTTCTGACCGATGCCTTCAACGCCGCCCCCGGCGCCCGCACGGCCCAGGACGTAGGCCTCGACGGCCTGAGCAACGACAACGAGAAAAACTATTTCAGCAATTACCCGCCCGCGCTGGGCACCGTGGCCCCGGTGTACGGTGCGCTGCCCGACCCCTCGGGCGACGACTTCCGCCACCACCTCGACCCGAGCTACGACCAGAACAACACCAAAATCCTGGGGCGCTACAAGAACTACGACGGCTACGACGGCAACTCGCCCGAAAACAGCCAGCTCAGCTCCACCGCCTTCCCCGACAAGGAGGATTTGAACCGCGACAACGTGGTGCAGGACGTGGAGCGCTACTACGAGTACAAGATGTCGCTGAAGCCCGGCAACCTCAACGTGGGCTCGAACTACATCATCGACAACGTGAAGAACAACGTGAACGGTGAGGACGTGAACTGGTACCTGTTCCGCATTCCGATTCGGGAAGGCTACAAGGTGCAGGGCAACGGCGGCAAGGATTTCGGATTCAAGTCCATCCGCTTCCTGCGCATGTACATGACCAACTGGCAGGACCCCGTAGTACTGCGCCTGGTGCAGCCCCAATTTGTGGCCAACCAGTGGCGCCGCTTCCTGTACCCCATCGTGGATGTGAGCCAGGGCAGCATTCCGCCTCAGGGCACCCTCACCGATGCCGATGCCTTCAACATCTCGACGGTGAGCGTGGAGGAAAACGGCATTGCCGTGGGCAACGGTATCCCGTACGTGTCTCCGCCCGGCATTCTGCGCGACAAGGAGTACGGCAGCAGCAGCACCTCGCGCCTGCAAAACGAGCAGAGCCTGCGCTTGGCCGTGGTGAACCTGCGCGACGGCTTCGCCAAGGCAGCCTACAAGAACATCACCATCAACATGCTGCGCTACAAGCGCCTGCGCATGTTCCTGCACGGCGATTCGGACGACCCTACCACGCTTAGCGGCGACGTGCGGGCCTTCCTGCGCATCGGCACCGACTATAGCCAGAATTACTACCAATACTCCTTGCCGCTGAAGCTGACCGCCGCGGGCGACCAGACGCCCGACGGCGTGTGGCCCACGGAAAACCGCATCGACGTGTCGTTTCAGGACTTCATCGATGCCAAAGCCAAGCGCAACCAGCAGGCTAACCCCAACTTGCTGATTCCCTTCACGGTGACGCTGGACAACGGCGCAACCATCACGGTAGTGGGTAACCCCGACTTCTCGGCGGTACAGGGCGTGATGCTGGGCATTCTGAACCCCACCGACCCCAGCACGGCGGAAAAAACCGTGAACCTGTGGGCCGATGAGTTCCGCGTGTTCGACTTCGAGCAGCAGGCCGGCTATGCCGCCACCGCCCGCCTCAACGTGAAGCTGGCCGATGTGGCCAACGTGACGGCCACGGGCAGCTTCACCAGCGTGGGCTTTGGCGGCTTGCAGGACAAAGTGCAGCAACGCTCCGTGGACGACGTGTTTCGCGGCGACCTGAACACGACCGTGGCGGTAGAGAAATTTCTGCCCCCGCAGTTGAACCTGCGCCTTCCGGTGCTGCTCCAGATTGGCCGCGAAAGCCGCTCGCCCCTCTACGACCCCCTCGACCCCGACACCAAGCTGGAGCAAAGCCTGCTGAAGTTCAAAGACCCGGTGAGCGGCGATGTGAATACGTCGGCCCAGGCCGAGTACCGCAAAAAGGTCATCGACCAGACCACCAGCCGCAGCATTTCGGTGCTGAACGTGCGCAAGGAGCGCGCCCTGCCCAAGCCCGGGGCCCTGCCCGCCAAGCCCAAGCCCTGGGACATCGAAAACGTGGCCCTGAGCTACTCGATAACCGACCGCCTGCACTCCGATATCCGCACCGACCGCGACTACACCAAGGCCTACACCGCCGCTGTGGCCTACGTGTACCAGACCACCCCCAAGAACTACACCCCACTGGCCAACTTCAAAGCACTGGATAACCCCTACCTGAAGATTTTCCAGCAAATCAACTTCACCCCGCTGCCCTCGCGCTTCTCGTTCCGCACCGACCTCGACCGGCGCTACAACGAGCGGTTCCTGCAGCGCGTGCTGAACCCCGGCGAGGTGCCCACCACCGATGGCATCGCGCCCGTGATTCAGAAATCCTTCTTTATCAGCCGCATCTACGACCTGAAGTGGGACCTCACCAAAAGCCTGATTTTCGATTACACCGCCACCAACCGGGGTGTGATTGACGAAGGCACCGGCCGCACCATCGGCGTGAGCGACGAGGCCATTCGCAACCGCAGCCAACTGCAGCAAAACCTGCTGCGCGGCGGCCGTACCGTCAACTTCAACCAGACCGCCGCGCTCACTTACCGGCTGCCGCTCGATAAATTCCCGCTCACCGACTGGCTGAGCGCCGACACCCGCTACGCCGCCACCTACAGCTGGCAGGCCGCCGCCCAGGGCCAGCGCGCCCTCAACAACCCCACCAGCGAAACCGACACGACGACCTACCAAATCAACGTCGGCAACACGATTCAGAACAACGCCGAAATCAGCGCCAACGGCAAAATTGACCTGGTGAAGCTCTACAACAAGGTCAAGTTTCTGAACATCATCAACAACGCGCCGCCGCCCCAGGCCCGGCCTGGGGCCATGCGGCCCAACCTCGGCGATGCCAACGCGGCTGCCAAGCCCGCGCCGGCGGCCGATACTACCCGCGAAAAGCTGCGCTTCGTGAAAGCCGTGCTGCGCTCGCTGATGACGGCCCGCTCTATCAACTTCACCTTCAGCCGGTCCAACGGCACGCTGCTGCCCGGCTACCTGCCCAAGACCAAGGCGTTTGGCCTTGATGAAACGTTTACGGCTCCTGGTGTGCCCTTTATATTGGGGCAGCAATACAGCCTGCAGTCTCTCTACGACCGCGCCAACGGCAATGGCTGGTACACCGACCGGAGCGAGTTTCTGAACACCCCGCTGAGTTCGCTGCTGACGCAAACCATCACCCTGCGCACAGCCCTGGAGCCGTTCCGCGACTTCAACATTCAGGTGGATGCGCGCCAGCAGAAGGTACAGAACCTTGACGCTTACTACCGGCACACCGTGGATGAGCAGACGCTGATTCCGCTGCGCGATGCCAATAACAACTACCTGCCCATTGTGCCCCAGACCCTCGGCTCGGGCTCGTTCCAGACATCTACCATCACCATCAATACCCTGTTCGGCGACCTCAGCGCCAATGGCGAGACGTCGAAGGCCTTCCAGCGCTTCGTCGACAACCGCCTCACGGTGCGCAACAAGCTGGCCGTGGCCAACCAAAGCCCCAACGGCACCTATGGCTACAACTCGCAGGATGTGCTGGTGCAGAGCTTTATCGATGCCTACCACGGCCGCTCGTCGGACGGCTACCAGGCCAAGGAGTTCAACCCCTTTGCCATGATACCGCTGCCCAACTGGCGCGTCGACTACAACGGCTTCGCCCAGCTGCCGCTTATCAAGCAGTATTTCAGCTCATTCACCCTGAACCACGCGTACTCGTCCATCTACAGTATCGGCAGCTACACCACCACCAACACCTACTCGGCCGAGCCCAGCTTCGGCTCGCCGGGCAGCGCGCCGATTAACCCCTTCCAGGTGAACGCCAGCAACCAGTACCTGCCCTACTACGTGGTGGGCCAGGTGAGCATTGTGGAAACGCTGGCCCCGCTCATCGGTGTCAACTTCCAGACCGTGAACAAGGTAACCGGCCGAATCGAATACCGAACCAACCGCACCGTGGCCCTGAACATCACCAACGCCCAAGTCACCGAGCTGTCGACCAAGGAATTCGTGATTGGCTTCGGCTACGCCACCAACAGCCTCAAGCTGCCCTTCAAGGTGGGCGGCGAGCAGCGCGTGCTGAAAAACAACCTCACCGCCCGCCTCGACCTGAGCATCCGCGACAACATCACTATTCAGCGTAGCATCATCGACTCAGCCGACCCCGACCCCAGCAGCCCCACCCTGCCCGATGGATTCGTAGGCCGCGCCCAGGGCCAGATTACCAACGGCTCGAAAACCTTCCAGCTGCGCCCTACCATCGACTACCTGCTCAACACCCGCCTCAACCTCCAGTTCTACTACAGCCAGACCATCACCACGCCGCGCATCAGCAACGCCTTCCGCAACTCCAACACCGAAGGTGGCATTCAGCTGCGCTACAGCCTGACTCAATAGAAGTTAGAAGTTAGAAGTTAAAAGTTAAGAGTTGGAAAAGCTGCCGGCTGACCAGCGTTTTGGCTGCGTCCGATAATTTGGTCCTTACTTTTGGGCACGAGCCGTAGGCCACCGCTCGAACTCTCAACTCCCAACTCCTAACTCTTAACTCAAGATGAACCTGCCCGCCACCCTGCATTACACCAAGGACCACGAATGGATTCGCGTTGAAGGCGACGTTGCCTACATCGGCATCACCGACCACGCGCAGAAAGAGTTGGGCGACATCGTTTACGTCGACATCGACACGCTTGACAAAGACGTAGCCCAGCACGAAGTGTTCGGCACCGTGGAAGCCGTGAAAACGGTTTCGGACCTGTTCAGCCCCGTCACTGGCACCGTGCTGGAAGTGAATTCCGCCTTGGCCGACGCCCCCGAAACCGTAAATTCCGACCCCTACGGCAACGGTTGGATGGTGAAAATTTCCATCGCCAAGCCCGAGGAACTGAGCGAACTGCTCAGCGCCGAAGCTTACGGCGAGCTGGTGGGTGCCTAAAAACTAGCACGGCTTTGGCTTGTGCGCCGCGATGCCTGATTTCGTTCAACCCAAGCCAACGCCCCCGCTACCCCAGTCCCGCCGCCCCTACGCCGCTTTGCCGCTGCTGTGGGCCGCCGTGGTGCTGATTCTCACACTCACTCCCTCTGATGAAATGCCGCGCACGCCCGTGTGGGAGCTGTTGTCGTTCGACACAGCCGCCCACGCGGGCGTGTTTGCCGTTTTGGCGAGCCTGAGTTGGTTCTCATTGCACCGGCAGCGCCGCTGGCCCCGGCTGACCCGCCACGCTGGCTGGGCTGTACTGGCCGGCAGCATCCTGTTCGGAGCCATCATCGAAGTGTTGCAGATGACCATGCGCCTGGGCCGCCACGGCGAATGGTCCGATTTGCTGAGCGACGGCATTGGCGCGGCACTGGCCGTGGGCGTAGCCGCCATCTGGTCGGCCCGCCAATCTGGCCGCCGCGCCCGGCCGCTGGCCAGTGGGCCGTGGCTGGTGCTGGCGGCTGCCGCCATGCTCAGCGCAGCCCCGCTGCCCGGGCGGGCGCAGAATTCTTTGATAATTCGCGCCCGCGCCCGCCGCATCATCAAAGCCCTAGCTGCGCCCGATATGCACGGCCGGGGCTACGTGAAGCAGGGCGAGCACTCGGCCGCCGCCTACCTGCGCGAGCATTTTGCCGCCCTGAAGCTAGCGCCGCTGGCTCCCAACTACACGCAGCCCTTCAAGCTAGACGTAAACACGTTTCCGGGTGTGGTGAGTGCCTCCATCAAAGCCGATGGTGCGGCTGGCAAAATGACGAGTTGGAAGGCCGGCACGGCCTGCATTGCCGCGCCCAACTCGGGCACGGGCACCGCCAAAGGCCGCCTGCTGCTGCTCGACACCCTCGTGTTTACCAAGGCCTCGGTGCAGGCGCGTTACCTGCGTACCCAGTGGAGCAGCCGCATATTGCTCTTGCGTGCCGCCGATGCCAACCGCTTGGCCAAGCTGCCCGCCGCCCTGCGCCAGCGCCTGAACTCCGCCGCCGCCTGGATAACCGTCGTGCCTAAGCTCACCGCCTCGCTGGCCGCCGAGCAACTGCCCCAGCCCCGCGTGGAAGTGCTGGCCGAAAAAGTGCCCATGTGGCTCGATAAAGCCATTTTTGGCGATACCGCCACCGGCGCGCCCCAGGGCCGCACCGTGTGGAGCACCGTGCGCGTTGAGGCGCAGCTCCAGCGCAACTACCAGACCCAGAATCTGGCCGCCGTGGTGCGCGGCTCCATCCGCCCCGATTCCTTCCTCATCGTTTCGGCCCACTACGACCACCTCGGCATGATGGGCAAGGACGTGTACTTCCCCGGGGCCAACGACAACGCCAGCGGCGTGGCCCTGCTCCTGGAGCTGGCGGCCCACTACGCCAAGCCCGAAAACCGTCCGGCCTACTCCGTGGTCTTCCTGCTTTTTGGGGCTGAGGAAGCGGGGTTGTTAGGTTCCAGCTACTTCGTGGCGCACCCGCTGGTGCCGCTCAAAAGCATCAAATTCCTGTTCAATCTCGACCTGCTGGGCACCGGCGAGCAAGGGGCTACCGTCGTCAATGGCAAGCTGCTGGAAGCGCCCTTCCGCCGTCTCGTGGCCATCAACGACGCGCACCACTACCTGCCCGCCCTAGGTGCCCGCGGCCGCGCCGCCAACTCCGACCACTTCCCGTTTTCCGAAGCCAAAGTACCGGCGTTCTTCCTGTACACACGCGGCGGCAGTGCGGCCTACCACGACGTGAATGACCAGCCCAACGCCCTGTCGCTGGCGGGTTTTGCCGGGGCCTTCGGGCTGGTGCGCGATTTCCTGAACGAAGAAGGCGCGGCCCCGGCGGCAAAAAAATAGTCGGTGGCCGAACTTGCGTTCAACCACCGACCACGGTACTGATTTGCAGGGATATTAACCTTTGGCTTTCAGCGAAAGCATGATTTGCTTGGCGATGGGCTCCCACTCGGGCTTCTGGCGGTCGGCACAGTTGAAGGTGCAAATCATCAGTTTGCCCTCCACGTCGGTGAAGAAAACCAACGTGTAGACCTCGTGGCCCATCTCGGGCTTCATGAATTCGAGGTAGCCTACCTTGCGGTTGTTGATGTTCTTGACACCGTCGCCGAACCAGGTGGCTTCCTTGTATTGCTTGTGATAAGTCTTGCCAAACGAAGCGGCGTACACGTCAACCATGTCCTGGTCGGCGTCGTTGTCGCTATAGTTAAAGGCGAGGCTGATGAGGTTGTTGTTGGTGAAGATAACGCTCGGGCGGCTCTGGGCTTTGGCGTAGGCGAAGTCCATCTGCTGCTCGGTCATTACCTCGAAGCCCTTGGGAATGAGGATTTCAACCCGCTCGCTGAGCACGCGCTTCTTGACAAGTTCAATTTCGGATGCGGGACGCGCAGCGGTTAGTAAAAGTCCCAGAATACAGAGTAAAAGTGTAGATTTCATACTAATGGGGGATAAGGGGTTGGTAACTAACTGCCTATTTGTAAACCCAAGTTAGATACAATAATCAGATATCCAACTTTGAACTCACAAATATTGTTATTTTTTTTGAAATCTCGACTGTTTCAGGGTTGAAATTAACAATAAATGCCTAGCAATCGAACGGTTGAAGGCATTGCGGCTCAGATGGTAGCACTACGCAACTTTCTGGCCACATAGCATAAGAAGCATTATTTGAGTTTAAAAATAATTGGCAGAGTCCAATTTGGCCTGCATCTTTTCGGTCAACCAGTGCTTTTACCAGGCGAACGGAAAGGCTGCTAAGGCCAGTGCAGCTAGCCGAAAAGCCAGGGCCGGCCTAGAGAATATTATTTAGCTGCTCTTTGATTTTTTCCAACTCTTCCTTCATGCCCACCACTAGGTGCTGCACGGTGGCATCGTTGGCCTTGGAGCCGATGGTGTTGATTTCGCGGCCTATTTCCTGGGCCAAGAAGCCGAGCTTTTTGCCCACGGCTTCGTCGGGTTGGAGCACGGCCTGCTCGAAATAGGCAAGGTGGGCGGCGAGGCGCACCTTTTCTTCGGCGATATCCAGCTTTTCAATGTAATACAGCACTTCCTGCTCGAAGCGGGTGGCGTTGAACTGCTCGTGGCTGGTGAGCTCGGCGAGGTGGCCGGCCAGGCGCTGGCGCACATGCTCGATGCGGGCGGGGTCGTGCTGCTCCACGGCGGCCAGCTGCTGCCGGATGGTGGCGATGTAGCCCATGATTTCGGTGGTGAGGGTGTGGCCCTCGTCCTGCCGGAACTGCTGCATGGCGGCCAGCGCCTGCATCAGCAGCGGCTGCAGCTCAACCCAGGTCACGTCCTCGGCGGCGGGCTCGGCGTCGCGCGCCTCGCTGGCGCTGGGAATGACGCCGGGGAGGCGCAGGGCGGCCAGCAAGGTGGCTTCGCTGGTGGGCAGGCCCAGGCTGTCGGCCACGGCTTGCAGCTCGTGGTAGGCGGCCACCAGGGCTTCGCGGTTGAGGGTAGCGGCGGCGCGGGTGGCGGCGGGCCGCACGAAATCGAGGTTGAGGTTGACTTTACCGCGTAGCAGGGCCTTGGCCACGGTGTTGCGGATTTCGAGCTCGTGGGGGAGCAGGAAGCGGGGCAGGCGCAGGGTCAGGTCAAGGGTTTTGGAGTTGAGCGACTTGACTTCGAGGGTGGCGGTGTAGGCGTCGGTTTCGCGGTGGGCCTGGCCGTAGCCGGTCATGGAGAGGAGCATCCGAAGGAGAATAGCGGTGAGCGGGAAGCAGGGCCACGGGCCGGGGCCGGTGGTTGCGGGTGCGGGTGCAAAGGAACGGTATTCGGGCCGGGTGTTCGGCCACGGAATGCGGCGGACTTCAAAAAGGCGAAAAAGGCCGCAAAAGTAGCGGCTTCCAGTGGCCTGCAAACCGCTGAAATTGGGACATAACAATAGGACAATGTGTGGGCTACGATGCCGTAATAAGGCCCCGGTAATTTTGCTTCATCTAACCAACATGAAGTGTATGCGGTATTATCTACTTGGGTTTTTGTGGATGTTTGTGAGTGGCTTAGCTTTCGGCCAGCAAGGCACGCTGGCCGGCAAAGTGACCGATAAGAAGACTAGTGAGGGCGTCATTGGAGCCACGGTGCTGGTGACGGGCACTACCCTGGCGGCCCCCGTGAACGTAGACGGCAGCTACACGCTGCCGCTCGACGCGGGCACCTACAACATCACGATGACCTACGTGGGCTACAGGCCGCTCACCTTCGCCGGCATCGTCATCAAAAGCGGCCAAACCACGGCCCTGAATGGCGCGATGGAGGAAAGCACCACCAGCCTGAACGAGGTGACCGTGACCGGTGTGAAGCAGACCGGCACCGAAGTGGCCATGATTCAGGACCTGAAGCGGAGCGAGGTGGTGGTGAGCGGTATGAGCAACGACCAGATTGTGAAAACCTTGGACCGCGACGCGGCCGAAGTGGTGAAGCGCATTCCGGGCGTGACGGTTCAGAACAACAACTTCATCGTGATTCGCGGTCTGGCCGAGCGGTACAATACCGTGCTGCTGAACGACGCCCTCACACCCTCGGCGGAAGTAGATACCCGCTCGTTTTCATTTGATATTCTGCCAAGCTCGGTGATTGACCGGGTGCTGATTTTCAAATCGGGCGCGCCGGAATTGCCAGGCGAGTTTGGCGGCGGCGTGGTGAAGGTGTACACCAAAAACTCGGTGCTGGAGAACACGGCCAGTCTGACGGTATCGGGCTGGGCGCGCAGCACCAACACGTTTCAAACCAACTACCTGAGCACCGACCACAGCAACACCGACTGGCTGGGCTTCGACAACGGCCAGCGCAAGCTGCCGGGTGTGCTCGACGGGTTGGCCCACAACCAGTCCCTGAACCGCGAGCAGCTCACGGGCCTGCGCCAGAGCGGCGACCTGCGCAACGAGTTTGTGCCGCGCTCCATCACCTCGCGGCCGGACTTGCGCGTTTCGCTGGGGGTGAACCGCAAATTTGAGATTGGCGGGGTGTACGTGAGCAACGTCACCTCGATTTCCTACTCCAACACGCAGGAGCAGTACACCTCGCAGCGGCAGCGCTACAACTACGACTACAAGCTGGAAAATGCGAAGCCCGCAGACCAGCGCTCGACGCCCATTCTGACCTACGAGTATAAGGACACGCGCAGCCAGTCGGCGGTGCGCTTGGGCATCATTCACAACTACCAGGTGCGATTGAACGACCGTAACCGGGTGGAATTCCGCAACTTCTTCAACCAGTACGGCACCGATGAAGTCATAAACCGCACGGGCACAGTGCTGGAAAGCGACCCCCGCGAAATCAACAACTTCGCCCTGCACTACCAGAGCCGCAGCATCTATTCGGGGCAGCTCGGCGGTACCCACGAGATGGGGCCGGCGCAGCGCACGTTTCTGACCTGGACCGCCGGCTACAACTACGTGAACCGCAACGAGCCCGACTACCGCCTCAACCAGCAGGAGCGGCTGGCCGGCACCACCGACCCGTTCCGAGTTATCATTAACCAGGGAGTGGTCAACGCCGATTCGCGGTTTTACTCCCAGTTGGACGAAAATACCTACATGGCCAGCGGCCAGCTAGAGCGTCGGTTGCTGAACAAACGCGACACGCTGAGCGCCAACCAGGTGAAGCTGCGGGCGGGTTTTTACGCCGAAGAAAAATCACGCGACTACGTCAGCCGCTTTTTCAACTACGTGCCCATTGGGCCGGGCAACCTGGCTCCGTCCATTGCCGGCCAGCCGCTGAGCACCATCTTCGACCCGGCTAACCTGGACCCGTCGGCCAACCTCGGCAGCGACCCGGGCAACAACCGGCCTTATACCAGCCTGACCATCCGCGAAGGCACCAACCCGCAGGACCGCTACAACGGCAAAAACCGCTTGGTTGCGGGCTATCTAAGTGCGGTGCTGCCGCTGTCCGACCACTTCAACCTTTCGGGTGGGGCACGGCTTGAATACAACCGCAAGAACCTGGTTTCGGGTGACGTAGCTGAGCCTGCTTATGAAGAAACCCGCACCTTTATTCTGCCCTCGTTTAATGCTACGTATAACTTCAACGACCGTAGTTTGCTGCGGGCCGCTGGCAGCGTTTCGGTGAACCGACCCGAGTTCCGGGAAGTGGCCAGCTACACGTATTACGATGTCAATAATGACTTCTTCATCACGGGAGCGCGCACGCTGCGGACGGCAAAAAGCTACAATGCCGACCTGCGCTACGAATTTTACCCCACGCGCTCAGAGCTGATTTCGTTCGGCGTGTTCTATAAGAATTTCCGCGATGCCATTGAGCAGGTGACGGCCCCGGTGGGCGGAAATGACCTGTACCTGACTTACCAGAACGCGCCCAAAGCCTACGATTTCGGAGCCGAGATTGAAGTGCGCAAATCGATGGTGGGCCTGACTGAGAGCAAGTTCCTCCAGCACTTCAACTACGTGCTGAATGCCTCGTTCATTCGCAGCCGTGTGGAGCTGGACCCCGACAAGCTAGCCAACAAGAACTTCGCCCTGCCCAGTCGCCCGCTGCAAGGCCAGTCGCCCTACGTGGTGAACGTGGGCGTGTTTTATCAGGACGACGAGCACCACTGGCAGGTGTCGGCGCAGTACAACGTTATCGGGCCGCGCATTGCCTTCGCCGGCGACCTCAACACCAGCCCCACCATCATCGAGCTGCCTCGCCACGTGGTGGACCTGGCCGTGACCAAGGGCTTCGGCTCGCACCTCGAAGTCCGGGCCGGTGTGCAAAACCTGCTCAACCAGGAAGTGCGGCAGTACTACGACATTGACCGCAGCGGCACCATTGAGGCCAAAGAGGAAGGCCTCTCCTTCGCCCGCTACAAGCGCGGCGTGTACTCCACGCTGGGCCTGACCTACCGCTTCTAGGTGCGGTGCGCTTGTGCCATGTAATTAACAGATTGTCTTATTGTTATTTCGGGTAACACAAACGTAACCGCTTCGTCTCGCAATCATAACGCCCACCTTAATCAGGTGGGCGTTTAGCGTTCGGACCTTTGCAGCGTTATCATTCAACCCCCTGGCAACATCATGAAAAGATACTTACTCGCGGCCCTCACTACCTGCGCGGCGCTGACCGAAGCACCTGTAGCCTTTGCCCAAACGGTATGCCCCGCCGGCCCGGCAGCCGTGGTGCTCAACGCCCAAACCATCACCACCAACACCACCTGGACGCGCAACAACATCTACCTGCTCAACGGCTTCGTGTACGTGGAAAACGGCGCGACGCTGACCATTGAGTCGGGCACCATCATCAAGGGTGATTTGGCCAACAAGGGTGCCCTCATCATCAAGGCTGGCGCGCGCATCATCGCGATTGGCACCCCCACCCAGCCCATCGTGTTCACCTCGAACCAGCCCGCCGGCTCGCGGGGGCCTGGCGACTGGGGTGGCGTGGTGCTCGTGGGCAACGCACCTACCAATAACCCCGCCCAAACCCAGGTGGAAGGCGGCGTGAATGCCTTTTATGGCGGCCCCACGGCCAACAACCCCGCCGACAACTCTGGCGTGATGCAGTACGTGCGCATCGAATTCCCCGGGGTTGCCTTTCTGCCCAACAGCGAAATCAACGGCCTGACCATGTGCGGCGTGGGCTCCGGCACCACCATCGACCACATTCAGGTGACGGGCTCGGGCGATGACTCGTTTGAGTGGTTTGGTGGCTCGGTGAACTGCAAATACCTCATTGCCCAGGCTGGTACCGACGACGACTTCGACACCGACAACGGCTTCTCGGGCCGCGTGCAGTTTGGCCTGGCCGTGCGCAACCCCAACCGCGGCGACAACGCCTCGGGCGGCGAGTCGAACGGCTTTGAAAGCGACAACGACGCCACCGGCACCGCCAACACGCCCAAAACCTCGGCCGTGTTCAGCAACATGACCGTGCTGCTGCCCACCGCCACTACGCCCGCCTCGCCCTTCAACACCGGCAGCAGCGCCTTGATTCGCCGCAACTCGGCCCAGAGCATCTTCAACTCGGTATTGGCCGGTCGCCCTTACGGCCTCACGCTGAACAGCAACTCGGCCAACCTGACCACGGCCAACGCCGCTGCCGGCACGCTTTCGTTTGAAAACAACGTGGTGGCCACGATGGGCACCTATTCGCGCCGCGCCGCCCGCGTGACGTCCAACGCCGGTGCCACGGCCGGTTTCTCGCCCAACGCCTTTGTGAGCGCGGCCGGCAACGACACCACCCGCACCTTCGCCAGCCTGGGCCTGAGCGCCGACTACCTGAACTACGACGGCAACTGCAGCAGCAACCGTCAGTGCACGCCCACCTTCACGCTGCCGGCCGGCTCGTTCCTGACCACCGGCGGCACGTTTAGCAACGCCAAACTGACCAGCGCCGGCACCGGCGTAAACGGCACCTTCGACGTGGTGACATTCCGCGGCGCATTCGGCCCGGCCGGCACGGCGCAGGGCAGCTGGGCCGATGGCTGGACCAACTTCAATCCCCAGATTACCTGCTACAACGTGGCTGGCCAGACCCTCGCCAACCGCGAAGTGGCGAATGCCCCGCTGCAAGCCCTCACCGTGTCGCCGAACCCGACCGATGGCACCGCCGCTACCCTGGGCTTCGACGTGAAAACCGCTACCACCGCCACCGTGCGCGTGGTGGACCTGATGGGCCGCCAGGTGGCCGTGGTGCTGAACGGCGGCAAGCTCTCGGCCGGCCCGCAGCGACTGCTGCTGCCCGCCACGCTGGCCCCTGGCATGTACGTGGCCACGGTGACCACCGGCGAAATCGTACAGTCGGTGCGCTTCGTGGTAGCCAAGTAATCAGGCTTGTCATTCCGACGCAGGAGGAATCTGGGTAAAACTGTTGAACAGATAGCCTCAGATTCCTCCTGCGTCGGAATGACAAAAACCTATCCGAATGCATTATGTATGTGTTGATTAACGGTTGAATATTCTTGAGCTATAAGCCTGTCCCATTCGTGGGGCAGGCTTTTTTGCTGGCGGCGGAAGCAGTATGGTTGTTGCCTTATTGTTACCAACAGGCCTGAGGCGTAACAATTTCATGAATCAATCTTCATGTTACGCCCTTGGATACCGCCGGAACTTTGTGGCTCAAACATTCCCCCTTCATCATGAAGTATGTTATTGGAGTGCGAGCTGCTTGTTTCAGCTTGCTTTTTCTGGTCATTCAACACCTGGCTTTGGCGCAGGTAACGACGTCCGCGCTGAGCGGAAAAGTGACTTCCGACAAGGGCGAAGACCTCATTGGCGTGACGGTGGTGGCCACCAACCTGCCCACCGGCACCAAGCGCGGCACCGGCACCGAGCCCGACGGCCGCTTCACGATTCCGAACCTGGCCCCCGGCGGCCCTTATGAGGTAACCGTAACCTATGTGGGCTACAAAGAGCAGACGGTCACCAACGTATTCCTGACCCTGGGCAATACCACCCGCCTCAACTTCGTGCTGGCGGCCGAAGCCCAGCAGCTGAACGAAGTAGTGGTAGTGGGCAACACCCAGGCCACCAAAACCGGGGCCGGCACCAACGTGGGCAGCGCGGCCATCCAGCAGCTGCCCACCATCTCGCGCAGCATCACGGACTTCACGCGCCTCGACCCGCGCAACTCCAACGGCTCGTTTGCCGGCAGCTCGTTTCGCTACAACAACGTGACCCTGGACGGGGCCGTGAACAACGATGCCATCGGCTTTTCGCCCTCGCTGGGCGGGCAGAGCGGCACCAGCGGCCTGCCCGGCGGCTCGGCCCGCGCCAACCCCATTTCGCTCGATGCCATTCAGGAAATCCAGGCGTCGGTGGCCCCTTACGATGTGAAGCTGGGCAACTTCACCGGCGGCTCGGTGAATGCCGTGACGCGCTCCGGCACCAACGAATTCACGGGCTCGGTGTATGGCTACGGCCGCAACCAGGGCGTGACGGGCCGCAGCATTGATGGCGAAAAAGCCCGAATTGGCTCAGAATACCACGACTACCAGACCGGCTTCCGCATCGGTGGCCCCATTATCAAGAACAAGCTGTTCTTCTTCACCAACGCCGAAATTGCCCGCCGCACCGAGCCGCAGTTCTACGCCGCCGGCACGCCCGGCTCGCCCGTGACTACGGACCTGGCCCAGGCCATCGCCGGCAAGCTAAGCAACTACACCGTCAAGAATGCCGACGGCTCGCTGGGCACCGCCAGCTACAACGTGGGCGAGTACGGCAACTACAACATTCACGCGAACAGCAACAAGATTTTCGGCCGTATCGACTTCAACCTGAACGATAAAACCAGCATTGCGCTGCGTCACAATTTCATCACCTCCGAAGCCACCAACCTGGAGCGCTCGGGCAGCCTGTTCAAGTTTGGCTCGCAGGATTTCACCCAGCACAATGTGCAAAACTCGACGGTGCTGGAGGTGAAGAGCAACTTCAGCAGCAAGTTTGCCAACAACCTGATTCTGGGCTACACCAACATCCACGACTACCGCGACCTGCTGGGCGGCCAGGCTAACCTGTTTCCGGCCGTGCAGATTAACAACGTGGGCACCACGCTGGGCACGCCCGGCTCTTCGACTTACTACTCGGGTTCAAACCAGATTCTGCTCGGCTCCGACCGCGAGGCCAGCATCTTCAACACCCGCCAGAAGACGTTTGAGCTCACCGATAACTTCACATACTACGTGGGTTCGCACGCCCTCACGCTGGGCACGCACAACGAGTTCTACAACATCGACTACGGTTTCATCAACTCCTGGAACGGCCGTATCGAGTACAACAGCGTCAACGATTTCCTGACCGACAAGCCGAGCCGCATCCGGGGCACTTACAACAACGGCACGGTGGGCGACAACTCCTACCAGTACAACTACGACAACCCGTCGGCCGCCTTCAACATCAACTTCTACAGCGCCTACCTGCAGGACGAGTGGAACGTGACCGACAAGCTGAAAATCACACCCGGCATCCGCTTCGATATTGCTTCGCTGCCCACCAAGCCGGCCCTGAACACGGCCCTGGTGAACAACCCGCAGAACGACGCGAACACGCTGAACCAGACGTACTCGCACACGCCCTGGGCCTCGCTGAACAACAACTACCTGGGCCAGGTGCAGTTCTCGCCCCGTTTGGGCTTCAACTACGACGTGAAGGGCGACCAGTCGTTCGTGATTCGCGGCGGCTCGGGCATCTTCACCGGCCGCGTGCCGTTTGCCTGGTTCGGCTACGCTTATTATAACAACGGCGTGAATTTCAACTCGGTAGACTACAACAACATTCAGGCGGCCAGCAACACCGGCCCCAAAACCATTTACCTGAATACCAACCCGAACAACATTTACAGCCAGCTGCCAGTGGGCAATTATAACCCCAACAACCTGAAGGGCAGCCCCACCGAAGTGAACCTGGTGGACAACAACTTCAAGATGCCGCAGGTGTGGCGCTCGTCGCTGGCCTTCGATTTCAAGCTGAAAACCGGCACCCGCTTCTCGGTGGAAGGCCTCTACACCAAGACCTTGCAGGACGTGCAGTTTGAGAACATCAACCTCAAAGACAACGTGACCTACCTGGCCAACGGCCCCACCGAGAGCCCCGTGTATGCATCCAGCGGCAACAAGGTGAATACGGGCTTCTCGAACGCCTTTTTCCTGACCAACACCCAGAAGGGCTACCGCTACCAGCTCACCGGTTCGGTAGGCCAAACGATTAACAACCTGGTGGATGCCTCGGTGGCCTACACCTACGGCCAGAGCAAGGACATCAGCAACGGCATCCGCAACTCGCCCCAGAGCAACTGGGAGCTGAACCCGGCCCTGAACGTGAACAACCCCGCCCTGGCCTACTCCAACTTCGACCTGCGCCACCGCGTGGTGGCCTCCATCAACCTGCACAAAACCTTCGCTCAGCGCTTCACCGGCTACTTCACCTCGGTGCTGACCTACGCCAGCGGCTCGCCCTACACCTGGGTTTATAACAACAACTTCTTCGGCAACGGCCAGCAGAACGTGCAGCTGGCCTACATCCCGACTTCGTCTTCCGACATCGTGTTTGTGAATAAAGGTGCCGGACCCGTGGTGCCCACCACCAACCCCAACGGCTACGGCGTGGATGCCTCCGGTGCCCAAAGCGCCGCCTTCAACAGCTTCATCGACAACGACAGCTACCTGAAAACCCGCCGCGGCCAGTACACCGAGCGCAACGCCGGCCGCACCCCCTGGAATAACCAGGCCGACATCCGCCTGATGATGGACGTGAAGCTCGGTAGCCTCGAAGCCAACGCCGCCGGCATCATGCCCAAAGGCCACACCGTTCAGGTTTCGCTGGACATTATCAACTTCGGCAACTTCCTGAACAGCAGCTGGGGCCGCCAGTACTTCGTGCCCAACACCTTCAACTCGACGCTGGGCACCGGCCTCACGCAGGTGGGCTACGCCGATGCCGCCGGCACCATTTCGACCAACTACAACGCCACCTCGTTCAACCGTCCGGCCTTCACTTACGGCACCCCGGCCACGTACTCCATCGACCAGCTGGCCTCGCGCTGGCAGGGCCAGCTGGGCCTGCGCTACTCGTTTTAATGAAGAATTAAGAATGAGGGATAAGGAATTGGGGTTGCCTGATTCTGGCTTTGCTCAGTCCTAGCTTCCGCAACATGGTCACGCGGCCGTTCCAGCTTGGAGCGGCCGCGTTTTTGTGTCCTGAAGCCCGTACTTTGCTTTGTAGCCAATTCTTCATTCCTCATTCCTGATTTCTCATTGAAGATTTTACATCTTCCCAAGTGGTACCCCAACCGCTACGACGACCAAGACGGCGACTTCGTGGCGCGGCACGTGGCGGCCATTGCGGCGCACGGCGGCGCGGAGGTGGCGGTGCTATTCGCGGCCGTGGCGCGCGGGCCGCTGCCGGGTTTGATTGAGGCTGACGAGGATTTCAGCGGCGCGTGGCCCACGTTGCGCTACTACTACCGCGCCTCGCCCACCGGCCTGGGCCTGGTTGACAAGCCGCTGAAGCTGCTGCTGTATTTCTGGTGCCTGCTGCGCGGATACCGGCGACTGCGGCAGCACTGGGCCGGCCAAACGCCCGATTTGGTGCACGTGCACGTGCTGCTGCGCACCGGCTTGTTTGCGTGGGCGCTGCGGGCGGTACGCGGCATTCCGTTCATCGTCACGGAGCACTGGACGCTGTATTTGCCCGAGCGAGCGGGTGGCATTTCGTGGCTGCGCCGGGTGCTCACGCGGGCCGTGGTGCGGCGGGCAGCGGCGCTGCACACCGTGTCGGATGGGCTGCGGCGGGCCATGGCCGCCCTGGGCTTTGTGAATCCGCGCTCCGTGGTCATCGCCAACGTGGTGGATACCGAGCTTTTTCACCCTGAGAAACTAGCTGGACTCAACGCAACTGCTGCTTCATTCATTGCTAGCGGAGCATCCGCTAATGGCAAGGCGGTAGTTTCGCCCACGCTGCTGCACGTTTCGGCGTTTCACGACCAGGTGAAGAACATCTCCGGCGTGCTGCGGGTGGTGGCGCGGCTGCGCACGGCTAGGCCCGGTCTGAAACTGCGCATTGCCGGCTACGGCCCCGATGAGCAGATGCTACGCGCCTACGCCACCGAACTCAACCTGCTGGCCGATGGCACCGTGACTTTCCTGGGCAAGCTGCCGCACGAAGCTGTGGCCGCCGAAATGGCCCGTGCCACCGCGCTGGTATCTTTCAGCCGTGCCGAAACCTTTGGCTGCGTGCTGCTGGAGGCGCGGGCCAGCGGCTGCCCGGTGGTGGCCACCCGCACCGGCGGCGTGCCCGAGCTTTTTCAGCCCGAAAATGCCTTCGGCCTGCTGGTAAATCCTGACGATGAAGTGGCTCTGGAAACCGCCTTAAAGCAGGTGATTGTCGGTGCTATTCGTTTCGAAACGAATCAATTACGAGCCGATGCTACGGCACGGTGCGCGCCGGTAGCGGTAGGGCAGGCCTTTGGAAAATTATATCAAAAGGTATTAAACGAGTAATAAGAGTACAGAATCGGTACAAAAACCGGGTTTTCGGCTCCAATAGCAGTATGCGCCTTCCATTTCGACTGGCTTCTTCTTTGGCATGATAAAGCGTATTCTCCAGCATTTTGCGGCGCGGGTGCTCACGGCAGGGCTCAGCTTTGCGGTGGTGTGGCTCACGGCGCGGTATCTGGGGGCGGCGGGGCGCGGACAAGTCAGCCTGTTTATCACCGATGTGTCGGGGCTGGCGCTGCTGGCGGGGCTGGTGGGTGGCTCATCCTTGATATACCTGGTGCCACGCCGCAACGTGTGGCTGCTGCTGCTGCCCGCCTACGGCTGGGGCGCGCTGGTGAGCCTGGGCGGGGCGGCCATCGTGGGCCTGCTGCGGCCGGTGGGCGTGGCCTACGTGCTGCACCTGGGGGCGGTGGCACTGGTGCAGGTGCTGCTGTCCATCAACGTGTTTCTGCTGCTGGGCCGGCAGCGGGAGCGCACGTATAACGTGCTCACCACCGCGCAGGCCGGGCTGCTGGCCGTCGCGCTGGCGGTGGCGTTCGGGCCGTTGCGCTGGCTTTCCATCGAAGCCTATTATTATGCCAACTACCTGGCCTATGGGCTGCCGTGGCTCATCAGCACGGCGCTGCTGCTGCGCCTGCCCGATGCCTGGGGCAGCCGGCGCATCCGCCGTCGGGCGGCGGCGCGGGAACTGGCTCGGCACAGCCGGGGCGCGCACTTATCCAACCTGCTGGCCTTTGCCAACTACCGCTTCAGCTACTATGCTGTGGTGTATTTGGCCGACACGCGGGCGCTGGGCATCCTCTCGGTGGGCGTGGCGCTGGCCGAGGCCATCTGGCTGATTCCGCGCAGCACCGCTCTCATTCAGTACGTCGCCCTTGTGAATGCGCCCGATAAACGCGAGCAAACCCACGCTGCGCTGCGCGGCAGCCGGCTCACGCTGCTGGCCACGGCCGGGGCGGTGCTGGTGCTGGCGGCCGTGCCGGCCGGGTGGCTGGCCGCCATTTTCGGACCGGAGTTTGGGGCGGCGCACGGGGTCATTATGGCGCTGGCCCCGGGCATTTTCATCAATGGGGCCGGGATGCAGGCCAGTACGTATTTCGCCGGCACGGGCCAGTATGGCATTAATAACCGCGCTACGCTGCTGGGGCTGGCCGTGACCGTACCCGCGTGTTTGCTGCTGGTGCCGCAATTGGGCATCGTGGGCGCGGCCCTGAGCATGTCAACTTCCTATGCCGCCGGGGTGCTGTATCTGGTGGGGTGCTATCGCCGGGCTATTGAGGCGACGTGGGCGGATATTTTGCCGGGCTGGCAGGATGTGCGCTGGCTGTGGCAGCGCGTGGCCTTGCGCTCGTAGAAGCTGTTTGATAATTCAAAAAGAAGGTTTGTCATCCTGAGCGCAGCGAAGGACCCTATAACGGCTGCTTATTTTGGATTACGGCAAACCGTTCTTCGGTGATTAGGTCCTTCGCTGCGCTATGGATGACATTAACTACTTAGCGTCGCACTTCCAGCCAGCCTTTCAGCTGCTGCCCATCGGGATAAGTAGCGAGGTAATAGTAAATGCCATTGGGCTGACCGTCGGCATTCCAGTCATCCCGATAAGTCGCCGCCTCGAACACCTGCTGGCCCCAGCGCGAAAACACCTGGAGGCGAGGGGGGCAGCCGGGCCCGAATTGAAAGGTTTGGTTCTGGCCGTCGCCGTTGGGGGTGATGATGTTGGGTACGGGTTTGCGCTCTTTTACCTCTACCAGCGGCGTGGTGGCGGTGGTTTCGCAGCGGTCCTGGTTGTAGCGCAGCCGCAGGCGGGGCTGGTAGCTGCCGGGCGTGGTGTAGGTGTGCACGGGGCTCACCTCGGCCGACTGCGTGCCGTCGCCAAACTCCCAGACCACGGCGGGCGTTGAGAAATTAGCGGAGCTAACCAGCGTGAAGCGTAGCGCAAGCGGAACCTGGCGGTTTTCGGGGCAGGCCACGGGCTGCCAGCTGGCCTGCACCAGCGGCACGGGTGCCACCACCATGCGCCGGGTAGCCGTGCTGGCTCCCGAGCAGGTGGTGTTCGTGACGGTATAAGTCAGCGTAGCGGTACCCGTGAAACCAGCCGGCAGCGTGAAATTGAAGCCCGCCGCTACGCTGCCCGTCACCCCCGGCCCGCTAAACGTGCCGCCCGCCGGGGTGCCATTCAGCCGAATCGATGCCGTGCTGCCGGCGCATAGCACGGTATCAGCCCCGGCCGTGAGGGGGGGCAGCACGGTGATGCGGCGGGTGTCGGTGGTGGTGCACAGGCCGGTGCTCAGCACAGTATAGGTCACGGTTTGCACACCCACCAGGGCGGGCGTGGGGGTGAAAAAGAAGCCTGTGGCCACGCTGCCCGTCACGCCCGGCCCCGTGAACGTGCCGCCGGCGGGCGTGCCCAGCAGCGCCACCGGGCCCGCCGTGACGCACAGGGCCTGGGCCGGGCCGGCGTTGGCAATGTTGGGCTGGAAATTGAAGACGAACGCTGCATTGTTGCAGCTGGCCCCGACAAACGTCCCGCTGTTGTTGGTGGTCGAATACGTATTTGCCTCGGGTGGGATGGGGAAGCCGGTGAAGGAAAAGCACGAGCAAACCGCCTGGTACACCACGCCGCGCGGGTCGAAGCGCGAGGTGCCGCCGTCGACGTGCTCGCCTTCGCCGTTGGGGTCCACGTTGCCGTAGTAGGTGCCGTAGGTCAGGGCCGTGAGGCCGGCCGAAAACTGGGCTAGGTAGAAGTCGTTGCCGTCGGTGTCGGCCTGGAGCGCGTCGGGGGTCAGGGGCAGGGCGGTGGTGCTGCCGTTGCCTTCCTGGTAGGGGCTGGCGGCCGGGAAGTCGGGCAGGTAGCGGCCGTTCACCATGCCGCCCCAGCCGCACACGTACACCCGGTCGCAACGGTCGACGAGGAAGGCCGTGGGGTCGAGGCTGACCCGGCCCGCATTGATGGGGTCGAGGCTGCCGAAGGACGTGGTGAGCAGGCTCTGGCCCAGGTCGGCATCGAGCTTTTGGATAAACTGCGTGCCGTTGGCCGTGTGAAACAGACCGGGCGTGGTGGGGAACTGGCCCAGCGTCTGGCCCAGCAGGTACACCCCGCCATCGGTGCCGAGCTGTAGAAAATAGGCTTGGTCGTAGCCCGCTGTGCCCACGTAGGTGGCGCGCACCACGCTGGTTCCGCTGGCCGCGATGCGCACCGCGAAGCCGTCCACGTCGCCAAGCGGGGTGGCGCGGTAGCTGCCGGCCGTGGCCGGAAAATCGGCGCTGGTGGTGCCGCCGGCCACGTACACATCGCCGCTGGTGGGCTCCAGCTGGATGGAATAGGCCGCATCGGCCCCGGTGCCGCCCAGGAAGCTGGCCCAGGTGAGGGCCGTGAGGGCGGGGGTGAGCTTGCACACCACGCCATCGGAAGTGCCGCCGTGGTAGCCGCCCGCCAGGCCCCGCGCCACCGGAAAATCAGCCGACGCCGTGTGCGAGGCGATGTACACGTTGTCGGCCGCATCCACCAGAATATCGCCCCGGAACGGGTCGCCGTAGTTGTGCACCAGCTGTTTCTGGGTCGTGAAGGGCGAGAGGTTGGGGGCCAGCGGCAGCACGCCGTCGTTGGCGCTGCCGCCCAGGTAGGTGGAGCCCACCAGGGCCGTGGCGTTGGCGTTCAGGCGGGTGATGACGAGGTCGGAGCCGGTGGGCAGGTCATACGGCGACCCAAAATTGCCAAACGGCTGCGCCGCCGTGCCCCCGCCAAAGGTGCGCTGAATGGCCCCGGCCGTGGTGGGGTAGTCGCTGGAGCCCGTGGAGCCCAATACCAGCAGCTCGCCCTGGTTATTCACCACCAGGCTGTGCGGAAAATCGGGCCCGCTGCCGCCGATGTAGGTGGCCCACACCCGCGCCGCCGGCCCGCTCACGCGGGGGTTGTATTTGATGATGGCAATGTCGACCAGGCCGGCAAACGTGGTCTGGAACGCGCCCGGACTGGCCGGGTAGCCGGCACTGAAGGCAATGCCGCCCGAGTAGAGGTTGCCCTGCGCATCATAAGTCGCGGTGAAGCCCCAGTTGTCGGCCATCGAGCCGCTGTAGGTGGCAAACACCACCACCGGGTCGATGGTGAGCGGGCGGGAGGTGTCGTAGCGGCCCAGGGCAAAGTGCGCGGTGCGCCCCGCCAGCACGTAGCGGCAGGGCACGGCGTGGCGCTGGCCGGCAGCATCGGTCTGCCAGGCCTGCGGGGCGCGCTCGGTGAGGTGGCCCACGCTGGTTTTCACCAGCAGGTTGCCTTCGCCGTCCAGGGTCAGGCCGTCGGCGCCGTCGTGCCGCAGGCCGATGGCGGCGGGATTGGCGCGGGGGGCCAGGGTGAAATCGTACTCCAGGCGCTGGTCGGCGCTTTCGTACACCCGCGCCCCGATGCCGGGCCACAGCTCGGCGTAGCGCAGCGCGCGGTAGCTGCGCACGTCGGCGGCCCAGTGGCGGGGGGCGGCCCCGAGGAAGTAGCGGCGGTGCTCGGTGGTGGGGGTTTCGGCCGTGAGCCGGGTGGGGGCGGCGTTTTCGAAGTGCAGGGTGAGGGCGTGGCCCCGCACGGCCTGGCTGGCCGGGGGCGCATCGCCGGGCGTGCGCCGGCCGTGGTGCGCCCGGCCATCATCGGCGAGCAGGGCGAAGGTCAGGCCATCGGCTTCGGCGAAGAGGCGGCCGCCGGGCAGGGCGGCGGCGTAGCGGGCACGGGCATCCCACTGGCCTTTGTTTTCGATGAATTCGAGCGTGTGCGCCGTGTGCTCATCATATCCATTTGCCTGAGCAAAGCTGCTGAAACCCGCCAGCATCCCCAGCCCCAAGAGTAGCAATTGCTTCATACGCGCTAATTGAAAACAGGGTGTTGGTTGATAATTGCTCGTACGTACCAACTGCTCGTTGGTACGCGCCAACTGCTAGTTAGTAGGCGCCACGCGGGGGACGGTAGGCACCACGGACGGGTCGGTTGGCACCACGGATGGGTAGGTAGGCATAACGGATGGGACGGTAGGCATAACGGATGGGACGGTAGGCACCACGGACGGGTCGGTAGGCATCACGCGAGGGTAGGTAGGCATCACGGACGGGTCGGTAGGCATCACGCAAGGGTCGGTAGGCATCACGGACGGGGCGGTAGGTGCTTCCTACCCGCTCGTAATCATGTAAGCTATTCGAGTGTGGGGGGTGGAGCCGCCAGCCCGCTCATTGGTACGCATCAGGGGCTTCCGCCGCTGCCAGCTGCTACCGCCGCACTTCGACCCAGCCCTTGAGCTGATGGCCGTCCGGGTAGCGGGCCAGGTAGTAGTAGATGCCGTCGGGCTGGCCCTCGGCGTTCCAGTTATCCTGGTAAGCGGCGGCCTCGAAGACCTGCTGGCCCCAGCGCGAAAATACCTGGAGGCGGGGCGGGCAGTCGGGGCCGAGGCGGAAGGTCTGGTTCTGGCCGTCGCCGTTGGGGGTGATGATGTTGGGGATTTTGCGCTCTTTTACTTCTACGGTGGGCAGCGGGGTTTGTATTTCGCAGCGGCCCTGGTTGTAGCGGGTGCGCAGGCGGGGCTGGTAGCTGCCGGGGGTGGCGTAGGTGTGCAAGGGGTTGATATCGGTCGACTGCGTGCCATCGCCAAATTCCCATGTCACCCCGGTGTAGGTCACGCTGGAGGTGCTGGCCAGCCGGAAGCGCACCGTGAGCGGGGCCAGCCGGGTTTCGGCGCAGATTTCGGGGGCCCACGATGGCACCACGTCCGGCACCGGCGCAATGGATACGCGCCGGGTGGCCGTGCCCGTGCAGCCCACATTGGCCACCGAGTACGTCAGGCTGGCGAAGCCGGTGAGCCCGGCCGGCGCAAACTGGTAGCCCGTGGCGGGGCTGCCGCTCACGCCCGGCCCCGTCCAGACGCCGCCCGCCGGGGTGCCGCGCAGCCGGAACGGTGCGGTGCTGCCGGGGCAGAGCACGGTATCGGCCGGCACGGCCACCACGGGCAGGGCGGAAACCACCACGCTCAGCACGGCCGAAACCGTGCAGGGAATGTCGCCGGCCGTGTACGTGAGCTGGTAGGTGCCCACCAGGCCCTGGGGCAGCTGGAAGTAATAGCCCGAGCCATCGAAGCCCACCCCCGGCCCGCTCCAGTAGCCGCCCGCCGGCGTGGCCGTCAGCCGCTGGCGCGTGAGCGTGGCCGTGCACAAGGCCGGCAGCGGCGTGAGGCTGATAACCGGCGTGGGCAACACCGTGAAAACAACGGAACTACTGGCCGTGCACGCGGCCGGGCTGGCCGGAGCCGTGGTGGTGGCCGTGTAGGTGAGCGTATTGGCCCCGGCCAGCCCGGCGGCGGGCGTGAATACAAAGCCCGTGGCGGGGCTGCCCGTCACGCCCGGCCCCGTCCAGGTGCCGCCCGCCGGGCTGCCCGTCAGCGCCACCGGCGGCCCCGGCGTGCATACCCGTTGCGCCACGCCTGCCGATACGAAAGCCACCCGCACTTGCTGCGCGATGGCCACCGTGCAGCCATTGGAGTAGCTATAAGTTAAGGTATGGGTGCCCTCGCCGGCTGCCATGGGATAGAACACCCCACCGGTTACGCCGGGGCCGCTGAAGGTGCCGCCCGCCGGGGTGCCCACCAGGGGCACCGGAACCAGCGCCGCGCCCCCGGCCGGCCGGCAAAATACCCCCGTGCCCACCGGTGCAAACGTGGCGGTAGGCGGGCTGCCCACCGTGATGCGCCGGCTGCCGATACTGGTGCAGATGCCGGTGCTGGCCACGGTGTAGGTAAGGGTTTGGAGGCCCAGCAGGGCAAGTGAGGGCGTGAAAACGAAGCCCGTGGCGAGGCTGCCGCTCACGCCCGGCCCGGTCCAGACGCCGCCGGCCGGGGTGCCCACCAGGGCCTGGGGGCCCGCCGTGGCGCACACCTGCTGGTCGGTGCCGGCGTTGGCAATCTCGGGCTGGAAGTTCAGGACAAAAGCAGCGTTGTTGCAGTTGCCGCTATTGTTGGTAGGCGAGAAGGTATTGACGCCGCCCGGAATCGGGAAGCCCGAGCCCCCGCAGGAACACACCGCCTGGTACACCACCCCGCGCGGGTCGAAGCGCGCCGTGCCGCCGTCCACATGGTCGCCCACGCCCAAGTTGCGGCCGTAGTACGTGCCATACGCCAGCCCCGTGAGGCCGGCTGTGAACTGTGCCAGGTAGAAATCGCTGCCATCGGTGGTGGGCTGGATGGCCCCGGCCGTCACGGGCAGGCCAACCGTCGAGCCATTGTTGCCCAGGTAAGAAACGCCGGTGCTCTGGTTGGCCCCGCCGCCCCAGCCGCACACGTACACCCGGTCGCACTGGTCTACCAGAAAGGCCGTGGGTGAGAGGGAAATGTGGCCCGCATTGCGGGAGTCGGTGCTGCCGAAGGCCGTTGAAATCAGGCTGCTGCCCAGGTCCGCAGCCAGCTTTTGCATGAACAGCGTGCCATTGGCCGTGCCGAAAGCGCCCGGCGTTCGGGGGTACGCGCCCAGGGTTTGGCCCAGCAGGTACACCCCGCCATCGGAGCCCAATTGCAGAAAGTGGGCCTGGTCGTAGCCCGCCGTGCCCACGTAGGTAGCCCGGCTCAGGCTGAGGCCGTCGGCACTGATGCGGGCCGCGAAGCCATCGACGAAACCGGGGGCCGTCGGTCGGTAGCTGCCGGCCGTGGTGGGGAAGTTGGTGCTGGTGGTGCCGCCCGCCACGTACACATCGCCGCTGCCGGGCGCTACCTGTAGCGAGTACGCCGCATCGGCCCCGGTGCCGCCCAAAAAGCTGCCCCACACCAGCGCCGTCAGGCCGGGGTTGAGCTTGAGCACCAGCCCATCGGTGGTGCCGCCGTGGTAGCCGCCCCCAAAGCCACGCGCCACCGGAAACCCGGTCGAGGCCGTGTGCGACGCCACGTACACGTTGTCGGCCGCATCCACCACCACGTCGCCCCGGAAAGAGTCGCCGTAATTGTTCACCAGCTGGCCTGTCGTCGGAAACTGATTGAAGGACAGCATGCCGTCGTTGGCACCGCCGCCCAGGTAGGTGGAGCCCACCAGGGCCGCGCCGGCGGCATCGAAGCGGGTTATCACCAGGTCGGAGCCATTGGGCAGGCCGGTGCTGCCCCCGCCGTAGGGGTCAATGTAGGTACCCCCCGCGAAGGCGCGCTGGATGGCCCCGGCCGTGGTGGGGTAGTCGAAGCTGGAAGTGGTGCCCAGTACCACCAGCTCGCCCCGGCTGTTCACCACCATGCTGGTGGGGAAATCGGCGCTGCTGCCACCCAGATAGGTAGCCCACACCCGGGCGCCCGTCCCGCTCACGGCCGTGTTGTATTTGATGATGGCAATGTCAATCAGCCCGGCAAAAGTGGTCCGAAAAGCCCCCGAACTGGCCGGATAGCCCACCCCAAACACAATGCCGCCCGAATACAGGTTGCCCTGCGCATCATAGGTCGAAGTAAAGCCCCAGTTGTCGGCAAACGAGCCCGTGTAGGTCGAAAACACCACCACCGGGTCAATGGTCAGCGGCTGCTTCCGGTCATACTTTCCCAGCGCAAAGCGCACGGTGCCGTCGGCCGCCAGCCGGTAGCGGCAGGCTACCGGGTGATGCTGGCCGGCCGCATCGGTCTGCCAGGCCTGCGGAACGCGCTCGGTGATGCGGCCCACGCTGGTTTGCACCAGCAGGTTGCCGTTGGCATCGAGCTGCACCTTTTCGGCACCGTCGTGGCGCAGCACGATGGCCGTGGGGTCGGCCCCGGCGGCCAGCTCAAAATCGTATTCTAATTGCTGGTTAGCGCTTTCGTACACCTGCGCATCCACGCCGGGCCACAGGCCGGCGTAGCGCAGCCGGTGGTAGCCGCGCACATCCTGCGCCCAGTGCTTCGGGTCGGTGCCCAGAAAGTAGTTGCGCCGGTCGGCGGTGGCCTCGGCGGGTACCAGGCGGGCGGTGGGGGACGCGCCCACAAACCGCAGCGTCACAGCATGGCCCCGAAACATCGAATCAGCCGGGGTGGCGGGCTGGCTGTGGGCGGGTTCTTGATGGGTGGTTGCGCCGTGGTGGGCCAGGGCGGGAGCACTCAGCAGGGCAAAGGTCAGGCCGTCGGCTTCGGCAAAGAGGCGGCCGCTGGGCAGCGCGGCCACGTAGCGGGCGTGGCCGTCCCACTGGCCCTTGTTTTCGATGAATTCGAGGGTTGGGGTCTCCCGCGCCGGCGGATTTGCGGGTTGCGCCCAGGCGCTGGCGGGCAGGTTGACGAGCAGCAAGATGGCCGCTAAGGGTAGCAGTAGCTTCATGGAAGAAAAGGGGGGAAAGGAATTGCAACCGGTAAAGATAAAGGGTTGGGCTGCCGGAAGCCCGGTGGCCCCTTTGTGCTGCATTGCCCGCCGCCGCGCCGGTTGGCCCGGTCCGTTTTTTCTGTTTTAGCGCCGCGCCTCGTGGGCACCAAACCGTCCTACCTTTGCGTTGATGCCGCGAAAATATCCCATGCGATTCATGCGTATTATTAGTCTGTGGCTCCGGCCGCTACGCTTTCTGGCCCTGGCCCTGGTGCTGCTCACGCTGCTGCCGTGGGCGTGCACCCGCAAAGCCGTTTCCTTCAACAGCAACCCCGAGCAGCCCGCGCTGGCCGTGCTCGCGGCCGACACGCTCACGCGCACCGGCGACTCGCTCAACGGCAAGCCCTCGCTTAGCACGGCCCGCAAGGTGGTGCTCACCAAGGAGCAGGAAAAAGCCGCCAAGGATGCCGAAAAGGACACCCAGCGCAAATCGAAAAAGAAGAAAAAAAACGTCTTCCTGGGCGAGAAAATGAAGCGGGCTTTCACCAAGACCGGCCCCAAGGGACGCAACCAGATTATTGAGGTTTTCTACTTCCTGAAGTACCCGAAAACCCTCAATGCCTACGCGCCCGCCCACTATTACTACGACACCAAGAAGCACAAAATCCTGAAACTGGCGGCCGTGGAAGAGGACGTGCCCGACCTGAAAATCCTGCACGGCCCCTACAAAAAAATGCAGAACAATAAGGTGCTCGAAACCGGCTACTACGCCCTCGGTACCCGCCACCTGCGCTGGGAGCGGTTCGATAAAAACGGCGTGCTGCTGGCCAAAACGCACTACGAAATGGGCTTCCCGCGCGATGCCAACGTGAGCTACTACGGCGAAGACCGCAGCCTCATCAACGAAGTGGTGCCCTATGTAAACGGCAAGCTGGAAGGCGACTACGCCAAGTTCCTCATTAACGGCCAGCCCGACTGGCGCGGGCAGTTCGAGAACGGCAAGCGCGTGGGCACCTGGACCAAATACTGGGGCTTCCGCGCCCGCCGCCGCTACGAGTACCAGTACGCCGAAACCGGCTACGACCCCGAAGTAACCGAGCCCGAGCTGGTGCGCGAGTACAACCGCAACGCCGTCCTCATCTTCGACAAGGAAAAAAACATCGACAAGCGCGGCCAGCCTGATGTGGAGGACCGCCCTGGCCAGCGCCGCCCCACCGTGGCCCCGCGCACCGTGCCCCGCGCCCCGGCCAAGGTGCTACCCAAGCGCCGGTAAGTTTTTGATGTGAAAATGTGATGATGTGAAAATATAGGCATTGTACCACATTTTCCACATCAATAAAAAGCGTCCTCAAAATGCTCGATGCGAAAGCCCTGACTGAGCAAGGTCAGGGCCAGGATATCGAAGCGGATGTCGCCGCGCCAGTCCATTTCCTCCTGCAAGTGCGTGGCCGCGAGGCGGAACAATTCCTTCTTGCGCGCTGACACGAACGTCTCAGGCGGGCCAAACTGGCCGGAGGAACGGGTCTTGACCTCGGCGAAAACCAATAGCCCGTTGCCGCGCCGCAGCACCAAGTCTACCTCGGCCCGGCCGTGGCGGTAGCCACGGGCCAGCACCTCGTAGCCCTGAGCCAGGAAATACTCAGCTGCCGCCGTTTCGCCGGCTTGGCCTAGTTCGTGCGGGGCGTGGGCCATGAGTTGGCAGCGGGCGAAGAAGTGAGTGAAAATAGGGCAGTGGGAGAGAGCCCAAGCGCAGTGCAAGCTAGCGGTTTGGCCAGCGTGCGCCAACAACTATGCAACGGGTCAGGCCAAAGCTTACGGCGCTTAGTACCTTTGTGTCCTGTTTCATCAACCCCAACCCATGGCCTCCTTCGTAGAACAGTTCCCCCCGCAACTGCTCGACGCCGCCGCTCCCGACGACGCCCGCCCCGCTCCCAACCGGCTAGTACAGGTGCAGCGCCTGGGTTTGGTCGACTACGTGCCCACCTGGCAGCTTCAGGAGCAGCTCATGGATGCTACTCTGGCCATCAAGGTCCAGAACCGCGCCGCCGAAACCACCGGCGAAGCCCCGCAACCCACGCCCAACCACCTGCTGCTCTGCGAGCACCCGCACACCTACACGTTAGGTAAAAGCGGCAAGCCCGAGCACCTGCTCCTCGACGAAGCCGCCCTCACGGCGCACGAAGCCAGCTTCCACCGCATCAACCGCGGCGGCGACATCACCTACCACGGCCCCGGCCAGCTGGTGGGCTACCCCATCCTCGACCTCGACAACTTCCGGCCCGACATTCACTGGTACCTGCGCGTGCTGGAGGAAGCCGTTATCCGTACCCTGGCGGAATACGGCCTGAACGCCGGCCGCATTGCCGGCCTCACCGGCGTGTGGCTCGGCTGGGAAGAAGGTGCGCCCAACCCGCGCAAAATCTGCGCCCTCGGCGTGAAGTGCAGCCGCTGGGTCACGCTCCACGGCTTCGCTCTCAACGTCAACCCCGACCTCTCGTACTTCGGCCACATTGTGCCCTGCGGCATCACCGACAAAGCCGTAACCTCCCTGGCACAGGAATTGGGAAGCGCCGACCAAGTGTCAGTTGCCGAAGTGCAGGAGCGCCTGCTGCCCCACCTGCTGGCCCTGCTCGGTGCCACCGCTGCTAATTAATCAGCACAAGCGCCCCACCAGCCGACAACCACAAAAATCCGTCTCAATCCGTTAAAATCAGTTAAATCCGCGGTCCGTGAAGCAAGATATTTCCTTTGACCCCGTAGAAGGCGTTTCAGTAGCCGTAGTGCCCGCCGAGGATAATGCCCTTACGCCCGACGGCCTACCCATCTGGCAGGTTTACTTGCTTAACCACAACGCTTTCCCGCTGGAAAATGTCATCGTCAACGCCAACGGCTACAGCCAGCCCGAGGACGGCGAGAAAGTGCGGACTTCCACCCTGCGCTACCTCTTCGAAATAGTGCCGCCCCATTCCGCTGTGCCCATCGAACCCTTGGATTCGGCCTTACTCCACCTTAACAATCAGTATTGGGTGAGCTACTACCACGGCCCCAAGATTTTCGACAAGAAATTCATCTTCGTGCCCGATTCCATCGTGCCCGATAACTTTACCCACATCGCCCTGCTCGACCGCGTGGGCGTATTGCATAGCTAAACGCGTTGCGCCGGCGGCCGGCCGGCGCTTCTGCCTGTCATTTTACTGTATTGTCTATGAGTCATTTTGATATTCCACTAGGTCTTTCCTGGATGTGGGCGCTACTGGTGTCCTTGTTCGCGGTGCCGTCCATCATCTACATTGCCCACCTCAAAAACATGCTCGATACGCCCAACGGCCGTACCGTGCACCAGTCGCTCACGCCGCGCCTGGGGGGAGTGGCCGTGTTCGCGGGCTTCATGTCGGCCCTCACCATCTTCGCACCCCTCGAAAACGGCGTGAAAGAACTGCTGGCCGGCTGCATCATCCTGTTTTTCGTGGGCCTGAAGGATGACCTGGTGGGCATGTCCGTCTCCAAAAAGTTCGTGGGCCAGCTCCTGGCCACCGGCATTGTGATGATAATGGCCGACGTGCGCCTCACCAGCTTTCAGGGCATTCTGGGCATCGGTACGTTGCCAGTAGGCATCAGCTACGCCTTCACCTTCTTCGTGATTGTGGGCATCACCAACGCCATCAACCTCATCGACGGCCTCGACGGCTTGGCCGGCACTATGGTGCTAATTATCTGTAGCACATTTGGTTATTATTTCTATCAATACGGCGGGGCCAGCTACGGCAACTACGCCTACGTAGCCGTTTGCCTCATTGGCGGTCTGCTGGGCTTCCTGCGCTACAACTTCCACCGCGCGCCCATTTTTATGGGCGACACGGGTTCGCTCGTCTGCGGCTTCATTGTGTCGGTGCTAGCCATCCAGTTCATCGAGATGGGTTTGCGAGTGGGGCAGCCATTCGGCTCCTCGTCGCCGTCGGTGGCCGTGGGCATCCTGTTTGTGCCGCTGTTCGATACGCTGCGCGTGTTCTCGCTGCGCATGGCTGCCGGCAAGTCGCCCTTTTCGCCCGATAAAAACCACATTCACCACCGCATCCTGGCCATGGGCTTCCAGCAAATCAGCACTGTACTACTGCTGGGCCTGCTCAATATCCTGGTCACGCTTTCCGTTATCCAGTTTGCCTACCTTGGTAATAACGTGCTCATTATTGGATTAGCCGTTTTCTCAGCCCTGCTGAGTGTCTTCTTCGGCGTGTATCAGAGCCGTATTTCCCGCCGCCAGCTGCTGGCCGCCGAAAGCAGCAATTAGCCGCTATTCAATAAATGAAACCCCAGGGCTCGTGGCGCATGCGGTGGCTGCTGGCCATCGGCCTGTGGCTGGCTTTCGCAGCCAGCCCCGGCCCCGTGTGTGCCAGCGAGTACCGCCAGCTGCCCCCCGCCTCCCCAACCTCCCTCTCGGCCGACTGGCTCATCCACGATGCCGGCCGCAACCGGCTGATTTTCTACCTGCCCGGCTATCACCAGCCGGCCCATGCCTATTACCAGTGGGTGCGCGTCAGCCACACGCAGCCCTTTCCGCTTTCCTTCGCCGCTCAGCACGGCCTGAGCTTATTTATTGATAACCAGCTGATATTTACCGCTCGCACGGCTGGCAACTATTCGCTCGACCTGGCCCGGCTGCTGCCTGCCAATCTCCCTTCTGGCAAACACCTGCTCGCCGTATGGCAGCCCGATGGCTCCCCGGCCCTGGCCTCGTTTTCCGGCGTGAGCAGCGCTCCCGCCGGAACCAGCCCATCGGCCAAAGCCAGCACAGGGCAGGCCCAGCCCCGCCTACCCGGCCCTCAGGGCCAGAATGTCTATCTGGGTTTTCTTCTCGTGCTGGGCCTGTGCTACGGGGCCGTGCGCACCACCTATCAGCCCGGCATGGCACGCATCTTTCAGCTCGATGAGTTGTTCGGCCGCAACAGCGACCAGCAGGCGTTCCTGACCAAACCCGCCTTTTCGCTGCTCAATTTATTGCTGGTCTTGCTCTTTGCCCTGTCGTTTGCGCTGCTGCTCACCGCCATCCACACCGACCTGCAAAACCTGCCTTTACTCCGCCGATTTTTTGATGTGCCCGAAACCGCCATCGTGGCTCGCGTGCTGCTCTACACAGCCGTCATCACCACCTTCGTTTTTGGCAAGTATTTGTACGTCAAAATCATGGGATACATCTTTGGCCTCGAGCCGTTAGCCGATATTCAGTACCGTGAGTTTCTGCGCACTACCTTATTGGCCGGTTTGTTCCTGCCGCTGGTGCTGCTGCTTTACCTCAGCCTCAACGGCAACTGGCCCCACACCGTGGCCTGGGCGGCCAGCGCGGCCATTGGCGTTTTGCTGGTCGGCGCGGTGTTGCGGGTGGCCCGCACCCTGCACCAATACGCCTCCCTCCTGAATCTACATTTGTTTGCTTATCTTTGTGCTACTGAAGTACTGCCTTTATTGGTTTTACTTAAACTTATTGTTTTTACGTATTGATTGTCTTCATCCGGCAGTTTCGTTCAGCTCCTTTCGTCTCTCTTATTGTCCTAAGCATTACCCTTTCCTACCTGTATGGCCGATAGTGCAGATAAGCCGGGCACAGGCCGGCATGCCAAGCGCATAAGCAGCATTCTGGTTACCCAGCCCAAGCCCACCACCGACGTTTCCCCCTACTTTTCCATTGCCGAGAAATACGGTATTAAAGTGGATTTCCGGGAGTTTATTGATGTGCAGCCCGTGTCCTATAAGGATTTTCGGAAGGACAAAATCAATATTCTGGAGTATACAGCCGTAATATTTACGAGCCGCAACGCCGTCGACCACTTTTTCCGGATTTGTCAGGAGGCCAAGCTGGAAATGCCAGCAGAAATGAAATATTTCTGTATTTCCGAGCAGACCGCCAACTACCTCCAGAAGTACATCGTCCTGCGCAAGCGCAAGCTCTTTGTGGGCGAGCGCACGGCGGCCGACTTGTTCGACGTTATCAAAAAACACAAGGGCGAGAAGTTCCTGTACCCCTGCTCCGATATCCGCAAGGATGACCTGCCGGTGTTCATGCGGGCCAACAGCCTCAAGTTTTCGGAGGCCGTCATCTACCGCACCGTGGCCAGCGACTTGTCCGACCTGTCGGACGTGAAATACGACTGCATTGCGTTCTTTAGCCCTTCTGGCATCAGTTCGCTGTTCATCAACTTCCCTGATTTCGTGCAGGACGGCACCCGCATTGCCGCCTTCGGCCCCACTACGGCCAAAGCAGTCATTGATGCCGGCCTTATCCTCGACATCGAAGCGCCCCACCCCAACGCCCCTTCCATGACGGGGGCCATCGAAGCCTACATTCGGCGGCACGCCCAAACTGACGTCGGAAAACCCAACGCTAAAAACGCCTAACCCAACGTAGCGTTTCCGTAAGCAACTGAGAACCGGCGCAACCCATCCTTGCGCCGGTTTTTTTTGCCCAAGTTTTTTAAAGACGGTTTTTCCCTTACATTTGGAAGCTGTTCTTCTACATTGTGCCCACCCCCGCACTTTTTCGCACACCCACCTCCCTCTTCTCTCACCATCACCACCCCGCCTTATGAAAGGAACGTTACTCGTTACTCTGCTGCTCACAGCTGCGGCTGGCTCGGCGCTTGCCCAACAGCAGCCCCAGTTCACGCATTATGGCTTGAATGGCATGTATTTGAATCCGGCCTATGCCGGTATTAAAGGCCAGGGAGAGGTAAACCTCATCGGCCGCTACCAGTACTACAACTACAACGGCACCTTCGACGGCAACAACGGTTCGCCGCGCACGGGCATGGTGACGGTTTCGCTGCCCATCCTGGCCCTCAACGGCGGTGTTGGCCTGTCCGTGTACTACGACCAGGTAGGCCAGTCGAAAATGACCAATACGGCCCTTTCCTACTCGCAGCACGTCAAGCTGGGTTCGGGTAAGTTAGGCTTCGGCATTCAGGGCATCTATACATACCTGAGCAAAGGCACCTATATAGCCATCGATGCAAACGACGTGAACGTACCAAGCGGTGCTTCCGACAGCAAAATCGATGCCGGTGCCGGCATCTGGTACGAGTCGCCGAAGTTCTACGCCGGTATCAGCGTCAACAACCTGCTGCGCTCGGAGTACTCCTTCAAAAGCGCCGGCACTGCGGGCACGCCCAGCAAATACATCGCGGAGAACCATGCCTACTTCACGGCCGGCTACAATATTGAGGCGTCTTCTTCCGTTGTGGTAACTCCGATGGTGCTGGCGAAAGCAGTATTGCCGGGTGATTTCTCCAGTTCAAGCAAATTCAACAACTCTAAGAACTACTCTTTCGAAGGCGGCGTTCGTGCCACCATCGACGACAAGTACTGGATTGGTGCTAACTATCGCACCGAGGAATCCGTTTCGGGACTTCTTGGCTTAAGCTTTGCAAAGGATAACGCCGTGCGTCTGGGTTATGCGTTCGATTTTATTGCCTTCAACCAGGATGCCCGGGCGTTCAGCTCGCACGAAATTATGCTCTCCTACCGCTTGCCCAAAGCGACGATTAATACCCGGCCAGCCATTCGCACGCCTCGTTATAGCTTCTAATTCTCCTATTTTCTTATCTTGTACTCAGGATGAGCATTGTCCTATTCAGTTAGGATAAAATTTAGTCGGCCTCGCAAAGAATAAAACGGATTAACCGAGTTATTTACGCTATTCAGCGTGTTTACCCTCAATTTGGTCGCCTTTTGCGAAAGGCAGGTATTGCACCCCGGCCTAAAAAAGTGTAGATTTGCCAGCCCATCCAAATGTACTTTAGCGGTATCGGCAATTAAAACAGAATTTCTAACTCTCATGAACAAGCTTCTAGCACTATCCCTTTTCGCTATTTCCGGGGCATTATTAGGCGGGTGTGGATTTGGCAAAGGCCCTACGGGTGACCTTGTTGGTTCCGAAGACCGTCCGTTCTTTAATCCTCAGGAAGTGCCATTTGGAATGGTACCCTGCCCAGGAGGCACGTTTCACATGGGCCAGACCGACCAGGATATTTCCGCGTCGATGGTGAACATGAACAAGCAGGTAACCATCGCCGGTTTCTACATGGACGAAACGGAGATTACCAACAACGAATACCGCCAGTTTGTCGATGCTATCAAACAGGACTCTTTGGATGTTCTGGGCGAAGAGTACGTGATGACCGAACTCTACCCTGACACCACGGTGTGGGTACGCGACTTCACCTACCACATGGGCGACCCACTCCTGGAGTACTACTACACGCACCCCGCTTTCGATGACTACCCCGTAGTCGGCGTCGACTGGTTTGCTGCTAAGTATTTCTGCAACTGGCGCACCAAGTTCCGCAACGCTGCCCGCGAAGAAACTGGCTCGGCTGCCGACCCGAACTTCCGTCTGCCCTCCGAGGCTGAATGGGAATATGCCGCTCGTGGCGGTCGTGACCTGGCTACGTACCCCTGGGGTGGTCCTTACCTGCGCAACAGCAAAGGTTGCATGCTGGCCAACTTCAAGCCCGGCCGTGGCGACTATGCTTCCGACGGCTTCGCTTACACTTCGGAAGTAGGTTCCTTCTTCCCCAACGATTTCGGCCTGTACGACATGGCTGGCAACGTCTCGGAGTGGTGCGATGATGCTTACATGGAGGCTTCGGTGCCGGTGGTTTGGGACTTGAACCCGACCAATCCAGACGACAACGAGCCCCGCAAAGTAGTGCGTGGCGGTTCGTGGAAAGACATTGCGTACTTCCTCGAAACCGGTACCCGCAATTTCGAATACCAAGATTCGGCTCGTTCCTACATCGGTTTCCGGTGCTCGATGATTCAAATCGGCATGGGCACAAACAGCTCCCTCAACTAAGATTTCAAACGGCTGACGCCACCTTTTAACCACCCTCCCCCCACACCTTCTTCAACCTCTTTCAATCGTCAAACCTCATGGCAGCTAAAAGTTTTCTCTACGATACGCTGATGCCCAAAATTTACGGCCTCGGTGCAGCAGTTGTAATCGTCGGTGCATTGTTTAAAATTGAGCACTGGGCGGGTGCTGACACGATGCTGATTGTTGGCCTGGGTACGGAAGCCCTCATCTTTGCTTTGAGCGCCTTCCAGCCCCAGCCCCACGAGCCCGATTGGGCATTGGTATACCCTGAGTTGAACGATGGCTACGACCCTTCGACCAGCAGCCGCCAGGTAGGTGGTGCCAACGATGCCAAAGGCCTGACAATGAAGCTGGACGACATGCTGAAAAATGCTAACGTAACGCCGGAGGCTCTCACCAGCTTGGGCCAGGGCTTGAATCGCCTCAGCACTACCACTTCGCAGATGTCGCAACTTGGCGAAGCTGCCAACGTGACCGACGAATACACCAAGAAAGTGCGCTCGGCTGCGGATTCGCTCGACAAAATCAACGTTGCTTACGGCAACACGGTAGAAGCTATTTCGGCCATGTCGAATGCTACTTCGGATGCCAAAGAGTACCACATGCAGGTACAGAACGTGACCAAAAACCTAGGTGCGCTGAACGCTGTGTACGAAATGGAATTGCAGGATGCCAACACGCACCTGAAGTCCATGAACCAGTTCTACGGTACGCTCAGCAAGGCCATGGATAACATGACCCAGGCCGGCAAAGACACCGAGCAATTCCAGAAGCAAGTATCTGACCTGACGGGCAACCTGACTTCGTTGAACCGGGTGTACGGCAACATGCTGAACGCCATGCGTGCCCCGGCCCAGGCCTAAGCACTGGCTCAGCGCATCAGATAGTTCTCATCCAATTTTAGCGGAAACAGATAATGGCAGGCGGAAAAGAAACCCCGCGGCAGAAGATGATTGGCATGATGTACCTCGTGCTGACTGCTCTTCTGGCGCTCCAAGTGAACTCAGCGATTCTGCTGAAGTTCAAGTTCATCGACGACAGTTTGATTGACGTCAATGGCAAAACGAACATGGCGGCCGATAATTCCGTGAAAGGAATTCAGGCAGCTGTGGAAAAGAACCACAACCTGGCACATGACGTGACGGTGTTGAAGCAAAGCGAAGAAATCCGTACCAAGACGAAGGCCATGATTGCCTACTTGCAGGATGTTCGTGATAAGCTCATCGCTGGCACGGGTAACGTTAAAGGCGCTCCCGACTTTAAAGACCCTGATGCCAACAACAAAGTGATGCCCATCATGCTGGGCGGCAAGAAGAATGGTTTGGCCTATCCCTTGAAGGCTGAATTGAACAACTATTCGACCTTTATTAAAACCTACGTGCCGAATGCGACCCCGCTGGCACTGGACGGTAAAGAAGATGCGCGTATTATCAATTCCAAGGAGCACACGACCATGGAACAGCGCAACAAAGATTTTGCTGAGCTGAACTTTGAGAATACTCCCTTGGTAGCCGCCCTAGCAGTGCTGTCGCAAAAGGAAACGGCCGTACTGAAGCTGGAAGCCGATGCATTGTCGGAGCAGGCTAAGAAAGTAGGTGCTACTATCATTTCGTTCGACAAAATCGGTGCTTTTGCTAGCGCTGAGTCGAACACGGTGGCTGCTGGTACTAAGTACAAAGCTGAACTGTTTCTGACTGCTTCTGCTACCGGTCTTCAGCAGAAAATGACTTTGAACGGCAGCCCGCTGGCCGTTGGCCCCGATGGTCACGGCAAAGTAGAATTCACGGCCCGTCCGGGTGGCTTCGATGCTTCCGGCAACGCGAAGGCTTCGTGGGAGGGTCGGATTAAATTCAACCAGAACGGCCGCGACACTACTTTCGTGGTGAAGGTGCCTTACACCATCACCAAGCCGGTGATGCAGATTCAGTCGGCTTCGGTGCAGGCGCTGTACTTCAAGTGCGGCAACAAGCTGAACGTTTCGGTGCCGGCTCTGGGCCCTCAGTATAAGCCTAGCTTCTCGGCTTCGGGTGCTTCGGCTATTCAGGGTGCGAAGGTTGGCGATGTGACGCTGATTCCTAACTCGAAAGAAGTAACCTTGAACGTTAGCAGCGGTGGCAACGCCATCGGCTCGCAGACTTTCCAGGTGCGTCCTATTCCTAAGCCCACCATCGAGTGCTGGGTAGGTGGCCGTCAGGCCAACGAGAAGCAGGGTACCCCCGGTACGGCTGTCCGCTCGCTGAACCTGCGCGCTATCCCGGATGCTGGTTTCGCTACCTTCCTGCCCGATGACGCGAAGTTCCGCGTGTCGCGCTACGAAGTGACGCTGGTACGTGGTCGTCGTCCGGCTTTGCCGACTAAGACTGTTAGCGGCCCGCAGGCTGACCTGAGCGACGTGGTGAATGCCTACCGCGACGGTGACCGTCTGTACATCGAAGTGAAAGAGGTGCAGCGTCAGACCTTCCAGGGCAGCGTTGAGCCGGTGAGCGTTTCGAAACAGTTCAACATCCCGCTGCTATAATATCTACACTGTAGTCACGTTAGCGAACTATCTTAAAATCAATTTGCTTTTGCCCGTTATGAAATCCATTCACACCTTGGCCGCCATTGCGGCGGGCCTGTCGCTTTCCCTCTCGGCTTCGGCCCAGGAGCAAGCTACTACGGCGAGCAGCACGGGCTCGCACCGGCCGATTCCGCCGTCGGACCAAATGTTCCGCAAGAGCATCTGGCGGCAGGTAGACCTGCGCGAGAAGCAGAACAAGCCCATGTTCTCCGAAGGCAAAGAAATCAGCCGGGTGATTCTGGAGGCGGTGAAGCGGGGCGAATTGCAGGCATACAAAAATGATTCGCTGACGTCGACGCTCAATCCGCAGGAAATCTCGTCTAACATGTCATATGCCGATGAGGCTGTGAAATTGAGCGACGAGGAAAAGGCGGCTGGTTTCAGCCAGTCTGACCTGGGCGGTGGCGGTGATGACTGGGGCGCTCCCAAAAAGAAAACCACTGGTGCCAAAACGGTTCGCCAGCCCAAGATTGGGGCCAACGGCAAGCCGATGAAGGACAAAAAGGGTAAGACCATCTACGAAACCGTAGCGGTGGCCCCGGTAGCTCCGCCGGCTCCTCCGGCTAACGAATACCGGTACAAGGACCTGTATGAGATGGAATTGAAGGAGGATATGATTTTCGACAAGAAACGGTCGCGGATGTATCACGACATTAAGTCCATTGGCCTTTTTGTTCCTTCGACCTTGCCTGCCAACACTTCGGGTATTGAAAAGCCGATTGGCTACTTCAAGTACAGCGACCTGGTGAAGGTGTTCCGCAATAATCCGCAGAATGCCATCTGGTTCAACGCGGAAAACGATGCGCAGCACAAGAACCTCGCTGATGCGTTTGAGCTGTGGTTGTTCAACTCCTACATCACCAAGGTGTCGAACGCTGGCGACAGCCGTTTGGATGATATCTACGGTGGTGCTCAGCAGGGCATCTTGGCTGCTCAGCAGACGGCGGCTGACCTGGTAGAGTACGAGTATAACTTGTGGAGCTTCTAGCTTCATTTGTTTACTAAAGCAAAAAGGCCACCGCATTGCTGCGGTGGCCTTTTTGTTTGGTGATAGTTGCTTAGGCCGGGAGTTGGCGGGGGGGCATGGGATGGGATGGGGCTTCGTTTTCGGCGAAGTAGGTTTGGAGGATTTTGGCTTTGGCTTTGCCGACTTCGGCGATTAGCTCGGATTCGGTGAGTTCGCGGATTTTCTTGACGGACTTAAACTTGTTGAGGAGCTTATCGGCGGTGACGGGGCCGAGGCCTTTGACGTCGGTGAGCTCGGTTTTGAGGGTGCCGGCGTCGCGGCGGGAGCGGTGGAAGGTGATGCCGAAGCGGTGGACTTCGTCGCGCATGCGCTGGAAGAGGCGCAGGGACTCGCTGCGTTTGTCGATGTAGATGGGGAGCGGGTCGTTGGGGACGTAGATTTCTTCGAGGCGCTTGGCGATGCCGATGATGGCAATCTGGCCCCAGAGGTTGAGGTCTTTCAGGGCCTTGACGGCCATGCTGAGCTGGCCTTTACCGCCGTCGACGATAACGAGCTGGGGGAGGCTGGCACCTTCGTCGACGAGGCGGCGGTAGCGGCGGGTGACGACTTCGTACATGGAGTCGAAGTCGTTGGGGCCGATGACGGTTTTGATGTGGTAGTGGCGGTAGTCCTTTTTGCTGGGCTTGGAGTTGCGGAAGCAGACCATGGCGGCCACGGGGTTATCGCCCTGGAAGTTGGAGTTGTCGAAGCACTCGATGTGCTTGGGGAGCTCGGTGAGGCGCAGGTCCTTTTTGATGGTTTCCATGATGCGGACCTCGTTCACGTCCTTGCTCTTCTCGTTCATGCTTTCCTTCTCCTTGCGGGCGTAGAGCACGTT
>JAQBNT010000025.1 GCA_028288445.1 Hymenobacter sp. | reverse complement strand
TACAAGTCGGCGGTGACGTACCCGAACTCCGATTTCGACAAAAACCTGAAAACCACTGCCGAACTGATTAACTCCGGCGTGGAATCCCGCGTGTACTACCTGGCCCTGAGCGGCTTCGACACCCACGTACGGCAGCCCGAGCAGCAGCAGCGCCTGTTCACCGACCTCGGCGACGGCCTCGCTGCCCTGGCCGACGACCTGCGCCAGCACGACCAGTGGAACAACACACTGGTGCTGGTATTCAGCGAGTTTGGCCGGCGCGTGGGCCAGAACGCCAGCAACGGCACCGACCACGGCACGGCCAACAACGTGTTTCTGGCCGGCGGCGCCCTCCAGAAAAAAGGCATCATAAACGACGCCCCCGACCTCGCAAACCTCGACCAGGGCGACCTACGCCACCAGGTCGACTTCCGCAGCATCTACGCCAATATCCTGAAGGACTGGCTCGGAGCCGACGACACGGCCATCCTGGGAACGGGCTTTGAGCGAATGAGCGGGCTGGTGTAACGCTGCGCTTAATGAAGAATTATTCCAACGACAATTCCTCATTCCTTATTAAGCGCAGCGCCCTACAGCGGCAGGTTGAACCCAAAGGCCCAAATGGCTTGCAGCGACCCGAAAACGTGGGTGGCGCGGCCCACCCGGTCGTCGCCGAGGTAGGTGTTGGTGTAATTGGCGAAGGCTCCCTGAACATCGGTTTGCAGGAAGAAATAGCGGAAAATATCCGCTTTCAGGCCCAGGCTGCTGCCCACCACCAGGCCGTGGTAGTGGAACGGCCCTTCCTGGTGGTTGCCCAGCACGGTGGAGATGGTGTAGGAAATCATGGGGCCGGCGCCCACCTTGCCCACGGCGCTCACCTTGAAGTGGCGGCGGTCCCAGAGCGTCTTGTGCTTCACCAGGTTCACCATGAGGTAGTTGTTACCGTTGGTGTGCTGGAGGTGCACAAAATCGGGCGTCACCAGCGTATCCTTATCAATATAGTGGCCCCGGATGTTGCCGCGCACGTGAATAATCTGGTTGTCGTCGACCACGTACTTGAGATGGTTCCAGCTCACTTCGACGCCCAGGTTGTGCTTGTCGTGAAACAGGTAGCCCAGCGTCATGTCGTACTGCGGGATGGTCCAGGAATTGAACCGCCAGAAGTCCTTGAAATCGGGCTTGTCGCTGGCGTGGGCGTTCAGAAACGTGAAATCGTAGTTGTCGGTGGTGGTGTTTTTGAAGCGGATGTCACTGCGCGTATACCAGTCGCGGTTGTAGCCCCAGCTGAAATACAGGCTGCCGTGCGGCTTGAGCTCGGGCGGAATGGGCGCGGCCGTGGGAGTTGAAGAATTGGCAATTGGGTCGATAACCGGAGCCAGGGGTTGGGCAATAAGCGGCCCGGCCAGGCCCATCAACAGACCCGACAATAAGAAGAAGAATCTCATTGAAAATGAATAAATAAATTCCGCGATAAAGCTCAACGATAAAAGTGCGCGAAGGTAAGCCGCAAGCCCGCCAATTGTTTAGCTTAAACCGACCAATCCGGCATTGCCGCCTTGACAGGGCCCGGAAAACCAGAAATTAATTTCGGGCCGTGTGGTAGCTTGGTGGCAAATTTCCTTTCCACCACCATTTTATTTCCGCTGCTCGACTCATGGTGCCGGCCCTCTACCCTCCCAGCCCGGCCAACGTTCCGGCTGGTTTCACGCGCCCATCGGGCCGCTACATGGGGCTCGTGGCCGCCATGTTGGTGAGTATTCTGCTGTTTCTGGGGCTATATGCGGCCCTGCTGGCCGGGGCAGCGGGCCTCTTTTACCTCACGCTGACGCACCACTTTGAAAGCTATGGGCTGTGGACGGGCCTGTTCCACCTAGGTTGCGTGGTAGGCGCGCTCATGCTGGTGGCGTTTCTGCTGAAGGCGCTGTTTAAACGCGGGCCGGTTAGTAGCCTCAGCCAGCACCCGCGCCTGAGCCGCGAGGCCCACCCGGCCCTGTTTGCATTCGTGGACCAGCTGTGCGCCGAGGCGGGGGCCGACCGCCCAAAGTACATCTGCGTGAGCTCCGATGTGAACGCGGCGGTGTTCTACGACAACGCCACGCGCAGCCTGTTCTGGCCCACGCGCAAGAACCTGCTCATCGGGCTGGGCTTGGTTAATGGCCTCACGCTCTCGGAGTTTAAGGCCGTACTGGCGCACGAGTTCGGCCATTTTGCGCAGCGCAGCATGCGCCTGGGCTCCTACGTGAACACGGCCAGCCGCCTGATTCACGACATGGTGTACGAGCGCGACAAGTGGGACGAAATGCTGGTGCAGTGGCGCACGCTCGACATCCGCGTGTCGGCCGCCGCGTGGCTGATGACGGCCCTGGTCTGGGTGATGCGCAAGCTGTTGCAGCTGGCCTACCAAGGCATTCACCTAGTCCATGCCTCGCTCTCGCGGGAAATGGAGTTTCAGGCCGACCGCGTGGCCGTGCGCCTGGCCGGCTCCGACGCCATGTGCCAGGTGCTTTATCAGTTAGGACCGGTGAGCACGGCGCTGGGCGCGGCTACCGGGCAGTTGGGCCTGGCCCTGGAGCACCAACTGGCCACCGATGACGTGTTCTACCACCAGTCGCTATACCTGACCGAAAACCTAGCCCAGCGCGAAGCCCCGGCCCCGCCCGCGCCCGGCGAGCCGCGCCGCCTGTTCCGGCCCGACGAAGTGAACGTGGTGGAAATGTACGCCAGCCACCCCGCCGACTACCTGCGCGAGGAGCAGGCCCAGGCCCACCCCGTGCCCGGCCCCACCGATGAGCGTTCGGCCTGGCTGCTGTTCAACAACCCCGAGGAGCTACGCCGCCTCGTGACCCAGCGCATCTACCCGGAATTTGCGGCCGGCAAAGCGCCCGAAGTACGGCCGGCGGCTGAAATTGAAGCCTTCCTGGCCGCCGAGCGGGCCGAAATCACCTACGACCCCATGTACGGCGGCACGTACGAGCAGCGCATCATCACCACCCTCGACCCCGATAAGCTGGCCGATTTGGTGGACACCACTGCCCTGCCGCCCGGCACACTGGCCGAAGCCCGCGCCGCCCTCTTCGGCCCCGAGCTCAAGGCCCGCACCGACGCCCACACCGCACGCCAAGCCGATTTGCAGAAGCTGGCGCTGTTTCGGCAAGGCCATACCAAAGACAAGTTTTTCACCGTGGCCGGCACCCGCTACCCCGCCACCGAAGCCGCCACCGTGGCCGCCCGCCTGGAGCGTGAAAATGAGCTTTACCGCAGTGAATGCGCCGATTTTGACCGGCAGGCGGTGTTGCTTTACCACCATTTATTTGCGCAGGCCCCGGCCGCGCAGCGCGAGGAATGGCTGGCCCGCTTCCGCTTCCAGTTCGGCATTCAGCGCGCTTATGAAACCGTGCGTAGCGTAGACATCGAAGCGCACCGCCTGGTTTTCCAGATTCAGCAACAGGGCACCATTCAGGAGGCGGATGTACCGCGCTATGTGGGTGAATTTGAACAGCTTCGCACGCTGCTTGACGTGGCATTGGAAGAGGCGCGCTCCGTGCCAATGCTCCCGCTGGCCCATCTGGAGGGCTTTGCCACGCTCACGGATTTCGTGTTGCAAAACCGGGCGTTTCCCCACTACGCCACCTTCACCAACGAGTGGATTAATACCTTCCTGAGCGGCACCAGCCTAAGTGAGGAACGGCTGCGGCGGCTGTATTTCAAGAACCTGGGCGTGCTGCTGCGCTTGCAGGAAGCGGTATAGCAGCACAACAGGCCGCTGCTACCGCGACAGCACCAGCGGCAGCGTCGCCCTGGTGGTGGCACTGCCGATGCGCAGCAGATACAAGCCGGGAGCCTGGCCGGAAAGGTCCACGGAATGGTCGGCCGCCGGCAAGGGTCGGCGCAGCACTTCCTGGCCCAACTCATTCATCACTTGCAGGTAACGGGCATCTGCCAGGCCCGGGCCTTCCACCTGGAAGCGGCCCGCGCTGGGATTGGGAAATACACTGATATCCAGACGGCCCTGGCCCGCACGGGTGCCCGTGCCGGTGCCGCCCAACCGGGCCAGGGCCACGCGGGGCTGGCCCAGCACGTAGCAAAACGAGCCAAACAGCAGCAGCCGGCCATCGGTGGGCTGTTGCGCCACGCCGTTCAGCGGCTCGTCCACGAAATAGCGCCTGGTTTCAGGGAAAATCAGGGTGCTGAAGGAATTATCGCGGGTGCCATCGGGCAAGAGCCGCTGGAGCGTGGCCCCATCCTGCGAGGAGCCATAGGCCAGAATCCGGCCATCCGACTGCACCAGCGTGGGCCAGGCAAAGGCCGACGGGCCCACAAAGGAATTATCCAGCCCGCCATTTACCAGCAGCCGGGCCACGCCCCCCGGAGTAGCCACCCCGGCAAACGTGGTGAACGCCCCAAACACCAGCGAGCGGCCGTCGGGCTGCATCAACAACCGGAAAGTCGTGCTCGGGGCCAGGGCCGGCGGCAGCGCGAACGACGCATCTACCTGCCCCGTCGCGGCATCCAGCCGAATCAGGTTGCTACTAATGACACCGCTGTGCACCAATAGCTTGCCGCCGGGCTGCACAGAAACTTCGGATACCTCCCCGCTCAGGGCATTGGCGGGCGGCGCGAAAGCCGGGTCCACGGTCCCATTGGCCAGCAGCCGCACCAGGTTGCGCCGGGTCTGCCCGTTCAGGGTCGTATAGCTGCCGTAGACCAACGCGCTGCCCCCGGCCTCCGCCAGCACGCCACTGATGATGCCGTTGAACAGCGCCGGGGCAAACCCGGCATCCAGCTGGCCGGAGGCGTCATAGCGCGTGAGCCGTTGGCTGCTCACGTTGGTCGGCCCCGGGCACACGTAAACCTGGCCGTTGGCTTGCGGAAACACATAGCCGCCCGTGATGCTGGGCACGGCCTGGTAGCTGGCATCGAGGCCGCCACTGGCCGTCAGGCGCACGGTGTGCACGGCCTGGGTGGTGCCGACGGTCGTGCCATTCACATTGGTAAAATCGCCGCTTACCAACGCGCCACCCGCCGGCAAGGGCACCAGCTTGCTCACCCGGCCCCGCAGCTCCAGCAAGGGGCTGAAGGCGGGGGCCAGCGCCGGGTTGTAGGCCCCGGTTGCGGTGAGGGGCGCGAGTCCCGTGGCGGCCACGCCGTCGTACGTCGTGAAAAACCCACCGGCGAGCAGCTGCCCGTTAGGCAGCGCCGCCAGGCTGTAAACCGGTAAATTGGCCCCGGTGCCCCCGGCGAAAGTTGGCAGCAGCACGCCACTGGCCGAGATGCCCGCAATGCCCCCGCGCGCAACCCCACCGTACTGCGTGAACAAACCAGTGAGCAGATACCCGCCCCCGGCTTGCGGGTAGATGTTATACACGGTATTATTGGGGCCGATGGGCGGAGCAAAGCTGGTATCGAGGGCTCCCGAAGGCAGCAGGCGCACCAGATTATTCACCGGCTGCCCGTTAAAGTCATTGAAAAGCCCCCCAACCAATAGCTTACCATCGGCCTGTAAATACAGGGAGCGCACGGTCGGCGACGAATACTGGGTAACTGTCAGTCGCGGGCCCGTGCCAATATTCCAGGACGCATCCGTTGTGCCATCCGGGTTCAGGCGAATCAGTGAAGGAGAAGAGCCCGGATTGCTGGAACCGCCCACCAGAATTTTCCCGTCCGGTTGAATTACAATGCTCATCACCCCGCCGAAGGAGGGGCCTACCGTGGCATTGAAGGCCGCATCCAGGCTGCCATTGAGGTTGAGACGAATTAAGCCGTTCACCTGCTGGCCATTATAGGTATTTAAGCCATAGCCGCCCACCAGAATCTTGCCGTCGGCCTGCACGGCCAGGCCCAGCAGCTGGTCCAGCGAGCCGATGCCGCCCGGATTGAACGTGGCATCCAGGGTGCCGTTGGGCAGCAGCCGCGCCACGCCGCCGATGGCCGTTTGGTTATAGGTACTGAATTGCCCGGCAATCAAAATCTTGCCATCGGGTTGCAGCACGATGTTATCAACCAGCTCGTTCGGCCCGGTGCCGCCCGGGTTGAACGTGGCATCCAGCGTGCCATTGGTATTGAAGCGCTGCAAACGGCTGTTTACCGTCCCGTTTAAAAAGTCAAACCCGCCGCCCACCAGCACCTTGCCATCGGGCTGGGTAACCACCACCCGCACGAGCTGCCCATTGGCCGCCGCTGTTTTTAACACCGGCTGGTACGTTGCGTCGAGGGTTTGCGCCAGCGCGCGGCCGGGCAGTACGGCCACGGCTGCCCACGCAACCACGCCGATGAAGAGGTAGAAAAAGCGCATTCTGAAAGGATTGGAACGGTAAATACTGCGCAAGGTAAGCTCCCCAATCGGACATTACCTACCGTCCAAAAACCGCCGCTGCCAGCGCCAGCACGGCCCGGCGCGTGACTTCGGGCTGCTCCAGATACGAGAGGTGCCCGCTGCCTTCCAGAAACAGCGCGGAGCCCACCGGCGGCAGCGCCGCCTGCCGCACGGCGTCGTCGAAATGCACGGCCACGTCGTGCTTGCCGGCCACCATCAGCACCGGAAAGGGGGCCTTGGCCAGCACCTGGGTGCGCTCGGGGCGGGCGGCCATGCCGCGCAATGCGCCAGTGATGGTGGTGGCAGGCGTGGCCTTGCCGATTTCCTCCAGCAGGCCGCGGGCATCGGTCAGCTTGTCGCGATTCGAAGGAGCGAAAAGGGGACGCACGAACGATTCCATGAACTTGCCCACGCCGTGGCGCTCCACGAAGCTGATGTTTTTCTCGCGGTTCTGGCGCTTCTCGTCGGTATCGGGCAGGGCCGTGGAGTTGATGAGCGCCAGGCCGGCCACGCGCTGGGGCCAGCGCTCGGCTAGGGCCAATGCCACGTAGCCGCCCATGCTGTGGCATACCAGCAGCACGGGGTCGGGGCAGCCCTTTTGGTTGAGGTAGTCGATGACGTGGCGCGCCTGGGCCTCCATCGAAAAATCGGGCACCGGGGCCAGGTTGGTGCCGTGGCCGGGCAGGTTGGGAGCCAGCAGCCGGTAGCCATCGGGAAAGGCGCGGGTGAAGTCGGTCCATACCTCGCGGCTTTCGGCAAAACCGTGGAGGAAAACGATGGTGGGTGGGTTGGAGGCGGGAGTCATATGAGCAAAAGTAAGGTTCCCCGCTTTCCGCTTCCTTATTTATTTCGCCGCTTATTCCGGCCGCCGCAGCGAGGACTCCCGCACGAACAGCTGCGGCTGCAGCACCACCTGCCGCTGCGAAAACGCCGTGCCGTCGGCTGCGGCCAAATCGGTGAAGAGGCGGAAGGCGGCCTGGCCCATTTCCTCGCAGCGCTGGTCCACGGAGGTGAGGTTGGGCTCGGCCACCATGGTCAGGGCCTCGTTGCTGAAGCCGGCCAGGGCCACGTCCTGGGGCACGCGCAAGCCCCGGCTTTTCAATACTTGTAATGCGCCGAGGATGGCCGAGTCGCCGGCCGCGAATACGGCATCGGGCGGATTGGGCAGGGCCAGCAGCTGCTTCATGCTTTCCTGGCCGCCTTCCAGGGTCATGTCGCAGTCGATAATCAGGCTTTCGTCCGGGGCGATGTTGTGGCTTTGCAGGGCGTCGAGGTAGCCCTGGCGGCGGTTGCGGTAAATGTTGAGGTGTTGCGGGCCGGCCAGGTGCGCCACGCGGCGGCAGCCTTGCTCCAGTAGGTGGCGCGTGGCCTGGAAAGCGCCGTCCTGGTCGTTGAACACCACGGCATTCACGCTTTCGCCTTCCAGCAGGCGGTCAAAAAACACTAATGGCACGGCCCGCTTATGCACTTTGTCGAAGTGCCGGAAATCGAGCGTGGTGCGCGACACCGACACCAGAATGCCCGCCACCTGCGCGCTGAGCAGCGTCTCAAGATTCCTGCGCTCCTGGGCCACGTCTTCGTTCGACTGGCAGATGATGACGCTGTAGCCGGCCTTGCTGGCAGCGGTTTCAATCCCGTGCACCACCGAGGCAAAAAAGCGCCCTTCGATGTAGGGCACAATCACGCCCAGCAGCGTGCTGGTGCCCTTGCGCAAGGACGAGGCCATGCGGTTGGGCTGGTAGTTCAGCTTTTTGGCCAGCTTGAGCACGGCCTGCTTGGTGGCCGGCCCGATGCTGTGGTGGTCGCTCAGCGCCCGCGAAATCGTGGTCATCGACACGCCCAGCTCCCGGGCCAAATCGGCCATGGAAACGGGGCTGTGGGCCGCGTCGGATGAGTTGGAAGAAGGGCGGCGTCCGGCCATTTCAATGATGGGATAGGTAGAACTACAATGCGTAAAGCTAGTAGAAGTGCCGCAACGATTGCGCGGCGGCGCTGTTCTAACCCGGCGGTTCGCCGTAGAAGAGCATAATATTTTACTGCTGACTTCCCAAATTAGCCCGGTCGGAACGCCGCAACAACGGCCATCATTCCGGACCTTTGAACCCTCTGAACCAATTGCGACTCCATGAACCCTCTCGTTGACATCCGCCAGTTCGACCAAAGCCTGTGGCTGGACTTTATCAGCCGCCCCATCATCATCGACGGCAAGCTCCAGCGCCGCATCCAGGACGAAGCCCTGCGCGGCGTAACCTCGAACCCGGCCATTTTCGCCAAGTCCATCGGCGACACGGCCGATTATGATTCGGCCATCAAAGCGCTGGCTTTGCAGGGCAAAACCACCGACGAAATCTACACCAACCTGGCCGTGTCCGATGTGCAGGCGGCTACTGACCTGTTCCGCCCGCTGTATGACGGTGCGGGCCACGGCTCCGACGGCTACGTGAGCCTCGAAGTATCGCCCGAGCTGGTGAACGACACCGAAGGCACCATCGCCGAGGCCCTGGCCCTGTGGAAAGCCGTGGACCGCCCCAACGTGATGATAAAAGTGCCGGCCACGCTGGAGGGCCTGCCCGCCATCCGTCGCCTCATTTCGGAGGGCGTGAACGTGAACGTGACCCTGATTTTCGGCCTGGAGCGCTACCGCCTGGTAGCCGAAGCCTTCATTGCCGGCCTCGAGGACCGCGCCAAAGCCGGCGAGCCGCTGGCCCGCATCGACTCGGTGGCCAGCTTCTTCCTGAGCCGCATCGACGTGCTGATTGACCCGATGCTGGAGAAAATTGCGGCCGAAGGCGGCGAGAAAGGCGCGTTGGCCCAAAGCCTCGTGGGCGAAGTGGCCATTGCCAGCGCCAAGCAGGCGTACCAGATGTACAAGGAGATTTTCTCGGGTCCGCGCTGGGAGGCGCTGGCTGCCCAGGGTGCCGAAACGCAGCGCCTGCTGTGGGCCAGCACCGGCAACAAGAACCCCAAATACGACAACCTGCGCTACGTCGACGGCCTCATCGGTCCGCACACGGTGAACACCGTGCCGGTGGAAACGCTGGACCTGTTCGGCAAAAGCGGCAAGGTGGCCGCCACCATCGAAACCAACCTGGAGCACTCGAAAGAGGTGCTGGCCCGCCTGCCCGAGCTGGGCATCAACCTCGAAGCGCTGACCCAGCACCTCGAAGAAGACGGTGCCCAGAAGTTCAAGGAGCCTTTTGGCAAGCTGATGCAATCCATCGAAAAGAAGCGCGCCCTGGCCCTGGAAGACAAGGTAGACGACGCCAAAATGGAGCTGGGCCAGTACCAGGCCGCCGTGGATGCGCAGATTGCTAAGTTCAAGGCCGACAATTTCGTGCACGGTTTCTGGGACAAGAAGGCGGATTTGTGGACGGCTGACGAGGCCGGGCAGCACAGCATCCGCAGCTACATGGGCTGGCTGCGCGTGGCCGAAACGATGGTGGGTGCCGTGCCCGAAATCGAAACCTTCGTGAATGAGGTGCTGGCCGCCGGCTTCAAGCACGTGGTGGTGATGGGCATGGGCGGCAGCACGATGGCCCCCATCGTGTTCAAATCGTCCTTCCCGATGGGCGAGAAGGGCCTGCCGATGTCGGTGCTCGACACCACCGACCCCGGCGCGGTGCGGGCCATCGAGGCCGAGCTGCCGCTGGCCGAGACGCTGTTCATCGTAGCCAGCAAATCCGGCACCACGGCCGAGCCGCTGGCTTTCGGCGACTATTTCTACGCCAAAGTCAAAGAAATTAAGGGCGACAAAGCCGGCGAAAACTTCGTGGCCATCACCGACCCCGGCTCCAAGTTCGTGACCGATGCCACGGCCGCGAAGTACCGCCGCATCTTCCTCAACTTCCCCGAGGTGGGCGGCCGGTTCTCGGCCCTCACCTACTTCGGCCTGGTGCCGGCAGCCCTCTACGGCCTGCCCATCGGCGAGATTCTGGAACGCGCCATCCTGATGATGCGCGCTTGCGGCGCCTACGGCCCCACCGACAAAAACCCCGGTCTGGAGTTTGGCGCGGCCCTGGGCGTGCTGGCCGAGCAGGGCCGCGACAAGCTCACCATCGTGGTGCCCGATGCCCTGCACGACCTCGGCCTGTGGCTGGAGCAGCTCATCGCCGAAAGCACCGGCAAAGAAGGCAAGGGCATTCTGCCCGTGGCCGGCGAGCCGCTGGGCGAGCCCGGCATCTACGGCACGGACCGCGTGTTTGTGTACGTGGGCTACAAGGACCAGCCCGATGCGGCCAACACCAGCAAGCTGGCCGCCCTGGCCGCCGCCGGCCACCCCGTCATCACGCTGCTGATGAAGGATGCCTTCGACCTCGGCCAGGAGTTCTACCGCTGGGAGGTGGCCACGGCCGTGGCCAGCGCCGTGTTCCGGATTAACCCCTTCGACCAGCCCAACGTGCAGGCCGCCAAAACGGCCACCGACAAGCTGATGAAGGCCGTGGAAACCGAAGGCAAGCTGCCCGAAACCGAAGCCCCCGCCGCCAGCGAAAACGGCGTGGACTACTACACCGCCGCCCACGGCGACGGCGCGGCCGGCGTGCTCAAAGCCTTCTTCGCCCAGGCCCAGCCCGGCGATTTCGTGTGCCTGCAAGCCTACCTCACCGAAACGCCCGCCGTGAGCGCCAGCCTGCTGGCCCTGCGCCAGCGCGTGCAGCAGGAGCTGCACCTGGCCACCACCTCGGGCTACGGCCCGCGCTTCCTGCACAGCACCGGCCAATACCACAAGGGCGGCCCCAACACGGGCCTGTTCATCCAGTTCACCGACGACAACCCGCAGGACCTGGCCCTGCCCGGCCGCTCCTACACCTTCGGCACCTTCAAGAATGCCCAAGCCCTCGGCGACCTGCAAGCCCTGCTCGACAACGGCCGCCGCACCCTGCGCGTGAACCTCGGCAATGATGCTGAGGCGGGCCTGAAAACCCTGCTCGCGGCCCTGCCGCTCCTGAAGTAGCGTTTAGGACTGCATAGAAAAGCCCGCCGTGCTATCCAGCACGGCGGGCTTTTGCGTTGGTGAAGTGAGCGGAAATAACGGAAAGGCCAACTTTCCTCCCATAATCCTAATCTGCTGCCATCGAATACAAAAAAGAGGTCCCGCTGAGCGTTCGTAGTGCCCCGCTGAGCGTTCGAGGAGGCCCGCTGAGCGTTCGATGGGAGCCGCTGAGGCCTCGTGCGGGCCAGCCGCGCGTTGGGTGGGTGCCGCTGAGCGTTTGAAGGGAGGCGCTGCCCGTTCGGGGCTAGTTGGGGAGGGATAGATGGGGCAACTCCCGGCAACGGGGGCCGCCGCGTGTTACTTTTGGCCCCGTCCCTTTGTTGAGAATCCCATGAACGAGCAGCTAGTTGTCAAGAATTTTGGCCCCATCAAAGACGCCACCGTGGACTTCAAGCGCGTCACCGTTTTCATCGGCCCCACGGGCGGGGGGAAGAGCACGCTGGCTAAAATTCGGATGGTTATTTCGGACGACAATATTCTATCTAATGGGGCCAGTATAACTCCCCTCCTTAATGACTATGGGTTGAATTTTTATCGCCGCGCAGATTATTTTATTAAATGGAGTAGTACTAACGAAAATTACCTAGCAATTGAAGACGATAAAGTAGTCATAGATGCCAATACTTTAGCTGGTTTAATCAAGCACACTGATGATGTAAGCAAGCCACTAGCAAAGGGGGTATCTAAACAATTAACGCCACAATCTGACGTCATAAATCGAATAGAAAAACTGCTGAAAGAAATTCAGCAGTTGGAGAATTCTGAACTAGAACACCTATCACCTAAGAGAGCCTTAATAAACTTTGCATTCAACCTTGAAAAGAGCTTAGATAAGGCTTATCTAAAAGACACTTTGTCAATCTCTGATTTTACTCACTATGTACCTGCTGAAAGATTAATCATATCGACTTTAGCGCTGTCTTGGCCTTCATTAATCGATGCAAAGGCAGACCTTCCTAAGACACTTATTGACTTTTCAAGAATGTTTCTACAAGCCAGCAAAGCCGTTGGCAGTTTGAAAATTCCATTTCTTGATATCGCATTTCACGAAGAGAACGGTCAGAGCATTATTAAATCAGAAGGCAGCATCTTACAGATACACGAAACCGCCAGCGGCATCCAATCCGTCACGCCGCTGCTGGTGCTGCTGGAGCATCTGAGCCGCAACACCGAGCAGGCGCAGAGCTTCATTATCGAAGAGCCAGAACTGAATCTATTTCCAATTGCACAGTTCGAATTGGTCAAGACGCTCGTGGAAAAATGCGCTCGGTTGGACGGCCAGAATGACTTAGTGCTAACAACGCACAGCCCCTACGTTCTCACGGCGCTAAACCTCATGTGCTACGCCTTCCGCATCGCGCAACAGGACGAAGCCACGGCCAAGAAAGTAGCGAAACTGATTCCGCGCCATTGCTGGATTGACCCCGAACAGTTTGCCGCTTACTATGTGGACCGGCCCGATACCAAGCGCAAGCAGCAGGTACGCTCCATCATTAACAAGAAAACCGGGCTGATTGAGGAGAACGAATTGGATACGGCATCCGAGGAGTTGAGCAACATTTTTGATAAGCTCCTTGACTTACGCCAGCCTGTTAAGGTAAATGCCCGCGCCAAGTAAATGAGAGCCGCACAAGTAAGTCAACACCCGCGCGTGGCGAGCGGCGGATGCCTTAGTTCGCATCAAACCCGCAAGGCACTCATTTATGACCATCCCGACTTAGGCCGGTGCTTCATCCGCCAGCGAGGAGAGGAAACCAGTCCGTATGATTTCACCGTTCAGAATAGCAGTGGCCGCACATTTCACCTCCTGGCGGTGGATAAGTGCATGTTCACCGATGAAACTGATGGGACCCGTTGCGACTGCGTGGTGTTCACCGAGGCCGTTTCGCTATTTGTTGAATTGAAGAGCAGCCGTTCAACTGCTGGTCGGCAGAAGGTCCGCAAGAAGGCCATCAGCCAGATATGCGCCTCCATCGAATGGTTTTTAGCAGAACGGTTATTGGACGACTTGGAAGCCGTTGAGGTTATCGTTGCCAATGGCACCCGCAAACGCCACCCAAGCTTCAACGACAACATCATCGACAAAACCACTGAACTGCAAAAGCTATTTCCCAACCTGCGCATTCGCTACGGAGAACTGCCATTTCGCAAATTGTAAGGATGCAAAGAAGCCCCCGCAGCACTAGCTACGGGGGCTTCTTTGTGGTTTATAAAACGCGCAGCTACCGCAGCACTGTGGCCCGCGCACCAGCTGCCACTTTGGTGCCCAGCTCGCGCACGGCCTGGGCGATGCCGGCCGCATCGAAGCCGCACTCTTTGTAGAGCTCGTCCTGGGTGCCGTGCTCCACCACGCGGTCGGGGATGCCGAGGCGGACGACGGGCAGGTGGAAGCCGTGGTCGGCGAGGAATTCCAGCACGGCCGAGCCGAAGCCGCCGGGCAGGCAGCCGTCTTCCACCGTCACGATGGCGCGGTAGCGGCGGGCCACGTCGCGCAGCATTTCCTCATCCAGCGGCTTGCAGAAGCGCATGTCGTAGTGGCCCGCCGACATGCCTTCGCCTGCCAGGGTTTCGGTTGCTTTCACGGCGTAGTTGCCGATGTGGCCGATGCTGAGGATGGCCACGCCGCCCTCTTCGCCCTCGCGCACCACGCGGCCCGTGCCGATGGCCACGCGCTGCAACGGTGTGCGCCACTCGGGCATCACGCCCTCGCCGCGCGGGTAGCGGATGCTGTGCGGGCCGGCATTTTCGGGCAGGGTGGCGGTGTACATCAGGTTGCGCAGCTCCTGCTCGTTCATCGGGGCCGACACCACCATGTTGGGGATGCAGCGCATGAAGGCCAGGTCGTAGCAGCCGTGGTGGGTGGGGCCGTCGGCCCCGGCAAAACCGGCCCGGTCGAGGCAGAACACGACGTGCAGGTTTTGCAGCGCCACGTCGTGCACCACCTGGTCGTAGCCCCGCTGCATAAACGAGGAGTAGATGTTGCAGAACGGAATCAGCCCCTGCGTGGCCAGGCCGGCCGAGAACGTAACGGCGTGCTGCTCGGCAATGCCTACGTCGAAGGCGCGGGTGGGCATGGCGGCCATCATGATGTTCAGCGACGAGCCCGAGGGCATGGCCGGCGTCACGCCCATGATTTTGTCGTTGGCCTCGGCCAGCTCCACCAGCGTGTGGCCGAACACGTCCTGGTACTTGGGCGCTTGCGGCTTCTCGTGGGTCTTCTTGTAAATCTCGCCCGTGATTTTGTCGAACAAGCCCGGCGCGTGCCACAGCGTTTGGTCCTTCTCGGCCAGCGCGTAGCCCTTGCCCTTCACCGTCACGCAGTGCAGCAGCTTGGGGCCGGGAATGGATTTCAGGTCGTTGAGGATGGTGACGAGGTGCTGCACGTCGTGCCCATCGACGGGGCCGAAATAGCGGAATTTCAGCGCCTCGAACAGGTTGCTCTGCTTCATCAAAGTCGCCTTCATGGCGGCCTCTACTTTGCGGGCAATCTGCTGGGGGTTAGGGCCGAATTTCGAGAGCTTGCCGAGCACGTTCCACAACTCATCGCGCACCTTGTTGTAGGTGCGGGAGGTGGTGATGTCGGTGAGGTATTCCTTGAGCGCGCCCACGTTGGGGTCGATGCTCATGCAGTTGTCGTTCAGCACGACAATCATGTTGTTGTTGAGCACGCCGGCCTGGTTCATGGCCTCGAAGCTCATGCCCGCCGTCATGGCCCCGTCGCCGATTACGGCAATGTGCTGGCGGTCGAATTCGCCTTTATAGTCCGACGCCACGGCCATGCCCAACGCTGCCCCAATGCTGGTGCTGCTGTGGCCCACGCCGAAGGCATCGTACTCGCTCTCGCTGCGCTTCGGAAAGCCCGACATGCCCTTATAGCGGCGATTAGTTGGGAATTTATCGCGACGGCCGGTGAGGATTTTGTGGCCGTAGGCCTGGTGGCCCACATCCCAGATGAGCTGGTCGTGGGGCGTGTTGAAGACGTAGTGCAGCGCCACCGTCAATTCGACCACGCCCAGCGAGGCGCCGAAGTGCCCGCCGTAAATACTCACGGAGTCGATGATAAAGTCGCGCAGCTCGGTGCTGAGCTGGACTAACTGCTCGGGGGCGAGCTTTTTGAGGTCGTCGGGCGAGTCAATTGCCGCGAGCAGCGGGCCGGGTTCAACTATCATCAGGGCAGGCGTGGTGGGATGGGTGACGGGGATGTAACCGCCTGACCCGCTAAAAGATTATCGGGCTGGAACAAAGGTACGA
>JAQBNT010000204.1 GCA_028288445.1 Hymenobacter sp. | reverse complement strand
CGCCGTGGCTGCTGCCCGCGATGCCCGCCGCGCCGCCGCGGCCCGCAACAACGCCAGCGGCAGCGCCGGCCCGGCCCGCACCCGCCGCAACGAAGAAACGGCTGCCGCTGAAACCAGCTCCGACGCCAACAACGACACGGCTAACCCGGAAATGGACGCGCCCGAAACGGCCGCCGAAGCCGCCGCCGACCGCCGCGCCGTGCGCATTGCCCTCACACCCGAAACGGCGCAGCTGTCGTCGTCTTTCTCGGGCAACCGGGGCCGGCTGCCTTGGCCCGTGAGCCGGGGCTTCATCAGCCAGCACTTTGGCCGGCACCCGCACCCGGTGCTGAAAAACGTGACCGTCGAAAATCGGGGCGTGGACATCCAGACCGGGGCTGGCGAGGCCGTGCGCGCCTGCTTCGACGGCAAGGTGCAGACCGTGACCAACATCGCGGGCATGAACACCATTGTCATGATTCAGCACGGCGACTTCTTCACGGTGTATGCCAAGCTGCGCTCCGTGAGCGTGAGCGTGGGCCAGCGCGTAAGTGCCCGCGATGTAATCGGCACGGTGGCGACGGATGCCGAAGGCACGTCCGAAGTCCAGTTCCAGGTGTGGCACAACTCGTCCAACCTCAACCCGGAGTCCTGGCTGGGCCACCGCTAGCAACGGGGACTGATTTAAGCCATTGCGGCAGGGCGTAACTGCCTTCCCCAAACCGAACCGGCCTAAAATAAAAAAAACCCGCTCCAAAGGTGCGGGTCTTTCTGAGCTATGAAAACAAACTTAGCTGTCGGCAGCAGCGGCTACTAGCCTGCTGCAACCGATAACCGTATCAAAGATGCGGTGGTGGCCGAGCTATTAGCTGAGCAACTCGGCGAAGGGAGGCATTGGCGCGGCGAACGTCAGATTTGCCGGGGTCTGGAGCAAATGCAGGAGCTGCCTGTTCCTAAACTAAAGTGAGCCGATTGAGCAGCCCGGCCTTGTAGGAGCTGCCGATGGGTACGCGCATGGGCGTCCGGGTGGGGCCGGTGGTGGAGTTGCCGTCGAGCAGGGCGGCGTCGGCCTCAATGGCCACGATGCGGTCGAGCCGCACTATGTACTTGCGGTGAATGCGGGCGAAGTCGCGGCCGGGCAGCTTGGCTTCGAAGTCCTTCATGGTACCGTACACCGTGAGCCGCTCGCGGGTGGTATGCAGGTTCACGTAGTCGCCGAGGGCCTCCACGTACTGCAAATCGGCGGTGGCCACGCGCACCAGGCGCTGGTCCTGCTTCACAAAGATTTCGGCGCGGCCGTTGGTGAACAGCGAGTCACCAGTGCTGTTGGCCATGCGCAGCACGCCATCCAGCTTCTGGCGCTCGTCTTCGAGCTGGGTGCGTATGCGGCGCAGCTCCATGTGGGCCATCACCTGGCGGGCCAGCACGCGCAGGGCCTCGCGCTGGTCGGAGGTGAGCTGCCGGGGCACGGTATCGAGGGTGCACAGGGTGCCCAGGGGCTGGCCATCGGGCGAGAGCAGGGGCGCACCGGCGTAGAAGCGAATATTGGGAGTGCCCGTCACCAGCGGGTTGTCGGCAAACCGGGGGTCGAGCGCCGCATCGGGCACTTCGTATACATCGGGGGCCCGCATGGCATACTGGCAGAAAGCGTGCTCGCGGGGCGTTTGCCGGGCTTCGAGGCCCACGCGGGCTTTAAACCACTGCCGCTCATCATCAATCAACGAAACCAGCGACATGGGCGTGCCGCAGATAAACGCCGACAGCTGCGCCAAGTCATTGAATACCTGCTCCGGGTCGGTATCGAGGATATTATAGCTATAGAGCGTTTCCAGACGTTCGGGCTCGTTTACCTGCCGCAAGGGAAGGGCGGCGGAATTCGTGGTCTTGGATGGTTTCACAACTGGTTGGATTAAGAAAGAACGGCCGTAACTCATTCGGAATGAGAAAGACTGAATAAAGGAATAACAAAGCTAACTGGTTGGGCCAAGTAAGCCGGTGCGATGTCGTCCAACCACAATTCCTGCCCGTTCAACCCCGGTGAATTGTCCGTCGACGGCGCGCTTCATCATCTAAACAGCTCCATCGGGTATCTTTGATACTCCAAAAGGCATTCGGCTGCGTATATCCTCTTTTCTCACCCTATACCGGGCCCAAGTGCCCCCCTCTCCATGCTTCATTCCCTGTTTCTGATTGGTAGCTTCGGGACGACCGAGATGCTGCTTATTTTATTCGTTGTTATTCTGTTGTTCGGAGCCAAGCGCATTCCCGAACTGTTCCGGGGCATGGGCCAGGGCGTGCGCGAGTTCAAAGACGCCAGCACCAAGCCCGAAGACCAGCAGCCGCAGTACCGCGACCAGCCGGCCCCGCCCTACCAGCAGCAACATCCTCAGCAAGGCTACCCCCAGCAAGTGCCTCCCGCTCAGGGGTATCCTCAGCAGGGCGGCTATCCCCAGCCGCCGCAGAATAACACGTATGCACAGCCGGGCCAGCCGGGCTACCAGCAGCCTGCCCCGCCGGCCTACAACCCCAACGACCCCAAACAGCAGCTCGGTTAAGCCGCAGTCCGGTCTTTTATTTATCTCGTTTTAACGCGTAGCTAAAAATCATGCAAACCCCACTCATCCTGTTTTTGGGCGATATCGGCGGCTCGGAGCTGATGCTGATAATGGTTGTTATCCTCATTTTCTTTGGGGCTAATAAAATCCCCGAGTTGGCCCGGGGCCTGGGCAAAGGCATCCGCGAGTTCAAGGATGCCAGCACGGAAATCCGCCGCGAGTTCGAGCAGGCCGGGCAGCCCGGTCAGCCCGGTCAGCCCAATTATAATCAGCAGCCCAATCCCAATTACGCCCCCCAGAACCAGTACCCCGCGCCTCTGCCCACGGCTCCGGTCGCTGAGGCCGGCTCCGGCTTCGACCCCTGGGCCACGCCCGCCGCTGCGGCCGTTACCACCGTTCACCCCGAGCATCCCAACTACCCCACGGCCGATGCGCCGTACGTAGCCCCCGCGCTGCCGCCCAACCTGGCCCCCGAAGGCACCCAGCCCCGGCAGCCCTACATTCCGGCCAATCCCGACGCTTAATTCCTGAATCGGTCACCTAAAATCTGCAAATAGTTTGAAGCGTTTTCAGTCTTTATCCGAAGTTCGTAGCGAGCTGACGGCGGGCACCTTGTCCTGCCGCCAGCTCGTTGAGTATTACCTGGGCAACATAGAGCGCCAGAATCGCACCCTCAACGCCTTCCTAGAAGTGTGGCCCGACGAGGCCCGCGCCCAGGCCGACGCCGTGGATGCCAAGCTGGCTGCCGGTACCGCCGGCCCGCTGGCCGGCATGGTCATCGGCATCAAGGACGTGCTGGCCTACGCCGGCCACTCGCTGCAAAGCAGCAGCCTGATGCTGGACGGCTTCAAGTCGCTCTACACTGGCACCGCCGTGCAGCGCCTGCTCGATGCCGATGCCATCATCATCGGCCGCCAGAACTGCGACGAGTTTGCTATGGGCGGCTCGAACGAAACTTCGTATTTCGGCCCGGCCCGTAACGCCGTGGACCCCAGCCGCGTGCCGGGCGGCTCGTCGGGCGGCTCGGCGGTGGCCGTGCAATCGGATATGTGCCTGGCTTCCATTGGCTCTGATACGGGCGGCTCGGTACGCCAGCCGGCCGCGTTTTGCGGCGTGGTGGGCTTCAAGCCGACCTACTCACGCATCTCGCGCTACGGCCTAGTCGCCTTCGCTTCGTCGTTCGACCAGATTGGCCCTATCACTCGCTCCGTGGCCGATGCCGCATTGCTGGTTGAAATAATGGCCGGTGCCGATGGAATGGACAGCACCGCCAGCCAGCGCGAAGTGCCTGCCTACAGCCAGCAGCTCACGCCCGCCGCTCACTACCGCATCGGCTACATCGCCGATGCCGTGAACAGCGAAGGGCTGAATCCCGAAATCAAAGTGGCCATGGAAACCCAGCTTGACCTGCTGCGCGGCCAGGGCCATGTAGTTGAGGCGGTGGATTTCCCCTACCTCGATTTCATGATTCCAACCTACTACATCCTCACCACCGCCGAAGCCAGCTCCAACCTGGGCCGCTTCGATGGCGTGAAGTACGGCTACCGCGCCCCGGATGCTACGGATTTGGAATCGCTCTACAAAAAGAGCCGTGCCCAGGGCTTCGGGGCCGAAGTGCAGCGCCGCATTCTGCTCGGTACCTTCGTGCTGAGCGCCAACTACTACGACGCGTATTACACCAAGGCTCAGCGCGTTCGCCGTTTGATTAAGGACAAAACCGACGAGCTGCTGCGCCAGTACGATTTTCTGGTATTGCCCACCACACCCACTACGGCCTTCAAAATTGGCGAGAAGCTGGACCCGGTTTCGATGTACCTGGCCGATATTTTCACGGTGCAGGCTTCGTTGGCCGGCGTGCCCGCCATTTCGGTGCCGGTAGGGGAGGATGCCGCCGGCTTGCCCATTGGCTTGCAGATAATGGCCGGCTCCTTCCGCGAAGCCGAGCTGCTGGCCTTTGCCAGCGCTATTACCGAGGAAGTAGTGGCTTAAAACCTGTTATTGATAAGTTAACCAGTGTGTTGCACGCTGGCGATAGCAAATGCCCTGGCCTTCTGGCCGGGGCATTTTTGCTGGTAGGCTATCCCGGGAGCCGATAGCTGCGTATCAGGTTTTTTTTACCGGTATCTCTACAAGTTCTTTACCTGTCGCCTATCTTAGTGCTATGAAGCAAGGGATTAAGCACGTAAAATTCTCCTGCCCCCGCCCTTTATGGCTGGGGTTGGCGCTGCCTTTTCTGTTGTTGCAGGGCACTGCTGCCAAGGCCCAGCAAATGCCGCAGCGCGACTCGACGGGTCGGGTAGTCTCCACAATGCCAGCGCTGTTGGGCGATACCGTGCGGGTGCGCCTGGAGCTACAGCCCGATTCGCTGGTGGCCGTGCCCGTGGTGCCCGGCGTCATCGACTCGGCCCGGCTGGAGTGGCTGCGCACCCCGCCCACCATGCGCGATTTGGTGTGCGACCGCGTGGGCTGCTTCGAAACCGATGCCCCGCATCAGTTCAATAACTCGGTGATGGCCTACGTCACCCTATTCACGGCCCGCAACCGCAGCTACATGCAGCGCGTGCTGGAGCGCGAGAATCTGTACTTCCCGATTTTTGAGAAATACCTGGCGCAGTACAACCTGCCCATCGACCTGAAATACCTGGCCGTGGTAGAATCGGCCCTGATTCCGACGGCCAAATCGCCGGTGGGAGCCACTGGCCTGTGGCAATTCATGGGTCCCACGGCCGGCGACCTGCGCCTGAAGCGCGACGAGTGGATTGACGAGCGCATGGCCCCCGAAAAAGCCACCGAAGCCGCCTGCAAGCACCTGCGCTATTTGTACGGCGTCTTCCACGACTGGGAACTGGTGCTGGCGGCCTACAACTGGGGCGCGGGCAGCGTGCAGCGCGTGATGCGCCGCACCGGCAAAAAAACGTTCTGGGACCTGTACCCCTACATGCCGGCCGAGACGCGCAACTACGTGCCCACGTTCACGGCCATCATGTACAGCATGAAATACGCCGAGGCCCACGGCCTGCGCACGCCCACGCTGCGCTACCAGTACGCCGAGCCCATGGACACGCTCAGCCTGCGCGGCCGGGCCTTCGACCTTCGCCGCCTGAGCCGGGCCTGCGGCTACGACGATTCGCTCTATCTCACGCGCTTCAACCCCGAGTTGCGGCGGGCGGCACTGCCGGCTGGCTACCGGCCCTACGTGGTGCGGTTTCCGGCAGCGGCGGCCGTGCATTTTGGCGAAGCCGACCGCAATACGCTACTCGACTATTGCCAGCCGGCCACGGAGTTGCCCCGTCCGCTAGCCTTCCTACCGCCCCGCCTCGATGGTGTGGAGCCGTGGGTGAACCGCTCGCTGCTGGCCGCTAGTGCCGGCCCGCGTGCTGAAGCTGCTGAAGCTACCCCGCGTTTCCGTCGCGTCCCTCATAAAGTGAAGCGCGGCGAAACCCTCGCCAGCCTGGCCGAGCGGTTTGAAGTCAGCCAGAGCCAGCTTCGCCGTTGGAATGAGTTGCCCAAAGGCCGGCCGCTTAAACCGGGCCGGGAATTGGTGGTATTCGTGCCACTGCCAGCGGCGGCCCCCAGCAAAGCAGTGGAAACTGTAGTGGTACCTGCCGTAGCGCTGGCACCCACCGCCCGCGTGCGCTCAACAGTATCGGACGGGGAAGCGGCAGCCCGCCGCGAGCAGGCCGAGGCGAATGCCCGCGAAGTGGCGCGGTTGCAGGACGTAATTCGGCAGGAAAAAATGCAGGATGTTCGTTTGGCCGCCATCAGACAGCGTCAAGCAGTGCAGCAGGCCGCTGCCGAGGCGCAGGCCCGGATTGCGGCCCGTCGCTTGGCGCAGACGCAAGCTGCCGAAACCAAGCGCAATGAAACCAAAGCCTCTGTTGCCGCAGCAGCACCAGCAGCTGATGAAACGGACGAGCCTACTCCGATAGCTGTGGCCGAAACTGGCCCATATACGGTGCGCAAAGGGGACAATCTCACGAAGCTGGCCCGCGAGCATAGTTTGACAGTGGCCCAGCTAATGGCATGGAATAAAATGAGTTCGGAAACGGTAGTGCCGGGCGAACGGTTGGTTTTTCGCGCTCCTGCCCATTCGGAAGAAGCCAGCGAAACGCCACGCAAATCGGCTAAGCCAGTCGCGCCGACGGTGGCCAACGCTAAGCAATCCATGCCGGAAAATCGGCTGGAAACTCCCAAGGTCCACTTGGTGCAGCCCGGCGACACGCTGTTCAACATCTCGCGTCGCTTTGGGGTGAGCGTGCAAACCCTGCGCGAGCTCAACCACCTTGCTTCGGATGAGGTGAAGCTGGGCCAGAAGCTGCTGGTGCCGCAGGGATAAAGCACCCCTGCTAGCATTAAATTAAAAAGTAAACCCGGCCTTGCTGCGCTTTTCGCGGTAATTTCGCCTTAGACGGCCGCGCTGCCCGCGCGGCCGTTTTCATGTCTGAAGAATTCCCGATGCTCAAAATAAATAAGCAAGACGCCCTCAACTACCACTCGCAGGAGCCCGCCGGCAAGCTCGAAGTAGTGCCAACCAAACCCATGAGCACCCAGCTTGACCTCGCCCTGGCCTACTCGCCCGGCGTGGCCGAGCCCTGCAAAGCCATTGCCGAAAACCCCGACGACGTGTACAAATACACCGCGAAGGGCAACCTAGTAGCGGTGATTTCCAACGGCACGGCGGTGCTGGGCCTGGGCAACATTGGCCCGGCGGCCAGCAAGCCGGTGATGGAAGGCAAGGGCGTACTGTTTAAGAAGTTCGCGGGTATCGACTGCTTTGACATTGAGATTGATGCCACCGACCCGGACGAGTTTATCAAGATTGTGAAATCGCTGGAGCCCACGTTTGGCGGCATTAATCTGGAGGATATCAAGGCGCCAGAATGCTTCCGCATCGAAACCGAGCTGCGGGAGAAAATGAACATCCCGCTGATGCACGACGACCAGCACGGCACGGCCATCATTACCTCGGCTGCGCTGCTGAACGCGCTCGAAATCGTGGGCAAAAAGATTGACGAGGTAAAGCTCGTGGTGAGCGGGGCGGGTGCGGCGGCCGTGTCGTGCCTGCGCCTGTACCTGGCGCTGGGTCTGAACAAGGACAACGTGGTGGTGTTCGATAAAGACGGCGTCATCAACGCCCAACGCACCAATCTGGACCCCATCCAGATGCAGTTTGCCACCAGCCGCGCCGTGACCACGCTGGAAGAAGCTATGAACGGGGCCGATGTGTTCCTCGGCCTTTCGGCGGCCAATGTGCTGCCCGCCGGCCTGCTGCTGCTGATGGCCGACAACCCCATCGTCTTCGCCCTGGCCAACCCCGACCCCGAGGTGAGCTACCAGCTGGCCATGGCCACCCGCGACGACCTTGTGATGGCCACCGGCCGCTCCGACCACCCCAACCAGGTGAACAACGTGCTGGGCTTCCCCTACATTTTTCGGGGCGCGCTCGACGTGCGGGCCACCGAAATCAACGAAGCCATGAAGCTGGCCGCCGTGCGCGCCCTGGCCGAGCTGAGCAAGGAGCCCGTGCCTGAAATGGTGAACAAAGCTTACGGCGATAACACGCTGGCTTTTGGCCGGAATTATCTGATTCCAAAGCCGTTGGACCCGCGCCTGATTACCAGCATCAGCCCGGCCGTGGCGAAGGCCGCGATGGAAAGCGGCGTGGCCCGCCTGCCCATCACCGACTGGCACGCTTACGAGGACCAGCTCCGCGCCCGCCTCGGCGTAAACCAGAAGCTGATGAACCGCATCACCTCGGCGGCCCGCGCCAACCCTAAGCGCGTGGTGTTTGCTGAAGCTGATAACTATAAGATTCTGAAAGCGGCTCAGATTCTGCAGGATGAGGGTGTTTGCATACCCATTCTGTTGGGCCCGCAGGAGAAAATTGACGCCATTGCTCGCGAAAACAGCCTCGACCTCGAAGGCTGCGAAATCATCAACATTCTGAAGCAGGATTCCAAGCGCGATGAGTACGCCAGCATCCTGTACCAGAAGCGGCAGCGCCGGGGCATGACGCTCTACGAAGGCCGCCGCCTGATGCGCGAGCGCAACTACTACGCCGCCATGATGGTGGAAACCGGCGAAGCCGATGCCTGCATCACCGGCCTCACGAAGGACTACGGCAAGAGCATTATCCCGTCGCTACAGGTTATTGGCACCGAGGATGGCGTGAAGCGCGTGTCGTCGATGTACATCATCCAGCACAAGAAAGGCCCGTACTTTTTTGCTGATACCACGGTGAATATCAACCCGACGGCGGAGGAGATGGTCGAGATTATCGGCCTCACCGCCCGCGCCGTACGCTTCTTCGATGCCGAGCCGCGCATTGCTGTTATCAGCTACTCCAACTTTGGCTCGAACGCCGGGCCGCTGCCCGAAAAAACCCGCCGCGCTACCGAACTGGCTAAGGCACGCTTTCCTAATCTGCTGATTGACGGTGAGATGCAGGCCAACGTGGCCCTAAGCCCCGCCCTACTTCAGGAGCACTACGGCTTCTCACCACTGGCTGAAAAAGGGGCCAATACGCTGATTTTCCCAAACGTAGAGTCGGGCAACATTGCCTACAAGGTGCTGCAGGAAATCAGCGGCACGGAGGTAATCGGGCCGGTGCTGATGGGCATGCGCAAGCCGGTGCACATTCTGCAGCTCGGCGCGAGCGTGCGCGACATCGTGAACATGGCCTCCATTGCGGTAGTCGATGCGCAGATGGGCGGCAAAGCGCTGTAAA
>JAQBNT010000192.1 GCA_028288445.1 Hymenobacter sp. | reverse complement strand
AGCACGCCCGCCGTAAGGTTGCCGGGCATCCCCATCAGCTTATCGACCGAGAAGATTTTAACGCCGATGATTTCAGCCAGCAACGCATTCACCAGAAAAATTCCGCTGAGGACGAGGTAGAGCTGCTGCTTTTTACTGGCGAAGGTATTCATAAGAAATATGAACTACAGGCTCACGACCAATCCCTCGGTGGCCAGCTCGGCGGTAGGGAATACGGCCTGGGCCTCGTGCAGCAGCGGCTCCAGCGCCTTGTAGCGGCTGGAGAAGTGGCCGAGCAGCAAGCGCCTCACGCCGGCATCGTGGGCAATCTGGGCGGCCTGGCGGGCGGTGCTGTGGTGCGTTTGGGCGGCGCGCTCCCGCAGGTCTTCCAAGAAAGTGGCCTCGTGGTAAAGCAAATCGACGCCCTGAATGAGCGGCACCAGCGCGGGCGTGTAAAGCGTATCGGAGAAGAAAGCGTAGCGGCGCGGCGTGGGAGCGGGGCCGGCCACATCGGCGTGGCGCACACCGGGCTGCTGGTCATCAGGCGGCAGGTCGTCGCCCTGGGCCAGACGGGCCAATTGGGCGGGGGTGAGGCCGGCGGGTAACTTGTCTTTCAGTAGATTGGCACGGCGGGGCCTTTCCGAGAACAGGTAGCCGGCGCACGGCACGCGGTGGCGCATGGGCAGCGTGGCCACGGTCAGGTTTTCGTCCTCGTACACCACGGCGTGGGCCTCGGTGTTCACCACCGTGAAATCCATGGCAAACCCCAACTGCATGCTGGAAACGCGGGCCTGGGTCACGAGCACCTCATCGAGGCCGGGCGGGCCGATGATGGTCAGCGGTTGGGTGCGGCCCTGGAGGTGCATGGTGCCCAGCAGCCCAAATAGCCCGAAATAATGGTCGCCGTGCAGGTGCGAGATGAAGATGGCCCGGACATGGTGCGGCCGCACGCGGTACTCCAGCATCTGCCACTGGGTGCCCTCGCCGCAGTCAATCAGGTAGTTCGACGCGCCGATGGTGAGCACCTGGGCTGTGGGGTGGCGTCCGGCCGTTGGTGTGGCCGAAGCCGAACCCAGAATCTTCAGCTCAAAAGTCATGCGTTAGGAAAAGGCTACAAGCCGAAAACTGCAAGCCGCAAGCCATTGTCCTGGCTAAAAGCAGAACAGCAGCTTGCGGCTTGCAGCTTATAGCACGCGGCTAAAAAATTACTCTTTGTCAGTCAGGTCGCGCTCGATGGCGTGCAAAAACACGCGGTCGATGCCTTCTTCTACCGTGGGCAGGATGTGCAGAACCGATTCCAGCTTGCTGATGGTGATGAGTTTCAGCACGTGGTCTTGCAGGCCGGTGAGGACCAGCAGGCCACCCGTGGAGTTACACAAGCGGTTGGCAATGAGAATGGAGCTGAGGCCCGACGAATCCGTGTATTTCACGTTCGTGAGGTCCAGAATCAGGTTGTTAATGCCTTCTGCGTTGAGCTTCACGAACTCCGACTTGAGGTCGGGCGCGACGGTGGTGTCGAGCTTCTTCTCCTCAATCGTGATGATGGTGTAGCTATCTTTTTTATCAATCGTGTACTTCATACAACGTAAGCGAGGGAGGGTAAGAGAACGGCGAAGGTAAAGAAAAAACCTAAAATTTAGGGTGAAGTCTGGCTAATGTTTTGTTGGAAGCCGCAAAACAGCCGCCGGACCGGCAAAAGTAAGCGATGCCCAGGTCGATTGCCAATCGGCGCGGGCGCGCAGTTTGGCGGGGGCCGCGCTCATATCCACGGCGGCCAGCAGGTAGGGGCCGGGACCGGATAAGCGTAACAAGATGCGGCCGTTTTGGTTGGCGCGGGTGGTGTAATGCATGGTGGGCAGGCCGCCGGGCTGGCGCTGCCAGACCTGCACGGCGGCCCCAAAAGCCGGCCGGCCGGCCCGCAGTACGCGCACGGTCAGGGCCTTGTCGGCGGCCAGGCGGTAGGGGTTTTGCTCGGGTACCAATTCTAAAGGCAGGCCGTAGACGTGGCGGCAGGCGCTGTCGGTGACTGCCGAAGTCGCGGCGGCTTCGCCCACCTGAATCAGGGTCTTGGCGCAGCGGCGGTAAGTTTCGCGGCCGGGCTTGGCCATTTCCTCATTTTCCTGGCGCAGTTTCAGGGCGTAGTCGAGGCCTTCTTCGCGCAGGTAGGCGGTGAACTGGTCGGCAGGCAGCTCAATGAAGGAATTGGTGGAGCGCAACAGTACCACGTGGGTGCCGGGCTGGGCGAATGTGAAACCGGTGCGGAAGGTGTCAGCTTCGGTAGCGTTTTTGGGCGTGAGGTCAGTTGAATCGGTGCAGGTGGGGCCGAAGCGCACGAGGCGCTGGATTTTGGCGGCTCTGGTGGTCCAGGGCTCGCCTTTGAAATCGGCCCCGATGAAGGTGTGCACGTTCACCGTTTCGCCTAGCTGGAGGCGGAAGCGCGGGGCTTCAAGCCAGAACTCGTGGGCGAGGGCGGCGGTGGAAATTGACATAATACCGGCTGCCGCCAATACATTCACGCTGCTGCGCATAGAATCAGAGAGAGGTTACGACCAGTAGTTTTTCTCGTACTACACCCGGTAAGTCGGCGGAAAAAACAGCATTTGCTGGCCGTGAGCGCTGAATGAAAATGAGTTCTTGACTGCTGTATTTTTCTGGATAGCTAGTCTCTACGCAGTGAGTATAAGTTAGCCCTTCAAACAGGTAGCTGTAAACCACGCGATAATAAGTTGTTCCGTCAAGCTCTTGGCTCGTTGTTAGGGATGGTTCAAAGCTTCCGGTAACGCGGCTGGCATCGGCAGCAAGTGCCCAAAGCGCCTTGTGCTTGTCGATACTTTGATAGGTTAGAAATAGCCCAACAATGACGAAGACGACTGAGAGCAACAATTCCAGTAGCGAATTATCTAAATCAGAACTCTTATCCGCTAAAGCTATTGATGCTGTGAGTGACATACAGATGCCTATCAGTAGGCGGCCTTCCCGCAGCATTATTTCAAGCTTATCGCCAAAGGGCAGCTTCATAAGCAACGCATTGGCTTATTGCCGCTCCAGCGCCAGCGCGTAGGCCCGGTCGTAATGCACGCGTAGGTTTTTCCAGTCGAACAGCTCGGCCGAGCTTTCCACGGCGTTGCGCTGCATGATGCGGTCGCGGCGGTTGAGCTGCACGAACTGCCAGAGCATGTCGCACAATTCCTCGGCAGATTCGTCGAAGGATTTTTCCTGGCGGTGGACCACGAAAATGCCTTTTCCTTCGGGGTCGGGCACGTTTTGCAGGGCGTAGTCGCCGAAGCCTGACAGGTCGGAGGTGATGGCGGGCACGCCGCGGGCCACGCATTCGAGCGGGGTGTAGCCCCAGGGCTCGTAGTAGCTCGGGAACACGCCCATGTGGCAGCCGCGCACAAACTGGCCGTATTCCATGCCCAGCAGGGGCGAGGCGGGCGACACGAAATCGGGGTGGTACACCATCTTCACCCGGTCGTGGCGGTGGTTGAGCAGGTTAGACCGGCGCAGGTAGTTCAGGATGTCGTCGTCAGCATCGTTCACCAGGTTGTGGGTGATGACCGGGGGCAGGGCGTGGGTTTTCCAGCTCTGGAGCTGGCGGCGGTAGCGCAGCTTCCAGTAGTCGTCCACCATCTCGCCCAGCTCGGGCAGCTTGTGGTCCTGGCTGGCGGCGGCGGCGTAGAACAGGCGCTCGCCCACCTGGCGCTCGATGGCCTTGCAGGTTTCGTGCACCTCATCGAGCATGGCGCGGCGTTCCAGCACCTGCGGGTTGATGCTGGTGAAGGGCCGCTTGGTGATGAAAAACATTACCACCTGGGTTTCGAGGCCGCTTTGCTGGAGGCGGTAGTTGAGGCGGGCCAGGGCTTCGAGGGTCAGGTCGAAGCCTTTGTTGTGGTACTCGTAGCGGCCCGAGGTAAAGAAGTACAGCGTCTTATCCAGGTCGAAGGCATACGACTGGAAGAAGTGGGCCATCACGAATTCGTGGATTTTGGCCTTGTACTGCTGGTGCAGGTTCTGGAACTCGTGCAGGGCCACGAAGCGCTCGATGTTGAGACCGTTGGGTAGCACCGCGTCGGGGATTCTATCCAACAGATAGATGCACTCGCGCACCGTCAGCTCGCTCACGGTGGTGAACACGTGGCTGCCGTGGGCGGCGGCCCGCTCCATGCGCACGGCCGGCTCGATGTTGAATTTTTTGGCCTCGGCTTCCCAGTTCACCCACATGAGGTGGTCGTAGAAGGCGGGGTCGTTCATGGCCAGGTAGCGGCCCAGCAGCGTGGCGTGGGTGGTGAAGAGCAGGTGCGCGGGCACTTGCAGGCGGCGCAGCTCGGGGATGGCCACGCCGGTCATCCACTCGTGGAAATGGCCCAGCAGGCGCTGCTCGGCCAGCTTCTGGGCGGCCAGGTGCTGGAAGAAGACGGTGGTGAGGTGCCCAAATGCGATGACCTGATGGAGCAAATCGTCGGTGTCGGGCGCGGGGATGCCGTGGCGGCCCCAGAGGTCGGTTTTGAGCTGGCCCAGCCGGTCGTAGGCCTGGAAGGGGTTAATGAGCACCACCCGGGGCCGGCCCGTGATGAGCCAGGTGCCAATCTGCACGTCGTAGCCCTGGGCCCGCATGGTGCGCACGGCGGCCATGAAGGGGTCGGCGCCGGTGTGTACGGTCAGCTCGTCGTAAGGCTCAAACTCGCCCTGGGCCATGTTGGGGAAGTAGGGGCCCAGCAGGCAATACCGGTCGCCCCAGGCAGGCACGGTGGCGGGCACCTTGCTGCGGATAACGGTGTAGATGCCGCCCACCTGGTTGCAAACCTCCCAGGCTACTTCAACGAGCAGCGAGTCGGGAAACAGGACATCGGAAGCGTCGGGGGCGTGGGGCGTGGGCTGTGTCGGCATGGGCAAGGTCGGGGCGGGAGAAAGAACGTGGCGAAAGGTAAGCCGATTGGGGCTTAGTTGGCATCGTGAGCCATATTTTTTCAAATAAGCCGAAAAAAGCGGATTAGAGTTTGGGCAAAACCTCAATTAACATGTCACAGCCGTCCCATCTGCCCCAGTTGAGCAGGTAGAACGGCTGTGACATGTTAATTGATGATTGACCTAATGCAGCGCCCGTTTCTTGATGATGCCGCCCTGCGCGTCGTCGATGCGGTACTGCACGATGAAGGCGTTCGGGTCAACTTCCTGCACTGCTGTGCGCAGGGCGGGCAGCTCCAGCCGAGTAACTACGGTGAAGACGATGTCGCGCTCCAGGCCCAGCTCGCCGCGCTTGCCGTAGCCCGATTTGCCCTGGTACATCGTCACGCCCCGGCCCAGCTTTTCGGTGATGACCTTGCGCACCTCTTCGCTGTATTCCGACACGATGGTGACGCCGGTGTACTGCTCAATGCCGTTGAGCACGAACTCCAGCACGCGGGCGGCGGCGAAGTAGGTCAGCATCGAGTACAGGGCCGGCTCGGTGCCCAGCACCAGCACGGCCACCCCGAAGATGATGACGTTGAGCAGCAGAATCAGGTCGCTCACTTTGAGCAGCACCATAAAGCGGCTCACCAGCAGGGCCGCGATTTCGGTGCCGTCGAGCACGGCCCCGCCGCGCATGGCCAGCCCGATGCCGGCCCCGATGAACACGCCGCCGAACACGGCCGTGAGCAGCAAATCGTGCGTCACATCGGGGAAGGGCACCACGGCCAGCACGAGGGCCAGCCCACCAATGCCCAACGCGCTGCGCAGGGCAAACCGCCGGCCCAGCTGCTTATAGCCCAGGGCAATAAACGGCAGGTTGATGATGAGAATAAGAATGGGCAGCGGCAGGCGGAACGCGGCCGCCAGCAGCATCGAAACCCCTGTCACGCCGCCATCAATGAAGTGGCTGGACAGCAAAAAGGACTTCAGCCCGAACGCGGCCGAAAACACCCCGGCGATGATGAACAAGGCGTTTTTTAGTTCTGAATTGGGCCGGTTAATTTGAGCCGCCAGGGGCGGAGCCGGGGCCGGGTTGTCGGGCGATGTGGGGGTAGGAGAGGATGTTTCGGTCATAACAGGGGAGCGTAAGTATCAATAAAGCCAAAGAACGTCATGCTGAGCGCAGCCGAAGCATCTCTACCGCGCCGTCTGTCATCCTGAGCAGAGCGAAGGACCTTATCACCTCAGAATAAATCGTTGAGACGTGATAAGATGCTTCCTTCGTCAGCATGACAGACGGCGTGGTAGAGATGCTTCGGCTGCGCTCAGCATGACGTTCTTCTACAACAAAATACGGCCAAAGCAGGTGTTACCCTGCCTGCGACAAAATCAGCACCGCGTACGGCGCTATGGCAATGCTGCCGTGCCACCCGAAGCCGTCGTACTCGCCGGCTTCGGCTTCCATGCCGAAGCTGGGCATGTCGCCAAACTCG
>JAQBNT010000146.1 GCA_028288445.1 Hymenobacter sp. | reverse complement strand
TGGGGTCATAAGGGATTTTATACCAGGCCTTGCCCACCACTTTACCTTCTTTAATGTAGAGGTAATGGCCGGGCAACAGCTTTTTCACGCCCTTGAAAATGATGGCGGGGCCCGGAATGTAGTTCAGCTGCAGGTACTGGGTTAAGGCCACGTAATCGAGTTTACGCGGCACGCCCAGCGCCATCATCGACTTCATCTCCGACGCGAAGTACAGCTTGTCCTCGTCGCGGTAAATCAGCAGGGGCTTCACGCCAAACCGGTCGCGGGCGATGAGCAGCGAGTTTTCTTCCTTGTCGTAGATGGAGAAGGCGAAAAAGCCGTTCAGCTTCTTGATGAAGCTGCGGCCCTCGGTGATATACAGCTGGAGAATAACCTCCGTATCAGTCTGCGAATGAAACTTGCAGCCGCGCTTAATCAACTTTTCGCGCAGCTCGCGGTAGTTGAATATCTCGCCGTTGAAGACGATGGTATAGCGCCCCGATTCGTCGGTCATCGGCTGGTTGCCATCGGCCGAAAGGTCGAGGATGGCCAGCCGGCGAAAGCCCAGACCGCATTGGTCGTAGACGAAGTGGCCCTGCGAGTCGGGTCCGCGGCGAATGATGGCGTCAGTAGACGCTTGCAGGTTGGCCAGCGACTGACGACCTGTTTCCGTAAAGGCAAATACTCCAGTTATTCCACACATAGTCGCCCGCAAAAGTACGACCCCGCAACCTAAAGGCCCGCCGTGAGGTATTGTCATTAGCGCAAATGGCAACGAATTTCTGCTAAAAACCCGCTGTAGCGGCCCTGTTCCTCTTTTTCCATCCCTCCTTTTTCAACCATGGATATCAACGCTCAATTTCAGGCTGCGGCCGAACAAGTAAATAACCTGCCCGGCGACGTGGCCGCCAAGCACATGACCGAGCTCTACGGCCTGTACAAGCAAGCCACCGAGGGCGACGTGAACATGAAAAACGACGAGGTAGATGCCTCGGCTGCCGACCAGGCCAGCGGCCCCGCCGGCCTCTCGCAAGCCCAGTGGGACTCGTGGAACCAGTTCAAGGGCGTGTCGGAGGAGGAGGCCAAGCAGCGCTACGTGGCCAAAACGGCGGAGATAACCGGCGGTGCCAACACGGCCACCGAGGCCAGCGAAGTGCCCACCGACAGCCAGACCGGCGCCCCCAAAACCACCGACCACGGTGGGCTGCGCGGCGACATCACAGCCGGTGCGCCTTATGGCGGCGAGGATAAGCTAAAAGGCCAGCAGGCGAAATAAGCACCACCATTCCAGCGCTACCGCGCTTGATGTGTTATGTTAACAAAAGCCAGTCCTTCGCAGGGCTGGCTTTTGTTTTTATGCAGAAATCGGGGGCCAAAAACTTGTTGGTCTGGCGGTAGTTGTCGGGCTCCTGGCGGGCAGTATCATTGCCGGTCGGCGGCCGGTGACCGCTTCTCCCCTATTCCAGTTCGCTTTTTATGGACCGTCGCCTTTTCCTCAGCCAGGGCACTCGCGTGGCCCTCACGGCCGCCCTGCTGCCCGCCGTGGCCTGCCAGACCACGCCCGGCAAACCCTTAACGGATGTGCCGGCGGCGAAAGAAACGGCCAGGGCCGGCGCGGCCGACAGCTTCGAGCTGCACGAGTTGACCGTGGCCGACTTGCAGGACCGCATGGCCAAGGGCACCGAAACCGCCCGCAGCCTGAGCGAGAAATACCTGGCCCGCATCAAAGCCCTGAACGAGGCGGGGCCGATGCTGCGCGCCGTCATCGAAACCAACCCCGATGCGCTGGCCATTGCCGACGGCCTGGACCAGGAGCGCAAGGCCGGCAAGCTGCGCGGGCCGCTGCACGGCATTCCGGTACTTATTAAGGACAACATCGACAGCGGCGACCAGCTGATGACTACGGCCGGGGCCTCGGCGCTCATCGGGCACAAGGCCCGGCAGGATGCTTTCATCGTGCAGAAGCTGCGGGCCGCCGGGGCCGTGCTGCTGGGCAAAACCAACCTGAGCGAGTGGGCCAATTTCCGGTCCTCGCACGCGGTGAGCGGCTGGAGCAGCCGGGGCCGCCAAAGCCGTAACCCCTACGTGCTGGACCGCAGCACCAGCGGCAGCAGCTCGGGCTCCGGGGCGGCAGTGGCGGCCAACCTTTGCGCCGTGGCCATTGGCACCGAAACGGACGGCTCGGTGGTGTCACCGGCGTCGTGCAATGGCTTGGTGGGCCTCAAGCCCACAGTGGGGCTGCTGAGCCGTAGCGGCATCATCCCGATTTCGAGCACCCAGGATACGGCCGGCCCGATGGCCCGTACCGTGCGCGACGCCGCTATTTTGCTGGGCGCGCTGGCCGGCCCCGACCCCGCCGACCCCGCCAAACTACCCATTCCCAAAGGCGCCCTGACCGATTACACGACGTTTCTGAAGGCGGATGCCCTCCGGGGCCAGCGGCTGGGCGTCGAGAAAGCCCACCTCAACGGCCCGCCCGCCGTGGCTGCGCTCCTGAAACAAGCCGTGGCCGCCCTGAAGGCACGGGGCGCAACCATCGTGGAAGTGGAGCTGAACAAGCTGGTCAATCCGCTCGGCGAGGCCGAGTTTGACGTGCTGCTCTACGAGTTCAAGGACGGGGTGAACAAGTACTTGGCCGACGCGGGAGCCAGCGTGAAAAACCTGGCCGAGGTCATCGCCTACAACAAGGCCCACGCGGCCGAGGCCATGCCGTTTTTTCAGCAGGAAACCCTCATCCGGGCCGAAGCCACCGATGGGCTCGGCAATCCCGAATACAGGGCCGCCGTGCAGAAAACCGTGGCCGGAGCCCGTCAGGCCATCGATGGCTTGCTGAGAACCCACCGGCTCGCGGCCATTGTTGGGGTCACGACCGGACCGGCGTGGTGTATCGATTGGGTGAACGGCGACTACTCGACGGGCGTGGATTTTTCGTCGCCCGCCGCGATGGCGGGCTACCCGCACCTCACCGTGCCGATGGGGCAGGTGCTGGGGCTGCCGGTGGGGTTGTCGTTTGTGGGCTCGGCGTACCAGGAAAGGCTGCTGCTGGCCCTGGGCTATGCGTATGAACAGGCCACGCGCAAGCGCGAGGCCCCGAAGTTTCTCCCGACGGTATAGGATTACACAAGGGAAAGGGCAATATTTAGAGCAATTTCCACTTCCTCTGGCATGCTCCCATGATGCGTCCTTTTCTAAAGTACCTGCGGAGCATCTCTCCGCTTAACACTTTTATCCGCAGCACACTGCGCAGCATTCCTGGCATCATTCACCGCCTCGAGTCGCATTGGCGAATATTCGGACAGGTAACAATTAATTTTGAAGGCCAGCCTCTGACATTCTATACCGCGGGGGATGATGATATTGTTGACACCCTTTATTACCAGAAAAACTACCTGGAGAGTAATGAAATCCATCTTTTCTCCCACTTCGCAAAACGCGCCAAAATCATTATCGATGTGGGGGCCAACACGGGGGTTTACACGCTGGTAAGTGCCATAGCCAATCCGAAGGCCACCATTTATGCCTTTGAGCCCAATCCGGTAAACCACACCCGGCTGCTGCAAAACATTAAGCTCAATGGCTTATCCAATGTGCGGGTCGAACAACAGGCCGTTGGCAACGCAGATACGCCCATCGTCTTCAACGTACCAGCCGATGCACGTATATCGTACACCTCTTCCGTCCTGGCCGACTTTAGCCATGCTACTCACCAAGGCAAGCTGCAATGGAAGGAAATAACTGTGCCGCAAGTAACGCTTGATGCTTATACGGCCAATCATTCTACAACTGTTGACTTGCTTAAAATTGATGTTGAAAATTACGAGATGAGTTTATTTGACGGAGCAAGGCAGTTTTTTAGCCGGCATTCTCCGGTAGTGCTCTGCGAAATATTTCTCGACGAAGAGCGGCTCCATTATTTTCAACAATTCCTCCGCACTTACCAATACACCGCATACGCCGTGTTGAACGACGGCATTTTGCGGCTCGATGACAACCTGGAAAAAGGCGTCGTTACCAACAATTTTTTATTTGCTCCGCGCAAAACAGGCAACGTTTTTACTCCTTATTTACAAATGGATAAGCTTTGTCAGGAAATATTCGGGGCGACACCGGAACTACCTAAGTAGCCCATTAAATGGCTTTTTGAATAAACCTTTAATGGGCTATTTAATTTAAAATATTTTTCCCGGGTTCAGAATGCCGTTCGGGTCGAACACGCCTTTGATGCCGCGCATCAGGTTCAAATTAGCCTCGGCCAAGGCGATGCCGATGTAGCCTTTCTGCACCAGCCCGATGCCGTGCTCGCCGGAAATGGTGCCGCCCAGCTTCACGCACAGCTCAAAAATTTCGGAAATGGGCTGGCGCAGGCCCACATTCCACATCTCATCGTCCAGCTCGCCGCGAATGATGTTGACGTGCAGGTTGCCATCGCCGGCGTGGCCGTAACACACGCTCTTGAAGCCGTAGCGGGCGCCTATTTCTTTCACGCCTTTGAGCAGGGTGGGCAATTCGGCGCGGGGCACCACGGTGTCTTCCTCCTTATACACGGAGTTATAGCGCACCGAATTGCCGATGTTGCGGCGGATGCGCCACAGGTCGTCCTTCTGGCCGGCGGTGTCGGCAAGCAGGATTTCGCCCACGTCGTAGCGCTCCAGCACGCCATACACCTGCTCGGCTTCCTTATATAGCTGGTCCAAATCCTGGCCATCGAGCTCGATGAGCAGGTGGGCTTTGATGTCCTCGGGCAACGTGAGCGGGATTTTCAGGTAATCCGAAGACCAGGCAATGGCCTCGCGCTCCATAAATTCCATGCCCGACGGGATGATGCCCGCCCGGAACACGGCCGAAACCGCGTCGGCTGCCTGGGCTTCCTGCCGAAAGGGCACCAGCATCAGGATATTGTGCTGTGGAAAGGGCAAGAGCCGGAACACCACTTTGGTAATGATGCCGAGCGTGCCCTCCGAGCCCACCATGAGCTGGGTGAGGTTGTAGCCGGTGGAGTTTTTGAGGGTGTTGGCGGCCGTCCAGATGATGTCGCCGGTGGGCAGCACCACTTGCAAATTCAGCACGTAGTCCTTCGTGGTGCCGTATTTCACGGCTTTGGGGCCGCCGCTGCTGTGGGCCAGGTTGCCGCCCAAAAAGCAGCTGCCCTTGCTGGCCGGGTCGGGCGGGTAGAACAGGCCCACCTCCTTCACCGCGTTCTGAAACGTCTCGTTCACCACGCCGGGCTCCACGGTGGCTTGCAGGTTGCGCTCGTCAATCTGGATGATTTTGTTGAGCCGCTCGGTACTCAGCACCACGCCGTGGTGGATGGGCAGCGCGCCGCCGCTCAGGCCCGTGCCCGCCCCGCGCGGCGTGACGGGAATGTGGTGCTCATGGCACAGCCGCATTATCTGGCTGATTTCGTTGGCATCGGCCGGGCGTAGCACCACATCGGGGGCAAAATGGAAGTCTTCGGTGTGGTCGCGGCCGTAGTCGGCGTAGGCATCGGCGGTGGCGGTGGCCTCGGCGCGCTGGGCGGTGAGGACGTGCGCCGGACCAACAATGGCCTCAAAAGCAACAATTAATTCGGGGGTAAGCACGTTAAAATTCATGAGTGGTCAGGCTGGAATGGCCGCGCAAACTATCTTTGTGGCCGATGGGGAGGGTGACAACGAAGATACTACCGCTGCTGCTGCTGACTTTGGTGTTGTTGGCCAGCTGCCACCGCAAGCTTAACTACCGCGACGGCCAGTACCGCTCGGCCCGCGACATGGTGCGCCTGAAAAAGGGCGGCCGCGTGAGCCCGACCCGCAAAGCCAAGGTGGTAGTGGCCGCTCCCAACGGGGCCAAAACCAAGGTGGTAACCAAGCGCCCCGCCCGCGTGGGCAGCGCCACCGGCACCCTGGCCTCCGTGATTGAGGCCGCCCGCTCCTACCAGGGCACCCCCTACCTGTTTGGCGGCACCACGCGCCTGGGCCTCGATTGCTCGGGCCTGCTGCAGTTGTCTTTTGGCGAGGCGGGTGTCACTATTCCGCGCTCGTCTAACGAGCAGGCCGTGTGGGGCGACCCCGTGAAATCCACCGACTTACGGCCCGGCGATTTAGTATTTTTTGGGGCTTCGCCCGGCAGCCGGACCATCACGCACGTGGGAATGGTGACTGTGGCCGACGAGGAAGGCGTGGATTTTATTCACGCCTCGACTTCGCTGGGCGTAGTCGAAAACAGCTTTGAATCTGACTATTACCTTAGTCGGTTCATCCGGGCTGTGCGGCCCCGACTGTGATGCATGTACCCATTATCTTTGTGGGCCAAATACCTGATTCCGGCGATATTAATCAATGGTAAAATTTACGTAATATTGGCCCTTTCGGCCCCGTCGTACCTTTGTCCCGCTTTTACAAAGCTCACTGTTTCCACCAACCTTTTTCAACATGAATAATTTACGTTTACGCCACTTGCTACTGCTGGCGCTGATGCTCCTGACGGCCCGCCTGGGCTGGAGCCAAGGCGCGACCACAGCAGCCATGAGCGGAGTTATCTCCGATAAGACCGGCGCGGGCCTGCCCGGCGCTACCGTAATTGCCATTCATACCCCCACCAACACGCAGTACGTAGCGCCCACCAACTCCGATGGCCGCTTCAACATCCAGGGCATGCGCGTAGGCGGCCCTTACACGGTGAAAGTCACGTTTGTGGGCTACCAGGACGTGACGCGCGATGGAATTAATCTGGCCCTTGGCCAGAACCAGCGCCTCGACCTGCAACTCAGCGACGCTTCTACGCAACTGAACGAAGTGACCGTAAGCGGCACCCGCGACCGGGTTATCAACGCCGGCCGCACCGGGGCTGAGACTAACATCAGCCGTGACCAGATTAACCAGCTGCCCACCCTAAGCCGCAACCTCAACGACTTCACCCGCCTCACCCCGCAAGCTTCGGGCGGCGGCAGCTCGTCGTTTGGTGGTGCCAACAACCGCTACAACAACATCACCATTGATGGCGCTGTAAATAACGACGTGTTTGGACTTGCGGCCTCGGGCACGCCCGGCGGCCAGGCCAGCACCAACCCTATTGCCCTCGATGCCATCGACCAGATTCAGGTAGTACTGGCCCCTTACGACGTCACGTTGGGCAACTTCACCGGTGCCGGCGTGAATGCCATCACCCGTTCGGGCACCAACGACCTGTCGGCTTCGGTGTACGGTTTCGGCCGTAACCAGAACACTATTGGTAAGAGCGTAACCGAGCCCCGCGTGAAGGCCGACAAGTTTTCGAACTACACGACAGGCTTCCGCGTGGGCGGCGCTGTGGTGAAAGACAAGGTATTTTTCTTCCTGAACGGCGAGATTGCCCGCATCAACACGCCCCTAGGCTTCCTGCCGGGTGCCAGCGACTCGCGCATTTCAACCACCGACCTCGACCGTATCCGCAACGCCTCGCTCAACTCCGTTTACACCACGGGTCCCCGGGCCGGCCAGCCCATCTACGGCGGCTACGACCCGGGCAGCTACGGCGACATCAACGCCCGCACCGAGAGCACCAAGATTTTTGCCCGCCTGGACTTCAACCTGTCCGAAAACAACACCCTGACGCTACGTCACAACTTTGTAAAAGCATTTGACGACAACATCAGCCGCTCGGCCAACCTGGTGCGTTTCAGCAACAACGCCTACAAATTCAGCAACACGACCAACAGCACAGTGGCTGAATTGAACTCGCGCTTCGCGGGCGGCTTCTCCAACAAGCTGATTCTGACGTATACGGCTATCCGCGACTCGCGCGATGTGCTGGGTACCCCCGGCCCCTCGTACTCCATCAGCGACAACGGCAATACTTACGTGCTGGGCCAGGAGCGCAGTTCGGTGGCCAACCAACTCGACCAGGACATCGTTGAAATCACCGATAACCTGACCAAAGCCTTCGGCAAGCACACCGTCACCATTGGCACGCACAACGAAGGCTTTAAATTCCGCAACCTGTTCCTGAACAACGGTGCCGGCTACTATCTCTTTGGTGCCACGCCGGCCATCGCCGCGCAGGCAGCCACCGCCACCACCAACGCCGTGGCCGCTGTACCGGCCTACACGGGCATTCAGAACTTTGAATTGGGCCGCTCCACCCGCGTTCAAGACTCCTACCCCACCGCCGACAACGGCGAAGCCAAATTCAAAGCTGCTCAACTGGGCTTTTACGTGCAGGACGAGTATACCCCCATCGAAAGCCTGCGCCTCACCTACGGCCTGCGCCTCGACGTGCCCCTGTTCATCGACAAGCCCGGCGACAACACGGCCTTCAACACTTCTGTAGCGGCTAACCGTCCTGGCTTCAGCACCGACTACAAAACCACCAACACGCCCAACGGCCAGCTGTTGTGGTCACCCCGCCTGGGCTTTAACTGGGACGTGGACAACGACGCCAAAGTCCAGTTGCGGGGCGGTACGGGCATCTTCTCGGGCCGCGTGCCATTCGTGTGGATTTCGAACTCCTACACCAACAGCGGTGTGATTCAGGGCTCGGTTGACCAGACCGGTACCGCTGCCATCCCTTTCAACTCGACCACGGGTGCCTTAGGCACGGTATCGTCGCCGGTGCTGCCCACCATTTACTTGTCACAGAGTGACATCGCCACCAAGTACAGCGCAGTATCCACCAGCCAGATTAATCTGGTGCGCAACGACTTCAAGCTGCCTCAGGTGTGGCGCTCGAACTTGGCCGTGGACTTCCGCCTCCCCGGCGATGTCGTGGCCACTCTGGAAGGCATCTACTCCAAGACGCTGAACGACATCTATTATCAGGACATCAACCTGACGGCTCCCGTGGGCCGCCTGGCTGGTCCCGACCAGCGCCCAGTGTACGCTGCCGCCACGGCCGACCGCCGCGTGGACGCCCGCTATACCAACGCGTACTTGCTGGCTAACACCAGCAAAGGCTACCGCTACAACGGCACCTTCCAGTTGCAGAAGCGCTTCCTGAACGGCCTGAACACCACCGCCGCCTATACCTACGGCGTGTCCAAAGAAATCAACAGCGGCTCGAGCAGCACGGCCTCGTCAAACTTTGGTTTCAACCAGGTTCAATACGACCCAAACAACCCTGAGCTGGGCTACTCGCGCAACGACCAGCGCCACCGCGTAATCGCCAGCGCCGGCTACACGTTCCGCTACGCCAACGATGCCATGGCCACCAGCATCACCATGTTCTACGAAGGACGCTCGGGCCAACCGTTGACGTATATCTACGGCCAGAACACAGACGTGAACCGCGACGGCAACACCGGTAACGACCTGCTCTACATCCCCACCAACGTGTATGACGAGAGCCAAATCAAGCTGGCACCGGGCTCGGGTGACACCCGCACCAAGGTTCAGATTCAGGACCAGTTGAACGCATTCATTGAAAATGACCCTTACCTGAGCACCCACCGCGGCCAAGTAGCCGAGCGTTTCGCTGCTCGTTTGCCTTGGACACACCAAGTCGATTTGCGCGTTGCTCAGGATTTCAATTTCATGGCCGGTGGCAAGAAAAACACCATCCAACTGACGTTTGACATCCAGAACGTAGGCAACTTGCTCAACAACGACTGGGGCCGTCAATACACGGTGGCTAACAATGCCACCGAACTGCTTCAGGTAGTGACCACGGGCCCCGGTATACAGCCCACCTTCACTTTCCCGGCTTCGTTCACTACCACCAACCGTCCCTACGACTACGCGCCATTCTTCTCGCGCTGGCAGGGTCAGTTGGGTGTTCGCTACAGCTTCAACTAGTAGCCACTCGGCTTAGACACCACTTGAAATGGGCAGGGAATCATCCCTGCCCATTTTTTTTGGCTTGATTCTGCGGCACTTGCGAATAATGTTTCGCCGAGGCCTTGCCCAATTGAAATCAGCCCGTACTTTTGTCGAACCAAAGCGCAAATGGCACGGCGGTAAACAACCAATAGGGGGATTAGCTCAGATGGCTAGAGCGCTTGCATGGCATGCAAGAGGTCATCGGTTCGACTCCGATATTCTCCACTGAAGAAGTGAATAAAGAAAAAGCCCGTTCAGAAAACTGAACGGGCTTTTTCTTTATTCACTGGTCTGTAAAGGCCGAGTACCCCGAACTTTCATTTCGGCCCGTGCGAACGATTGATGTTCTGGCGGGCGCGAAATGAAAGTTCGGGGTACTCGGCCTTTCGGCTTTTGCTTTATACGAACAGGCCTTCCACCGACAAGTACCGCTCGCCAGTGTCGTAGCAGAAGGTGAGCACACGGCTGCCCTGGGGCATATCGGGCAGCTTTTTGGCAATGGCGGCCAGCGACGCACCCGACGACACGCCCACGAAGATGCCTTCCTCGCGGGCGGCGCGGCGCGTCATCTCATAGGCTTCCGCCTGCGACACCTGAATAACGCCATCAAGGATGTCGACGTGGAGGTTTTCGGGGATGAAGCCCGCGCCGATACCCTGGATGGGATGCGGCCCCGGCGCGCCCCCGCTGATGACGGGCGACGCCTCGGGCTCGACGGCGAAGGTTTTCAGGTTGGGGAAATGCGGCTTCAGGGTTTCCGTCACGGCCGTGATGTGGCCGCCAGTGCCTACGCCAGTGATGTGGAAATCGAAGCCCTCGGGGGCGTCACGCAGAATTTCCAGGGCTGTGGTTTCGGCGTGGATTTTGGGGTTGGCGGGGTTAGAGAATTGCATGGGCATCCAGGCACCGGGCGTGTTGGCCACTATTTCGCGGGCTTTCTCGATGGCCCCTTTCATGCCTTTTTCGCGGGGCGTGAGCTCCAGGTTGGCCCCGTAAGCGGCCATGAGGCGGCGGCGCTCGATGCTCATGCTTTCGGGCATCACGAGGGTGAGCTTGTAGCCCTTCACGGCGGCCACCAGGGCCAGGCCCACGCCGGTGTTGCCGGAAGTGGGCTCCACAATCAGGCTGTCTTTGGTGATGATGCCGTCCTTTTCAGCCTGCTCAATCATGCTCAGGGCAATGCGGTCTTTAATGGACCCGCCGGGGTTGGCGCGCTCCAGCTTCATCCACACTTCCACATCGGGGCGGGTGGCGGCAAAAATGCGGTTGAGGCGCACCAGCGGCGTATTGCCAATGGTATCGAGTATGGAATTGGCTTTCATGGAGGTTGGGGTCTTGAGTGTCTTAGAATAGGGTGTCATCCTGAGCTTGCGAAGGACCTTATAATGGCTGAACAGTTAGCAGTGACTCAAATTGTGCAAACGTGATAAGGTCCTTCGCAAGCTCAGGATGAAAGCAGGTCATATAGAAAAAACCAGTTCAGCGGCCGGGTCGACGTTGCGCGAAATCTGGATATGAGCCCGGTGGTACACCCGCGAATGCGAGGGTACGCTTTCGGTCAGCCACACGTTGCCGCCGATGATGCTGTGCGCCCCCACCACCGTGCTGCCCCCCAGAATGGTAGCGCCCGCGTAGATAACCACATGGTCCTCAATGGTAGGGTGGCGCTTGGTGCCCTGCAAACCCTTGGTGACGCTGAGCGCGCCCAGCGTGACGCCCTGGTATATCTGCACATTGGCCCCGATGATGGCCGTTTCGCCGATGACGAGGCCCGTACCGTGGTCGATGCAAAAGGCCGGGCCGATGTGCGCGCCGGGGTGAATGTCGACACCGGTGCGCTGGTGCGCGTACTCGCTCAGCAGGCGCGGCAGGCGCGGCAGGCCCCGCTGGTACAGGGCATGGGCCAGGCGGTAGAGCGCCGTGGCGTAGAAGCCCGGATAAGAGCTAATGATTTCGGCGAGGCCCTGGGCGGCGGGGTCGCTGGCCAGAATGGCGCTGGCATCGCGCAGCAGGGCCGCCCGCAGGGCCGGCAGTTGGGCGGTGAACTCATCGGCCAGGGCGGCCGGCGAGGCGGGCAGGGCCGGCACGTCGGCAAGCAGCGCAGCCAACTCGGCGCGGAAGTACTGCAGCTCGGCCTCCACGGCGTCGGCATTGGGCAGAGGCCGCTCGGCGCGCTGCGGGAACAGCAGGGCGAGCAGGCCATCGGCAAGGGCGCAGAAGGCCGCACCGGGCAGGGCGTCGGGGGCCACGGAGTGGGCGTACGCCAACTCTTCGGCAAAGGAATGGGGAAGCACGGGGGCTAGAAACATAAGCAAAAGAACCAACGGAATTAACCGGAAGTGCGGGGGAAGGTTTCGAGGAGCCGGGCAGCCTGGACTCCTATAGGTTTAGTCGGCGGCGGGGCCGACTGGAGCGGCCACGGCCCAGTCGTGTACCATTTTCAGCAGGGAGAACTCCTGGAAGGGCTTGGTCAGGTAGTCATTCATGCCAACGGCCAGGCACTTGGCCCGCTCGCCGGTGATGGCGTTGGCGGTGAGGGCGATGATGGGCACGGTGAGGCCCAGCTCCTGCCGCAGGAGGCGGGTGGCTTCGTAGCCGTTTTTGATGGGCATCTGCACGTCCATCAGAATCAGGTCGAAGGCCTGGGTGCGGGCCAGTTCCACGGCGGCTTGGCCGTTGGGCGCTTCCGTCACGCTCATGCCGGCGTTGGTGAGGAAACTGGTGGCCAGCATGCGATTGAACAGGTTGTCCTCGACCAGCAGAATGTGCTTGCCGTGCAACTCCTGCTGCAGGCCTTCGAGGTCGCCGGGGTCTTTTGACGAAAGGTGTCCAGCATTGCCCACGGGCAGGCATAACGTGAACCGGCTGACGGTGCCGTGGTTTTTCCGGCTTTCGATGCGCAGCTCGCCGCCCAGCAACTGTACCAGCTTCTGGCTGATGCCCAGGCCCAGGCCGGTGCCGCCAAACCGCCGCGTCACGGTTGAATCTTCCTGGCTGAAATCATCAAAAATGTGGCTCAGGTACTCGGCTTCGATGCCGATGCCGGTGTCCTCCACCGTGAATTCGGCCAATACTTCGTCTGGATTCGGGTGTTCGAGCAGCTGGCAGCGGATGCTTACCGTGCCCTGCTCGGTGAATTTTACGGAATTGCCGGCCAGGTTCAGCAGCACCTGGGTGATGCGGAAAGGGTCGCCGAGTACTACTTCGGGCAGGGCCGGGTCGAGGGTGACGCTGAAGGTGAGGCCCTTTTCCTCCGCTTTGTATTGCAGGGTTTTTTTGACCTGCGCACAGACGCGCTCCGGGCTGAACCCGATGTGCTCGATGGCCAACTGGCCAGCATCAATCTTCGATAGGTCGAGAATGTCGTTGATGATGACGAGCAGGTTTTCGGCCGAGGCCGTGATGGCGTGCAGGTAGCTGGCCTGCGGGGCCACCAGCGGGGTTTTGGTCAGCAGCTGGCTCATGCCAAGGATGGCGTTCATGGGCGTGCGGATTTCGTGGCTCATGTTGGCCAGGAATTCCTGCTTGGCGCGGGTGCTGCTTTCGGCCTGCAACTTGGCCTCGCGCAGACTAGTTTCGAGGTGCTTCTGGAGGGTCACGTCGAGGTAGATGCCAATGGAACCAATGTGCCGCTGGTGGTCGTCGTAGAGCGGGGCACCGCTCACCATCAGCCACTTGCGCTCGCCGGCTTTGGTGGTCACCACAATCTCATAGGAATCGGAGATGCCGTGCTCGCGGGTCCGCAGTTTTCTTTCCACCAGCTCCAGGTCGGGGCCACTGAGCAGCAGCGGCGAGAGGCGCTGGCCGGCCAGCTCCTCGGTGCAGTAGCCGGTCATGTCGCAAAAGCTGTGGTTGGCGTAGAGCAGGTGGTCGTTCAAGTCGGCCTCTACCAGGCCCAGCGACATGTTTTCGATGATGCCCCGGTATTTTTCCTCGCGGCGCTTCAGGTCCTCTTGGGCCTTGATGCGGGCCGTGATGTCCTCGTACTTCCAGAGGTGGCCCACGTAGCGGGAGCCGTCGAAGATGGGCGTGAAGGCCCGCTGGAGGGTGCGGCCGTCGCGCAGCGTAATAATGTCGCCGGTGGCGGGCTGGCGGCGGCGCAGCAGGGCCGCGATGCGCGCCACGTACTGGTGCGGCTTCTTCACATACTTGCGCGAGCCTTCGGTGAGCCAGGCCCCGTTGCGGCCGTGGAGGCGGGCGGGGGCCACGGGCACTTTCAGCAACTGGCAAAAAGCCTCGTTGGTGAATACGATGCGGCGGTTTTCGTCTTCCAGCACCAGGCCGTCCTGGAAGTGCGCAATCACGGTAGCCAGCTGCTGGTTGGACGTATCAAGGGCTTCTTCAGCATCTTTCTGGGCCGAGATGTCGCTGTGTAGTCCGCTGAGCATCAAGGGTTGGCCGGCGGCATCCCAGGCCGTAATGGCGGCGCGGCTCAGCACCCATTTGTAGCTGCCGTCCAGGCAGCGCATCCGGTATTCGGCAGTGGCCATTTTGCCGCCGGTCTTCACGTAGTTGCGCACTATTTCCACTACCTGCGGCAGGTCGTCGGGGTGGGCGTGGGCGAGCCAGGTTTCGTATTCGTTCGGAAAGCCTTCCCCTCCGTAGCCCAGCATGGCTTTGTATTCGGAGGAAAAAGTGATGTGGTGGGTGCGCAGGTTCAGTTCCCAGGCCCCATCGCCGAAGCCCTCCATGGCCAGTCCCAGGCGCAGGTCGCTTTCGCGCAGAGCACTTTCGGCCAGCCGGAGGGGCGTCACATCGAGCAGAATCCCGCTGTACGTTACCCAATCGGGACCGAACCTGCTCACAGTCGAACTGCCCCGCATCCAGCGGATGGGCTGGCCGGGCACCACCAGGCGGCCCTCGTACACCCACGGGGCGCGGTGGCGGGTGGCCTCGTCGAGCGACTGCAGAAACCCTTCCAGCTCGTCGGGATGGATAAAGTCGTTCATGCGGGTGAGCTCGTGCGGGGCTATGCCGAACAACTCCTGCACCTTGGGGCTCACGTAATCGAAATAGAAGGAGCCGTCGTTTTTCTTACGCCACTCGTAAAGCACACCGGGCACGTTTTCGGCCAAGTCGCGGAAGCGCCGCTCGCTGTGCACCAGCCGTAGCTGGGCCTGCTTCCACTCCGTGATGTCTTCGAGCAGGCCCACGAAATGGACCACGCCGTCGGCCGTTGCCGCCACCGGCCGCACGTTCACGCGCAACCAGCCCCCAGAGCCCGGCTGCGGATTAACCACCTCGTACTGAAACGGCTCACGCCGCCGCAGGCTGTCCCGGATGTGCGCCACCGTGGCCTCATCGCGCAGGTTGGGGCGCAGGAACGATTCCGGTCTTTTGCCAGCTACCGCGCTCATTTCCAAGCCACAGATTTTGGTGAAGCCTTTATTTACCCACTGCACGTAGCCATCGCCATCGGTCAGCACTACAGCCGTATGCTGCTCTTCGAGCAGGTAGGCCAGCAGGCTGGGCGGCACATAAGCCGCCGTGGTGGGCGCGGTGGCTACTGCCAGTTGGGCCCGCAAAGCCGCATTCGCGGCTTTCTGCTCGGCTAACGCCACTTCAAGCTCGGCACGGGTCATAATAATGCGTCAGCTAAAAGTTCGTCGGTAGGTGAATAAACGCTGCGTAAGGGACGATGCCGGGGCCGGGGCGGGAAGGCGTTCGGCACTGGCTATGGGAAGCGCAAGCGGGCGTTGGTCAACGCATTAGCAGCAGGCTAAAGCTGGGCAGGCATACAGAAATAAGAACCAGAGTGACCTTTAACGGCCGTTTTCCCGGCCCACGGCCTTACTCGGGCAGGGTGCGCACGTAGCTGTGCTGCACCGGCACCGGGCTGCCCACGCCCTGCTGGGCCAGGGCCCGTTGCAGTTGCTCGATGAGGCGGCCCTGCGCCGGGCCATTGCGCCCGGCCGGGGTGTAGGAGCGGAAGGCCACCGTCATGCCGCCCGGCTTGAGGGTCGTGACGGCTACCTGCGGTGCCGGGGTTTGCAGCACGTCTTCATCGGCCTGGAGCAGCGGGATGGCCCAGGCGCGCAGGGCTTCTAAGTCGGTGGCGTTGTCGAGGTCGGCCACGATTTCGACCAAGGCCTTGTTCTGGGCCGTTTTGTTGATGATGACGTTGTTGGACGTAGCGCCGTTGGGCAGGATGATGGTATCGCCCTGCGGCGTGACGAGGATGGTGTTGAAAATCTGGATTTCGCGCACCTCGCCCGATTTTCCCTGCGACTCAATGGTATCGCCCACCACGTAGGGCTTGAAAATGAGGATGAGCACTCCGCCCGCAAAGTTGGCCAGCGTGCCCTGCAAAGCCAACCCTACCGCCAGCCCCGCCGCCCCCAGAATGGCCACAAACGACGTGGTTTCGAACCCCACCATGCCGGCCACCGATATCAGCAGCAGCACTTTAAGAACGATATTGACCAAGCTGGTCAGAAACGAGGCCAGCGACACATCGAGCCGCGTGGCGGCGGCGGCAATAATGCGACTGGCCCAGCCAATGAGCCACCAGCCCACCACCAGCGCCACCCCGGCCATGAGCACGCGGGGCAGGTAGAGGATGGCGAGGGCTTGAAGCTGCTGGGCGTAGGTACTTACCTGGTTCATAGTGCTAGATGGAATGGAAAGGAAAACGGGCAGGCTACAAGAACGTCATGTTGAGCTTGCCGAAGCATCTCTACCGCAATAGTAAATCTAATCGATTGGATTACTACTGCGGTAGAGATGCCTCGGCAAGCTCAGCATGACGTTCTTACTTCTTTTCGACTTTCCTCTGCTCCACCAGCTCCACACCCAGAATCTGGTCGCCGATGTCGAGCTTGTGCATCACATCCATGCCGCCTACTACCTGGGCAAAAATGGGGTAGCGGCCATCCAGGTGCGGCGTGGGCGTGTGAGTGATGAAAAACTGGCAGCTCTCGGTGTCCTTGCCGGCCGAGGCCAGGCCCACACTGCCTTCCTCGTAGCGCAGGTCGCCGAACTCGGAGCGCAGGTTGTAGGGGGCGCTGCCGTTGCCATCGCCACGCGGGTCGCCGCCTTGGGCCACGAAATTGGGCACCACTCGGTGGAAATACAGGTTATCGTAGAAATGCTGGCCGATGAGCGTGACGAAGCTGGCCACCGCGCCGGGCGCTTCTTCGGGCTTCAGCTCCAGCAGGATAATGCCCTTGCTGGTGCGCAGCCGCACCTGCTGGCCCGGCGGTACGCCCTGCACCACCACCCAATCGATGGGGTGCTGCGCGGCCGTGGCCAGCGGCGAGGGCGTCGGCTTCGGGGCTTTGGTCAGCTTGTCCAGCGCCTGCTGAATCCCCTGCCAGGCTTCGATTTCACGGGGCAGCTGCAATTTAGCCTGGGCGGCGCGCAAGGCCGCGAGGTCGGCCGGCTGGGCTTCGGGATAAATTTTTGCGTCGGCCAGCGCTTCGGCGGCGGTGCCGAGTTGGGCCACGTCGCCGCTGGCCAGGGCCTGGCGCATGGCGGCGGCAAAATCGGCCTGGCGGCCGGCCGGGAAATCGGCACTGCGGCGCATGGTGAGCAGCGCGCCCAGCGCGTAGCCCGCCCCCACCGGCGACTGCCCCGCCGCGAAAGCCTCGGTCCGCACGAAATCAAATGCGGCCGGGTCTTCGCTCAACGCTTCCAGCAAAAAGCCCTTCTCATATACCGTGGGCGCGGTTGGGTAGCGCTTCTCAATGGTTTCGAGAAGGCTGGGCCGGGCCGCCGGGCTGGCGTGGTGCACAGCAGCCCGGAGCAGGGCCGCCCGCACCCGCACCGAGGCCTGCTTGTTGCCATCGGCTAGGGCCGCCAGCGCCGCGCCCGATTCGCCTTTGGCATGAGCCAGCAGCCACTCGGCGGCCGTGAGGGCCACGGCGGGCTGGTCGCGGTTGAGGGCCGTGAACACGGCTTTGCGGCTGGCGGGGTAGTTTTCCGCATCAGATGGCAAGGCCCGAATGGCGCTGAGCCGTACGCGGTAGTCGGGGTCTTTGGTGGCGAGGCGGGTGAGCACGCCGGCCGATGCTGCGGCCTTGGCCGGCGCAGCTACAGGCGCAGTAGTGGCACTCGGAACCACCGCCGCGATTCGGCCCAGCGTGGTGACGGCCGCCGCCCGCACGGCGTAGGACCGGTCTTTCTGGGCCACGCGCAGCAGCGTGCTTTCAGCCAGTCGGGCCAAATCCGCATCGAAACCTCTGGTGCGCGAAAGCGCCACCACGGCCGCCAACCGGCCGCGCCCGGGCAGCTTGGGCGAGTTCAGCACCGCCACCGTGCGCCGGATGGTTTCGGGCGAGGTCAGGCCGCGCAGGGCGGCGCGGCTCAGGCCCCAGGCCAGGGCGGCGGCGCGGGACGTGTCGTTCAGCATTTCGACGCGCCAGAGCTCGGGCAGGCTGTGGCGGGTGACGGTGCGGCCCAGAGCCTCGTGCACGTAACGGCGCACCAAGCCGTCGTTTTCTTTGAGGACGCGCACCCGCAGGCTGTCCACGGCGGTGCTGTCGCCGGTTTGGCCCAGGGCGTAGGCGGCGGCGCGGCGTACGCCGGGGTCGGCATCGCGCAGCAGCGGGATGAGGCCGGGCACGGCCGCCGGGGCCTGCACCGAGGCCAGCGCCAGCGCGGCCTCGCGCCGGTAGGTGGGGTTTGAATTCGTCAGGAAGGGCAGAATGGCGGCGGTGTTGCGCTCGTCCTGCGCCGTGCCGATTTGCCGGATGGTGGCGTCGTGGTATTTATTGACGGGGCCGGTGCTGGGGCGCGGCGTGCGGGCACAAGCGGCCGCTAATAACAGCAGCGGCCAGTAGCGAGAGGAGCGGAAAGTCATAGGCGGAAAGGGTAGCGCTGGGTTCAGGTTGCGCTTACGTGCCCGGAGCGGTTTGTGCTGGAGTACGGAGCGCAAGCTAAAGCCTGTGCACTTAGTAGTCCAGATTGTCATTCCGACGCAGGAGGAATCTGGGTAAAACCGGTAAACGACTCTTTTCCGATTCTTCCTCCGTCGGAATGACAGCCCTGCTCCTACTCACCGCCCCAGGAATCCTCCTGCGGCGCGGCTTCGCTGGGCAAATACTCAGTTGCAATGTCCTTAAGCAAAGCCTCGAGCCCAGCAAATAGCACGGCGTTGCCCTCCTGCCGGTAGCTGGCCAGTGTCGTTTCAAAACCTTCCAGCTCACCAATAAACGCCCGCAGGCCATCGGCCGTAATGAACTCAAAATGACGGCCGTATCCCATTTGCTGTACTTCGGCCGCATTCAGCCACTGCTCGAACTGGGCCGGAATGGGAATAGCGCAAATGGGCTTGTGCAGAAACACCGCCTCCGAAATCAGCGAGAAGCCGCCATTCGTGACCACGGCGCGGGCGCTGGCTAGGTCGGCAATGAAGCCGGCTTCGGAAAAGGCGCAGAGCTGCACGTTGCCGTGGCTTTCCTGCTTGTTGAAGCCGTAAACGCGAAATTCCTGGTCGGGCAACTGTTGCAGCAGCGGCACCAGGTTCTGCTGCGTGGTGGCTGATTGGTAGACCAATACGTGCGAGCCTTTGGTGGGCGCGGCGGCCAGAATCTCGGGCCGGACGATGGGCGGCACCAGCGTGGTGCGCTCCTTGGCCAGCGGCAACTCGAAGAACGTGGTGACGAAGTAGTGACGGCTGTGCGGCAGCTTGGCCCGCACAATGCTTTTGGCTACCCGGTAGTTTTCGCGCTCCGCTTTCGGCACGGCCACGTTCAGCTTGGCGCGGCTGATAACCTGCATATTATCAACACTGATAATGGGCAGCCGGCACAGTTTTGCAAACAAGAAACTGAACGATTCAAAATCCGAAACCACCACTTCCGGCTCAAAGCCGTCCAGCAGCTCGCGGTAGCGGGCAAAGTTGACGCGCAAGTCCTCGGGCGCGGTCCGCAACGTGAGCACGGCCGTGCGCAGCTTGCTCACCGCCAAGCCATCATACGCCAGGTGAAAGCCCCGGATTTCGTGCACCCGGCCCGGGAATGCGGCCGCCAGCATGGTGTAGGCGCGGCTGCTGCTCACCACGCGCACTTCGTGCCCCTGCGCCAACAGGTGGCCGATGACAACTTTGCTGCGGGTGGCATGCCCCAAGCCCTCGCCGGGCACGCCGTATAGAATTTTCATGGGCGCAAAGATGGGCGGGAAAAACCTGTCATTGCGAGCATTCCGCGCATCAAGCGGCGACGAAACAATCCGTCCTGTTCTCAGTGACAAACCTTCAGATGTAACAAGGATAATAAAAAAAGCCCCGACACTGCACGGTGCCGGGGCTTTCTGGGACAAGGAAGTGCCTGGGTTTGACAGGACGGATTGCTTCGTCGCCGCTTGATGCGCGGTATGTTCGCAATGACAGTCGACTACCTCACCACCAGCTTCGCACTGCGCGTCCCTTCGTTCGACTCCAGCCGCACGATGTATACGCCGGGCGCTATGCCAGTCAGCGGCAGCGGCAGTTGCTGCGGCCCGGCCGGATAGGCTTTCTGGCGCACCACGGCCCGCACCAGCCGACCGGTGGCATCGAGCAGCGAAACGGTGACGGGGCCAGCACGCTCCTGCTGGAAGCTGATGCTGCCCGTGCTGCTGGCGGGGTTGGGGTACACGGCCATTTGCACGGTGCCAGGGGTGGTGGCCACGCCGGGCGCAGTGCTGAGCACGATGTTTTCGTCGCCGGCGCGGTAAGGCAGCAGGTCGAAGTAAGTGAGCAGCATCTCGGCCGTTGTACTCTCGCCCCACTGCGTGGTGAGGGGCGGATTGTTGGGGTTGCGCGGGTTCTGGGCGGTGTTGTCGTACACAGCATCGGCCATGAGGCGTGAGCCGGCCGGGATTTTCAGCGGCGCGGTGAAGCGGAAGATGCCCTGCCAGCGAAAGTCCCAATCATTGATTTTAACCAGCTTAATGGTGTCGCCGTTGGGCTGCACCACCCACACTTTCCAGCTTTTGCTGAGCAGGTGGGCGTGGGGTGCGGCGCTGAGAATGGTCACATCGGCCGGCACGTTGAGCTGGGCGTGGAAGGTGCTCACCTGGTTGGCCGGAATGATAAACGGCCCGTTGCTGAGCGTGACCGGCGAGATGGCCGGCACCGTTTGGATGTAGCGCGTGACGGGCTGGCGGGCAAAAAACACGTTCACCACCGATGAGTCCTTCTGCGTCACGTAGTTGGGGCCGTAGTGCACCTGCACCAGCAGCGTGGCGTGGCGAAACAGCTTCTTGCCCATGCCCGAGGGGTAAAACCGCGACTGCATGCCCGGCACCCAGGCCGCAAAGTTGGTTTCCAGGGGATTAAAGCCGAAGCCGCCGAACTGCGTGTAGCCGTAGCCGGGCGCGGCCGCATCCAGCGCCTGGGCCTGCTGAGTGGTGTCCATGCCGATGATGACGTGGTGCACAATGCCCTTATTTCCGGGCCGAAACTCGATGGCCGCGATGTCGCGGTCGGCGGGCATGTTCACGGGCAACACGAAAATTCGGTACACGTCCTGGCCATTGCCCTGGTGCGCGAAGGCCTGGGCCATCGGAATCACCAGGTCGGGCGTGCCCAGCTGCGAGCCGCTGGGGTAGGTGGGCAAGGCCGGCGTGAGCGCGGGGTTGCCCTGCGGCGTACCGGCATCGACCCAATCCCTGATTTTGGCGATTTCCGCGTTGGTCAGCGTGTTTTCGTCGAGGTAGTGGCGGTAGTTGGGGTCGGGCTTCCACGGCGGCATGTAGCGCGTGCCGGTCACGTACTTGATGGTCTGCGCATGGCTCACCACCTCGGCATAGGTCGTGAGCGGAAACGGGGCCACCTCGCCGGTACGGTGGCAGCCGGTGCAGTGCTGGTACACCAGCGGCGCAATGTCCTGGCTGAAAGTATACTGCGGGGTAGTTTGGGCTTGCGCCCGGGGCGCGGCTACCCACAAAGCCAGCAGCAGAAGCAACGGAGAGAAGCGGTGTTTCATGCGGTTTGACAGAAAAGACCACAGACCGTCATGCTGAGCGTAGTCGAAGCATCTCGCGTGTGGTAGTAATCCTATTTTGTTTGACGATTGAATTAGTGATGGCACGCGAGATGCTTCGGCTACGCTCAGCATGACGGGCATTTTTGTTAAAGCTATGCGCCAAGCGCCTTCCCAAATCTACTCAATAAAACAGCCCACCGGCTCGGTGCGCGGCACGGCTACGGGCTGGCCGGCGGCCACGGCGGCCAGCGCATCGGCCAGCTCGTGCTGGCGCGTCACGGCACGGTGCTGGCCCAGGCCGGCATAGGCATCATCGAGACGGCCCTGGTAGAGGACGGTGCGGCCATCGGCGGCCACCACCACGGCCTCGGGCGTGACACGGGCGTGGAGTTTTTTGGTGAGCCGGTGGCCGGCATCGGCTTGCAGCGGAAAGGCCAGTTGATATGTTTTAGCAAAAGCCGCCAGCCCGGCTGCATTGGTTTCCCTGGCCGGAAACACACCCACAAACCGCACGCCCTGCGCCCCGTAGCGGCCGTGCAGCTCCCGCAACGGCAACGTGGCCGCCTGGCTGATGGGGCAGGTTTCGGCCAGAAAAACATAGACCGTGGCGCGTGGTGCGGGTGCCGGGCCTATCCCAAGAAAATGCAGCAGCAGGAGTAGCAACAGTGGCATAAGCAGATTTTAAAAGGGGGATTTGTCATTCCGAGCCAGGAGGAATCTGAGTAAAGCTGTTCGCCATTTTTACTCAGATTCCTCCTGCGTCGGAATGACAACACTGCAATTAAGCATTAACCAGACACCAGCCTGATGGGCCGGGTTCCGACTTTTCGGCCCGGTTTTCGTTTACGCGGCTACAACTTCTCCTTAGCTTAACTATGAACACCGCTGTTTTACGCTCTCGCCGGCGGCCGTGGGGCGCGGCTTTGGCCGCCGCTTCCCTCCTGCTGGCCACCGCCTGCTCGGCCCCGCGCGCCATTATTGCCACCGGCAAAGTCACGCCTCAGGGCGAGTTTCGGGTGGGCTACAATCAGGGCTTTAACCTGGCCACCGCGCCCCTGGCCAAGGCCGGCAGCGCCGTGAAGGAAGCCGCCAGCCAGGCCGCCACCCAGCAGAAAGTGGACTACACCGACGCCACCACCCAGCTGCAAGCTGCCGCCCTGGCCTACATCCTCGACCCGGTGCAGCCCACCGCCGACCTCAACATCCGCTACGGCATCGTGCCGCGCCTCGATGCCGGCTTCAAGTACGCTTTCGGCTCCTACGTTTTTGATACCCAGTACCAGCTGCTCGGCCCCACCGGCTCGCCCGAAAACCCTGACCGGGGTGCGGTGAGCGGCACCACTTACGCCAGCATCGGCCTGCAATTCGCCACCCAGCGGGCCAAGCTGCCCAGCCTGCCCTTCCTGTCGGATATCAATTCGGTGCTGAATTTCCGGGCCACGCGCAACGATGTACTGGTGCCGCTCACCTTCAGCCAGTCGTTTGGGCCGGAGGAGGAAATCGGGGCCATCAGCTACGGCCTGGTGTACGCCCACAGCTGGGTGAGCTACGGCTTCGCGCCCACCAAAATCTACAACGGCTCGGTGCAGGTGCCCGAGCTGCCGCTGCAAAGCCGCAACTTCTCCTCCTTCGGTGGTTTTGTCAACCTCAAGCTGGGCTACCGGTATCTGTACGTCATTCCGGCCATCTCCGTGTTTTACCAGAACTACGGCGACTATGCCCTGCTGAACGGGGCCAGTACCTCGCTGAGCGGCGTCACGTTTGTGCCTTCCATCGGCCTGCAGCTGCGCATTCCGAATTTGACGAAGTAGTCGCCTGCTATCAATCTTACGGGCCCGAGTGGTGCGTCCCGAGCGGGCACGCCACTCGGGCTTTGCGTTGAAACCCATTTCCAAAGTTGGTTGGCGACGAATGTGGCATTCCGTCGCTTTCTTTGTTGCCCGTTTTTCAAAACTTTACGCAGCCGCTGCCGCTCACCTTTTCCGCCCCACCTATGGAAGCTCCCAACCCCGAATTCATGCGCGAAGCCATTCGCCTGTCCATCGACCAAATGAAGGCCGGCCACGGCGGCCCCTTCGGCGCGGTGGTGGTGAAGGACGGTAAAATCATTGCCCGCGGCTTCAACCAGGTCACCACCACCCACGACCCCACCTGCCACGCCGAAGTTGATGCCATTCGCAAAGCCTGCAAGGAGCTCGGCACTTTCCAACTCGATGGCTGCGACCTCTACACCAGCTGCGAGCCCTGCCCGATGTGCCTGGGAGCCATCTACTGGGCCCGCCCGCGCCGGGTGTTCTACGGCAACACCAAGGCTGATGCGGCGGCGATTGGCTTCGACGACCAGTTCATCTACGAAGAGCTGGACCAGCCCATGGAAAACCGTAAATTGCCCATGACGCAGCTGCTGCGCGACGAGGCGCTGGCTGGTTTCAAAGCCTGGACGGAACTGGAAGGCAAGACGGAGTATTAAGAACGATACTATCAGCCCGTCATGCAGAGCGTAGCGAAGCATCTTTACCCCGATAGTAAATCGAATTGCGTTGTGCGGTAAAGATGCTTCGCTGCGCTCTGCATGACGTTCTGTTGAATTAGCATATCCCACCAGATGATAGAATTTTTCCTCAACGACCAGCCCATTCGCACCGGCGAGGCCCCGGCCAGCGCCCTGCTCGATTTTGTGCGCTACCACGAGCAGCTGAAAGGCACTAAAATCGGCTGCCGCGAGGGCGACTGCGGGGCCTGCACCGTACTGGTAGGCGAGCTAAACGCCGACGGGCAAACGGTGAACTACCAGAGCATGACCAGCTGCCTCACGCCGCTGGGCAACGCCCACGGCAAGCACATCGTGACGGTGGAAGGCATCAACGCGGCTGGCTCGCAACTCACGCCCGTGCAACAGGCCATTGTGGACGAGGGCGGCTCCCAGTGCGGCTTCTGCACGGTGGGCTTCGTCATGTCGCTGACCGGCCACAGCCTGAGCACCCAACCAGCCACCGAAAAAAGCACCATCGCGGCAATCGACGGCAACATTTGCCGCTGCACGGGCTATAAATCGTTGGAGCGTGCCGCCGCTAAGCTCACCGCCGAGTTAGAAAGTCGCCCGACTGAAAACGCCCTGGCCTGGCTCAGCGAGAAGCAATTCGTGCCCGGCTACTTTGCCGAAATCCCGGCGCGGCTTGCGAAACTCCGCCCTGCCGAAACACAAGTAGCCGAAGCTTCTGCTGCGGCAACAGCAGCTTTTGCTGCGGCTCACGCCAACGGCAGCACCGCTTCGACCGCTTCGACCTCGCCTAACGGTCATGCCCAAAGCCAGAACGACCACGGCCATTCAGTCACTCCCCCATTCACCCATCCTCTTGTAGGCGGCGGCACCGACCTCATGGTGCAGCGCCTCGAAGAGCTGCGCGAGCAGCCCGGCGTGCGCCTGATATTCGACCAGCCCGGCCGGCGCGGCATCCACCACGAAACCACCGGACGGGTGGTGCTGGGCGCGGCCACTACGGCCAGCCAATTGCTCGAATCGGACCTGATGCGCGGCCTGCTGCCCAACCTGCCGCAGTACCTGAAGCTAGTGAGCAGCACGCCCATCCGCAACATGGGCACCGTGGCCGGCAACTTCATCAACGGCTCGCCCATCGGCGACCTAACCATTATGTTCCTGGCCCTGGGCGCGTCCGTCACGCTACTCGACGACGCCGGTGCCACCCGCGAGCTGGCCCTGCCCGACCTCTATCTCGGCTACAAGAAACTAGCGAAAGCGGCCGACGAGCAGGTTATCGAAATCAGTTTCCCCGCCCCGCTGGCCGGCGACCTCTTCCACTTCGAAAAAGTATCCAAGCGCACTCACCTCGACATTGCCAGCGTGAACTCTGCCGCTTGGCTGCGGGTCGAAAACGGCGTTGTTCAGGCGGCGCGCGTTTCGGCGGGCGGCGTAGGGCCGGTGCCGCTGCTGCTGTCCCGCACTAGCGAGTTTCTGGCTGGGCGCGAGTTGTCGGCCGAAACCATTAGCGCCGCCAATGCCGTGATGCAGGCCGAAATCAGCCCGATTTCCGACATGCGCGGCACCGCCGACTACAAGCGACTGTTGCTGCGCCAGCTGCTGTGGGCGCATTTCCTGGAGTTTGTACCGGAGCTGGCGGTGGATGAATTGATTTAGAACGCCATGCAGAGCACAGCGAAGCATCTCGCGTGCCGCAGTAATTAGTGCCGTTTTCCCGATTGAATTAGTTGCGCTGGTGAGATGCTTCGCTGCGCTCTGCATGACGTTCTATTAGGAACGACGCCCAAGAGCCCACCCCATGAATCACCTCGACCCCAACCGCCACGTGCGCGGCGAATCGCAGTACCTCGACGACGTGCCCACCCAGCAGGGCACTCTGTATGCGGCCGTGTTTGAAAGCCCGCTGGCCCACGGCGTGCTCCGCAGCCTCGATTTCAGTGCCGCGCTGACGGCGCCCGGCGTGGCCCGCGTGCTCACGGCCCAGGACATTCCCGGCATCAACCAGATTGGCGGCATCGTGGCCGATGAGCCGCTGCTGGCCGAGGGGCACGTGCATTTCCGGGGGCAGCCGGTGGCGCTGGTGCTGGCCCGCACCGAGGCGCAGGCTCACGCCGCCCTCAAGCTCATTAAGGTCGAAATCGACCCGCTGCCTGTTATCACCGACCCGCGGGTGGCGGCCGCGCAGGGCGAGCTGATTGTGCCACCGCGCACCTTTAAAATCGGCGATTCGGCGGCGGCATGGGCTTCGTGCGCGCACGTGTTTGAGGGCGTGGCCGAGAGCGGCGGGCAGGAGCATTTGTACATTGAAACGCAGGGCGCGTATGCCTTCCCCACCGAGATGGGCGGCGTGCGGATGATTTCCTCCACGCAGGGCCCCACGGCCGTGCAGCGCCACACGGCCCACGTGCTGGGCCTGGGCATGCACCAGGTGGAAGTGGACGTGACGCGCCTCGGCGGCGGTTTTGGCGGCAAGGAAGACCAGGCCACGCCTTGGGGGGCGCTGGCCGCGCTGGGCGCCTTCGTCACCAAAAAGCCGGTGAAGCTGGTGCTCGACCGCATGGCCGACATGCGCATGACCGGCAAGCGCCACCCCTACTCGTCCGATTTCAAAATCGGCTTCGAT
>JAQBNT010000124.1 GCA_028288445.1 Hymenobacter sp. | reverse complement strand
ATGACCTGGTAGTGTTTGGCCAGCTCGGGAATCTGGCCGGTGAAGGCCGCGATGGACTGGCCGTTGCCGTGCAGCAGCAGCAGGGGCTCGCCGCTACCGTATGTCTCGTAGTAGAGCCTGATGCCGTTGAGGGCCACCGTGTGGCCGGCGGCGGGGTTGTGGCCGTAGCTCACTGCGCCCTGGCCAATGATTTCGAGGTAGTGGTTGCCGCCCGCCTCAGCCGCCGTGCGGAAGCGGAAGGCTTCGTTGAGATACAGGGGCCGCCAGCCGTTGGGGAAGCCGCTGGCGCTGTCGGCCCGGGCGGCTTCAAAGTCGCCGTTGACCAGCGGCACGGCCTGCCACCGGTCTTTGGCAGTGGCTACTTCCAGCCGAAAGTCGTCGTAGCCGAACGTGCCGTTGAGGTATACGTTGGCGTTGACCACCAGCTGGGCGGCCGTTTTGGGCAGCGTGCCGGCCAGGGCGAAGGTGCGCCATTGGCCGTCGCGGCGCTTGGCCCGCATCTGGCCGGGCTTGCTCATGCTCAGGTACTTCCTGTTCTTATCGAACAGCACCACGAAGACGTTGGCATCGGCGCTGTCGCCGGCCGGGGCTTCCACCTTCATGCGGGCCGAAAGGCGGTAGGGCTGGCCGGCGTAGGGCTGCACATCGGCCCGCTGCTGGAAGTAGAGCAGGGCGCTGACTTGGGTTTTCAACTTGCTCTGGGCCAGCGCGGGCAGGCTGAGCAGCAGTAGCAGCAGGAACGGGAAAAGACGCATCAGAAGCAGGAAAGGGTTGTTAGGGTGAGCACCGTTGATACAAAAAACGGCCGACAGGTTGCCCCGTCGGCCGTTTTTTGTGGCTGTTCTTCCAGCCGGGTCCTTCCGTCAGGCGCTGGCCTAGTTCACGTACAGCGTCTGCAACATCGTCTGGCCCACGGCCTTCATCGTGTTCCGGTCGATGATGGCCATGTTGTCCGTCGTGGCGTGGTGGTAGGCGGGGAAGTAGTCGGTGGGGGAGTTGTAGTGGTAGATGTCGATGGTGGGGATGCCGGCCCGGTTGGTGTACACGTGGTCGTCGGTGATGCCGCCGGTGTCCTCGTAGCGGAAGTAGTCGGAGTAGCCCAGCTGCGAGGCCACGCCCCAGATTTTATCGAGCGCGGTGCGGGCGTTGGTGCGCGAGGTTTCCTCGCGGGTGAACTTGCCGTTCTTCGCCCCTACCATGTCGAGCAGCACGCCGTACTCGGCCTTGTAGCCGGCGGGCAGCATGTGGGCGGCCCAGTACTGCGAGCCCAGGCACCAGGAATCGGTGCCGCTGCCGGCCAGCTGGTCCTTGAGGTCGGCCTGGGTGGTGTCGTCGTGGCCCCAGTCCTCGGCATCGAAGAAGATGAAGTCGACGCCTACGTTGGGGGCCAGCGAGTCGGGTTGCAGGCTGAGCTGGCGGGCCATTTCGAGGGCCACGGCCACGGCGCTGGCACCGTCTGAGGCCCCGTCCATGGGGGCGTTTTTCTTCACCTTGTCGTTGTCGGCAAAGGGCCGGGTGTCCCAGTGGCCGAAGATGGCCACGCGCCGCGCCGCCTGCGGCTGGTACTGGGCAATGATGTTGCGGGCGTGGATGTTGGTGCCGTCAAAGGTCATCGCCTCGAACGGCTGCTCCATCACCTTCAGGCCGTAGCTCTTGAGCTTCGCCACCAGCCAGTTGCCGGTGGCAACGTGCGCCTTGGAGTTGGGCACGCGCGGGCCGAACGCCACCTGCTTCGCCGTGAAGGCGTAGGCCGAGTCGGCGTTGAAAACCGGGGCCTTGGGCAGCCTGGCTTCGGCCGGGGCGCTGGTGTCGGCGGTTTCGGTGGCCTTTTTATCGGGGCAGCCGGTGAGGACGAGGAGGCCGGCCAGCGCGGCGAGAGGAAGGCGGAGGGTGCGGAAGTTCATGCTTTATTCTGTCATCCTGAGCTTGCGAAGGACCTTATCGCGCCAGGAGGCATTTGATTACTAACTCAACTAAACGCCAGCGTGATAAGGTCCTTCGCAAGCTCAGGATGACAGACGGGTTTATTCCTCGCTATAGGCCCACTCCACGCCGGCCTTGGTGTCTTTTATCACGATGCCCTGGCTTTTGAGGGCAGCCCGGATAACGTCGACCTTGTCGTAGGCCTTCTCGGCTTTGGCTTCGGTGTAGAATTCCAGGGTGAGCTTGAGCAGTTCCTCGGCGTTGGCGCGGGGCTCGTCCTGGAGGCCCAGGATGTCACTCACCACGGCGCGGTAGGCATCCACGGCTTCGCTGAGGGCGGCCGAGGAGACGGTGGCCATGGCGGCCGTGGTGGCGGCCAGGGTATTGAACTTGCGCAGCAGGTTGAACAGGCTGGCAATGGCGCGGGCGGTGTTCAGGTCGTCGTTCAGGCCCACGAATACGTCGGCCACCAGCTTGCGCAGCTCCGCGTCGCCGGCGGCGGTATCGGGCTGGCGACCCTCGGCCAGCGGCGCTACCGTGCGGTCGCGGATTACCTCGCCGGAGAGGCTGTCGGCGGTGAGGCGGTCGAGCAGGCGCAGGCCGTTCATCAGCTTGCGGTAGCCTTTGCGGGCGGCCTGCAGGGCGTCGTCGCTCACGTCAACCGGGCTGCGGTAGTGGGCTTGCAGCAGGAAGAAGCGCACCACCATCGGCGAGTAGCCGAAAGCCAGCGGCCCGGTCGGGCCCTTGAACATGTCCCCGAGCAACACGAAGTTGCCGAGGCTCTTGCTCATCTTGGTGCCGTTCACGGTTATCATGTTGTTGTGCACCCAGAACCGCGCCTCGTCGGTGTGCGAGTGGCTGCCCTGGCTCTGCGCAATCTCGCACTCGTGGTGCGGGAACATCAGGTCGAGGCCGCCGCCGTGAATGTCGCTCAGGTCGCCGAGGTACTTGCGGCTCATGGCCGAGCACTCCAGGTGCCAGCCGGGAAAGCCTTCGCCCCAGGGCGAGGGCCAGCGCATGATGTGCTCGGGCGAAGCCTTTTTCCAGAGGGCGAAGTCCAGCGGGCTGCGCTTCTCGCTCTGGCCCTCCAGGCCGGCGCGGGTGTTGGCCATCTGGTCTTCGATGCTGCGGTTCGAGAGCTTGCCGTAGCGCTTGCCTTCCTCGTCGTACTTGGGCACGTCGAAGTAAACGGAGCCGTTGACTTCGTAGGCCAGGCCGTTGGCGATGATTTCCTCAATCACCTGAATCTGCTCGATGATGTGGCCGCTGGCCTGGGGCTCGATGTCGGGCGGCAGGCAGCCGAGGCCCAGCATGTGCTGGCGGTAGCGGTTGGTGAAGTGCTGGGCCACCTGCATGGGCTCGATGCGGGCGGCGCGGGCGGCCTTTTCCATCTTGTCCTCGCCGGTGTCAGCGTCGCTTTCAAGGTGGCCCACGTCGGTGATGTTGCGCACGTAGCGCACCTGGTATTGCAGGTGGCGCAGGTACCGCGTCAGCACATCAAACACCACGGGGCCGCGGGCGTTGCCGAGGTGGGCTTCGCTGTACACGGTGGGGCCGCACAGGTACACGCCCACCTGGGGCGGGTGCACGGGCTGGAATTCTTCTTTCTTGCGGGTAAGCGTGTTGTAGAGCGTAAGCATGGAAATCAGTTAACAATTATCAGTGAGCAGTTAACAGTACATAGAACAGGATAAGCAGCACTGATAACCGCTCACTGATAACTGTTAACTGTGTTTATGCGCGGCCGCTTGACCGCAGAATGGAGTAGAGAATACGACAAAGTTGCTGACAATCGTCGTGAAGAGATAAAAACTATACCCTGCGGCCTGCAACAACCGAAGCCAGTAACTTGTCTCACGCGCTTCTTTGTAGGCAATGGAAATCTTACTAGTGAAATCGGCAGTTGATATCGCCCCGGTTGCCTCTTCCGCATTTGCCCCAATGGAAGTAGCACTGCGCACCAATTGCTTAGAGATGATGAACTCCCGCTCATTGGTTTGCAAGTGCCGGTAAAACTTCATCATACGCACAGCAAATGCGAACGATTTCTGCAACAATGGCCCGGCTTCGCGCTTTGGCATATCCATAGCCAAAACTACTCGGTTCTCAGTAAACGGTTATGAACAGATTAATAAATGCCAACTGCTCACTGCTCACTGTTAACTGTTAACTGATACAGCGCTTCGAGGGGGAAATGGTCGCTCCATTTAATCTCGCGGTGCACCTTACAGGCCAGTACCTGCCACTGCGGGCCGGCAAACTGCTGGTCGATGCGCAGGGCGGGCAGCTTGCCGTTGTAGGTGGCCCCGATGCCCAGTCCCACGGTGGCCCAGGCGTTCTGGAGGTGGTCGGCGAGCTGGTCGTAGGTATAGGAATAGGGCAGGTCGTTGGTGTCGCCGGCCAGCAGCACGGGGTAGGGCGAGCGGGCCACGCGGGCCAGCAGGGTATCGACCTGCACGCCCCGGGCCACGGCCCCGTTGCGGAAGCGGCGCAGCAGGTTGGGGGCCTTCTGGCGGAGGCCGGCGCGGCTGGCGGTGGCGGTGGCGATGTCGCTTTCGGCCATGGCCATGCTTTGCAGGTGCAGGTTGAAGACGCGAATGGTATCGGGGCGGGCGCGGCCGGGGGCGGCGGGGCGGGCCAGGTCGGCCCACATGGCGTGGTTCTGCGAGAGCTTGCCGAAGGGAATGACGCCCTGCCGCACGATGCGGAAACGCGAGAAGATGGCCAGTCCGAACTCGGCCCCCGCGCTGTTGGTGAGGCTGGTGGACACGAAGGCGTGCCGCCCGCTGCCCTTCCCCAGTTGGTTTTCCGACTGAAAGATGCCGCCGCTTTCCTTCGAGCGGCGCGGCTCGTTGTAAAACTCCTGGAGGCAGAGCACGTCGGCCGGGCTCGTGGCCAGCCAGTGAATAAAGCCTTTGGAGGAAGCGTAGTCCGGGTCGCGCAGCTGGGCATACACGTTGAAGATGCGCACGTTGGCCGAGAGTAGGCTCACTTCGTTCGAATGAGGAATGAAGAATGAGGAATGAATAATTTCCTTCCCGCTCTTGAATTCCTCATTCTTCACTCTTAATTCTTCATTAAGCGCAGCGTGTAGCGCCAGGCCGCGCTGCACGTGCGGCCAGGTGAGGCCCAGCGCCACGATGGGCAGCACGGCCACCCGCCAGTTGCGCCGCAGCCAGTACAGGGCCAGCAGGGCCGTGAGCAGCAGCGCGGCCGGCGTGGTGAGCGCCCCAAACACCACCGGCCAGAACGCGCCGGCCGGCACCTGCTCGCAGGCAATGGCCAGCAGCAGCCAGGCCAGGGTGAACAACGTAAATTTGAAAGCGAAAGAGCGGCGCACGACACAAGCAACAGAGCCGGCAAAGGTAAGTAGGTGCGAAGCGGCGCTTCGCACTACCCCCCGAAGCGCGCACGAATTTTGCGCAATTGCCGTTCCGGCCAAAGCCTGCGCCTTCCCCTGGGCAAGCCCCGCTTTTTTCCCAATCTTTGCCTTTCCACTCCTTTCTGCCTCTGGCGTTTCTATGCCCCTATCTCTTCCCTCATTGCGCCGCGGCTTGCTGGCGCTGGTATGTTCTGCGGCCTCCCTCTCCCACCCCGCGCAGGCGGCGCGGGGCGCGGCCGTAGTCCCCGCTACCCCCAGCCTCGAATTCGTGCAGAACAAAGGCCAGTGGGACGGCCGCGTGCGCTACGAGGCCAACCTGCCGGCCGGCACCCTCTTCGTGCTGCCCGATGCGCTGACCTACGCTTTCCTGGACCCCGCCGCCCTGCACCACCACGACGGCACCGCCCGCCCCGCCGCTGGCACGGCCAAAGCCAAAGCTGATGACATCGCGGGCCACGCCTACACGGTGCACTTTGAGCAGGCCAGCGCCCGCGCCCGCCTCACGGCCGAAACGCCCACGGCCGGCGAGCGCAACTACTTCATCGGCGATGACAGCCGGCGCTGGGCCAGCCACGTCGGCGCGTTCCGGCAGCTGCGCTACACCAGTCTGTGGCCCGGCATCGACCTGACCTTGTACGAAAACGCCGGCCAGCACCTGGAGTACGACGTGCTGCTGGCCCCCCGCGCCAACCCCGCCCGCGTGGCCCTGCGCTACGACGGGGCCAGCGCCCTGCACCTGGACGCGGCCGGCAACCTCGTCATCAAAACCACGGTGGGCACCACCACGGAGCTGGCCCCAAAGGCGTGGCAGCTCGATGCCGCCGGGCAGCGCCGGCCGGTGGCCTGCCGCTACGTGCTCACAGGCAGCACCCTCACCTTCGCCCTCGGGGCCTACGACCGCGCCCGCGCCCTGACCATCGACCCCACGGTCCAGTTCTCGACCCTCACCGGCTCGACGGCCGACAACTGGGGCTTCACGGCGACTTATGACAACGCGGGCAATATGTACTCGGGCGGCACCGTGGCCAGCAACTATGGCGGCACCTACCCGGCCACGCCCGGCGCGTTTCACACCACCTTCAGCAGCGTGGAGGACATCGGCATTATCAAGTACAACACCAGTGCGAACGGCGCGGCGGCGCGGGTGTGGGCCACCTACCTGGGCGGCAACAGCACCGAGTTTCCGCACAGCCTGGTGGTGAACGCGCAAAACGAGCTGGTGGTGCTGGGCAGCACGTCCTCTACCGACTACCCCACCACCACCGGCGTGGTGCAGCGCAGCTTTGGGGGCGGCACCAACTTCGCCCCTTTAGGCGATGGCGCTCCCTATAACATGCCCAACGGCTCCGACCTGTTCGTGGCCCGCTTCAGCGCCGACGGCAGCCGGCTGCTGGCCAGCACCTACCTGGGCGGCTCGGGCAACGATGGCGTGACCAGCTCCGCGCTGGCCGCCAACTACGGCGACTGCTTCCGGGGCGATGTGCTGCTGGACGGGGCCGGCAACGTGTACGTCGCCAGCAATACCTCGTCGCGCAACTTCCCGCTGATGAACAACGGGTTCAACCACGTGCCGGCGGCCAGCGGCCAGTCCGATGCCCTCGTCTGCAAGCTGACGCCGGGCCTGAACGTGATGCTCTGGGCCGGCTATCTGGGCGGCACCGGGGCCGATGCCGCCTACTCGGTGCAGCTCGACGCGGCGGGCCGCACCTACGTGTGCGGCGGCACCACGTCGGCCAACTTTCCCACCACGGCCGGAGCCTACCGCCCGGCCGCGCCCGGCGGCCCCGATGGCTTCGTGGCCCGCATCAGCGCCGATGGCCGCACCCTGGAACGCAGCAGCTACGTGGGCACCAGTGCCTATGACCAGGCCTATCTGTTGCAGCTCGACGCGGCGGGCAATGCCTACTTATTGGGCCAGACGCTGGGCCAGTTCCCCGCCACGCTGGGCCTCTACGCCACGGCCAACGGTACGCAGTTTATTCAGAAGCTGAACCCCGACCTCACCGCCAGCCTCTACAGCACGGCGTTTGGCAGCGGCAGCAATGCCAACGGCCCCAACCTGGTGCCCACAGCCTTCTTGGTCGATGACTGCGAGCGGGTGTACGTGTGCGGCTGGGGCGGACTGGTGAATGCCCGCAATACCGGCTACCAGGGCGGCAGCACCAGCGGCCTGCCCACTACCACCGGGGCGGTCCAGACCACCACCGACGGCTCCGATTTCTACCTGGCCGAGTTCTCGGCCGGCATGACCCGGCTGGAATACGCCACCTTCTTCGGGCAGAACGGCACCATTGAGCACGTCGACGGCGGTACGTCGCGCTTTGATAAGCGCGGCGTGGTGTACCAGGCCGTGTGCGCCAGCTGCCAGGGCGCGCAGGGCTTCCCGCAGCCGCCGGGCGCGGGCACCTACACCGTGCGCAACGGCAGCTCGAACTGCAACAACGGGGCCTTCAAGATGAACTTTGAAGTATTGCAGGCCGACCCCGGCCCGCGCCGCTACGTGTGCCTCGACAATGGCCCCGTGGCGCTGGCCGGCAGCCCGGCCGGTGGCGTGTGGGCCGGGCCGGGCGTGCAGGCGGCCCCCGGCGGGGGCTACCGCTTCTTGCCCACGGCCGTGGGGCCGGGGCAGTACGTCATCAGCTACACGGTGGCGACCACCGGTGTTTGCCTGAGTACCCGCAGCGTGCGCTACGTGGTGGCCCCGCCGGTGGTGCCCACGTTTGCGCCGGTGCCCGCGCAGTGCGTGGCCGGAGCGGCGGTGGCGCTGGCGGCCACGCCGGCCGGCGGCACCTTCAGCGGGCCGGGCGTGAGCAATGGGCGCTTCGACCCGGCCACGGCCGGCGCGGGCACCCACACGCTCACCTACAGCCTGGCCGATTCGCTGGGCTGCGGCATCCGCAGCCAGCAGGTGGTGGTGAACCGCCTGCCCGTCATCGTGCCCGGCCGCGACACCACGCTGTGCGCCGATTTGCGGCAGCCCTTCCAGCTGCTGGGCTACGCGCCGGCCGGAGGCGTGTGGAGCGGCACCGGCGTCACGGCCGGCGGCTTTTTCACCCCGCCGAACACCGGCAACCGGGGCGGCGTGTTTCCCCTCACCTACACCGTGACGCAGGGAGCCTGCCAGGCCACGGCCACCCGCACGGTGGTGCTGGCCCCGGTATCGGCCCAGGACGTGGGGCTGAACCTGCCGGTGTGCGCCTCCGCGCCGCGCTACACCGGCCTTGCCCCGTTCGACTGCCCACTTTCGCCGGTGCTGCTGGCTCCGCACGCCACCTACAGCTGGGATTTTGGCGATGGCAGCGCGCCCAGCACCGAGGCCGAGCCGAAGCACCGCTACGCGCAGCCCGGCACGTATCGCGTCACGCTCACGGCGCGCTACGGCAACTGCGAGGTGCTCACCGGCTTCTCGCCCGTGGAGGTGGGCGACGTGTTCATGCCCAACATCATCACGCCCAACGGCGATGCCGCTAACCAGAGCTTCCAGCCCCGTTTCAGCTGCCGGCCGGCTTCGCTGGAAGTGTACACCCGCTGGGGCCAGCGCGTGTACCAGACCAACGACTACCACAACAACTGGGACGCCACCGGCCTGCCCGATGGCATCTACTACTACCAGCTGCGCGACGCCGATGACCGCCGCGCCAAAGGCTGGGTAGAAGTGCGCCGGTAGAATGCTGTCATTCCGAGCGGAGCGAGGAATCCGGGCAAACCTGTTTGAACGGCTTTACTCAGATTCCTCGCTCCGCTCGGAATGACAAACTAGGCCCCCGCGGGCTTCACCTCGCGTCCTGCAATGTCCACCACCTGCCCGGCCACCAGTACGTGCAGCTGCAAGCCGTGCCCGCTGAGAACCGCACCCTCTGCCAGGCCGGGCAGGTTATTGTGCGTAACCTGGGCCGCGTCGATAACCACCACGGCTTCTTCGCCGAACACCTGCGCGGGCTGGTCGGGCCGGATGAGCAGCCCGGTTTCCTCGCTCAGGCCAATGCCCAGTAATTCGGGCTGGGCCAGCACGGCGTGCATGAGGCGCGGGTAGCGCCCGCGCTCGGCAAAGTGCTGGTCGAGCAGCACGCCGGGCAGCAGGTTCAGGCCGGGCTGCACCTCGATGCGGCCGCCCAGCAGGCTGCGCCAGCCGTGGCCGTCCACCAGCATAAACTCGGCCACGGCCGAGGCCCCGGCGCTGGTGCCGGCGATGATGAAACCGGCCTCGGTCTGGTATTTCTGCCTGAGAATGGCCAGAAACTCGGTGCCGAGCAGGAAATTGGTGAGGCGCTCCTGGTCGCCACCGCTCATGAAGACGAGCGCGGCTTTGCGCAGGCGGGCCAGGGTGGCGGGGTCGTCGGCGGGGTGGTCCTCGTTCACTTGCAGGTGCCGGACGTGGGGGCAGCCCAGCTGGTGCCAGGCGTGGGCGTAGGCGGCGGCGGTGCGGGCGGGCTGGCGGCGGGTGGCCGTGGTCAGCACTTCAATAGGCAGGTTGCGGTCGGGCAGCAGGCCGGCGAGCAGGGCAAGCAGGGGGTCGTCGTCGCCCCCGCCGAGCACCACAAGGGTGCCCAGTGGCGCGGCAATGGGGGAAGCATCTTCAGGCATGAGTGCGGAGTTGGGGCGGCAAGATGGGGCGGCGGCGGGGATTTGGGGGCGGGCAGCGTGGGGTACGGCTGTCATCCTGAGCACAGCGAAGGACCTTATCACGGCAGCAAACTCTCCATGCGCTCATTCGCCCTACCATACGGCGTGGCCGTGATAAGGTCCTTCGCTGCGCTCAGGATGACAGACGGATTCCCGTTTTTCTCCGCCCCGCCGCACCCATTTACCGCCTGCTTCGCCCTACTTTTGTGGCGCTTATTCTCTTCATCAACCCCGCTTGCCTAGCGAAGCATCTCCCCTCCCCTCTTTTTCATGCAGCCGCAGACCGTGGAAACCATCACGTCCCTGATTCAGGAGGGCGAATTTTTTAAGCTCAAGCAGCTGCTCCGCGATTTCCAGCCTTCGGAATTGGTGGCCCTCATTGAGGCCGAAGAGGAACGGGAACAGCTCATCATCTTCCGGCTGCTGCCGCTGAAGCTGGCCACCGAGGTGTTCGAATACCTCGATTTGGAGGAGCAGCGGCACTTTCTGGATAATCTGGCCCAGGATAAGATGGCCGACATCCTCAACGAGATGTCGCCGGATGACCGCACGGCCCTGCTGGAGTTTCTCCCCGCCAACTTCGTGGCCGAGCTCGTGCAAAGCCTCTCGGAGGAAGAGCGCAAGGTGACCTTGCAGCTGCTGGGCTACCCCGAATATTCGGTGGGCCGCCTGATGACGCCCGACTACATCGCCATTCGCGAGAACTGGACGGTGCAGCAGGTGCTCGACTACATCCGGCAGCACGGCGGGCAGTCCGAAACGCTGAGCATGCTCTACGTGACCGACGCGCAGGGCGTGCTGATTGACGACATCCGCATCCGGGAGTTTCTGCTGGCCGCGCCCACGGCCCGGGTGCGCGACCTGATGGACCGCCGCTTCGTGCAGCTCACCGCCAACCAGGACCAGGAAGACGCCATCGACGTGTTCCGGCGCAACGACCGCAACGCCCTGCCCGTGGTGAGCGACCAGGGCATTCTGCTCGGCATCGTGACCATCGACGACATCCTGAGCATTCGGGAGCAGGAAGACACCGAGGACATGCAGAAGCTCGGCGGCTCGGAAGCGCTGGACGAGCCCTACCTCACCATGCCCCTGATGACGCTGGTGCAGAAGCGGGCCGGCTGGCTGGTGGTGCTGTTTCTGGGCGAATTGCTCACGGCCTCGGCCATGCAATTCTTCGAAGGCGAGCTGCAAAAGGCCATTGTGCTGGTGCAGTTCGTGCCGCTCATTATCAGCAGCGGCGGTAACTCGGGCTCGCAGGCCACGTCGCTCATCATCCGGGCCATGGCGCTGGGCGAGTTCACGCTGGGCGAGTGGTGGCGGGTGCTGCGGCGTGAGCTCATCACCGGTTCGGCCCTGGGCCTGATTCTGGGTTTGGTGGGCTTCGGGCGCATTGCCATCTGGCAAAGCATCACGCCCATTTATGGCGAGCACTGGGTACTGGTGGCCCTCACGGTGGGCATCGCGCTGGTGGGCATCGTGCTGTGGGGCTCGCTGGCGGGCTCCATGCTGCCGCTGCTGCTCAAGAAGCTGGGCCTGGACCCGGCCACGTCCTCCGCGCCCTTCGTGGCCACGCTGGTCGATGTCACGGGCCTGATTATCTACTTCTCGGTGGCCCTGCTGCTGCTGCGCGGAACCCTGCTGTAAATGGTTTGAGCAATTGAAAACGGCTGTCATCCTGAGCGCAGCGAAGGACCTTATTACGTTCGCACCAGTTAGTTTACTGCAAAACGCTTAGGCGTGACAAGGTCCTTCGCTGCGCTCAGGATGACAAACCCTTCCCTCTTACTCCGCCTCCCCCTCCTGCCCTCCCTGCTGGCCCTGGGCGGCTGCGCGGTGCTGGGCAACGTGGCGCAGCTCGACGACGACTACTACCGCGTCATCCACCGCCCGGCCGGCGATACCCTCGCGGCCCTGGCCCCGCGCCAGGAACTCTACGTGCAGCAACGGGCCGACACCCTGCTCCTCACGCCCGCCGCGCCCGCTGGCCGGCCCCTCACCTACCGCTACCGCCTCCAGCCCAACAAGCGGCTGTGGCTGCTGCGCCGGCGGCTGGATTTGGACGTGTTCACCATCCCGTTCAAGGTGCGGCCGCCGCAGGGCGGGGTGCCGGTGCAGCTCAACACCAATTTCAACGCGGCCATCTACGTGGGCCGGCGGCTCGATTTTTACTCGCTGCGCACCAAGCATACCACGCCGTTTGGGCCACGCCGCACATTCGGGCCACGGGCATTGGCTACGGGGCCTTCATCGGGGCCGGTTCCACCTTCATCACCGACGATGTGACCGCCGCCACCCGCCCCACCGCCGCCGACTACGAAGGCGTGGTGCTGCACGGCGGCCTGGCGGCCATCTACGATGCCCGGGCCTTCAACATCGGCCTCGCCGCCGGCCTCGACCAGCTCCTGGGGCCCGATGGGCAGCACTGGGTTTATCAGCACAAGCCCTGGTTCGGCGTCCTGTTTGGGCTGGATTTGAACTAGCGCGGACCGGTGGTCAAAGCAAATCCCCCACAACCGTTACGGCTATGGGGGACGAGCATTGATTTTCGGGCCGGAGTCGTTTAGGCCGACAGCGCCTCGTGGCGGATTTGGACGGCGGTGATGGCGGCCGTGAGAATGGTCACCTGCCCGTCGACTTGGTCGGCGTCCACATCGGCCAGGAAGGCGCTGGTGCCGCCTTCTTCTTCGGCCTGGCTTTCGAGGCGCTCCTTTTGGTGGCGGGCCGTCATTTGCTGGGCCTTGTAGCGCTTGCGGTCCGCGTCGGACAGCTCGGCGCGGTCCAGCTCCTGGGTGGCGTAGGCCAGCTGGCTGGTGGCCGTGGCCAGGCGCGAGGCCACCGAGGTTTCGGAGCGCTGGGCCTGCCGGTCGCGGTAGTCCAGGTTGGTGTCGCGGTTGCTGTAGCTGTCCAGCTCCGCTTCGAGCGAAGCCTTGGCGGCGACGCACTGGGCGCGGGTTTTGAGTAGATTAACGTCGAAAGCCATGGGAACTGATGGGGGTTTAAAATGGAAATGGAATGCCCCAAATGTAGGCGGCGGTTTCCGCGCCGTACCCCGTAGAAATACCTGATTTGACTTCCCTTCTTCGGTTTATTTATCGGCATTAGCCGCCGCCCCGGCCAGCAGCGCGGCCAGCGCCGCTGCTTCGGTTTCCAGCGCTTCGGCTTGCAGGCGCAGCAGGTGGTAGCGGGCGGCTTCGGCGGGCGCGAGGGCGGTGGGGCGCTGCTCCAGCCAGCGCCAGCGGTACCAGACCAGGAAGGCGGCCCAGCGGCCCGGCCCGGCGTGGGCCGGCGGCTCCTCGCCGCCGGGGTCGGGCGGCAGGGTGGCGCG
>JAQBNT010000117.1 GCA_028288445.1 Hymenobacter sp. | reverse complement strand
TGCACGCGGACGCCGTATTTTTTCAGGATTTCTTTGCCCTGATATTCGTGAATGTTCATAAAAACGGGTAAGGGGTGGTTTTGAGCTACGCGACCTTGCGGTTGGTGGCACGAAAGTACGGCGGCCGGCCCTGATTGTAGCAAACGAATGCGCGTAGCGTGAACTTACTGCCCATACCAGCGGGCCAAAACGGCCTCGGCGGGCTTGTGCTGGGGCGTGAAGTCGGCGTGGCGGCGGGCCGGGCCGGCGGCCTCCAGCCCGGGGTACCACTTCCAGATAAACATGCCTTTGAGCCACGGCAGACCCCAGCAGGCCCGAAACAGCGCCTCGTAGCAGCGGGCCTGGGTGGCCTCGTCGGGCGTTTGCAGGGCGGCCGTGCGCTCGGGCCATTCCCAGGGTTTGGCGGCGGCATCGGGCGTGGTTTTGTAGCCCACTTCGGTGAAAACTACCGGCTTTTTGATTTTTTTCTGCCACCGGGCCAGCTTTTGCAAATGGGGCTGCCAGCCACGCAGCAGCGTATCGAGCGGCGGGCTAGTGGCTGGGCTCAGCGGGAAATACGCCTGAATGCCCACGTAATCCAGCGCGTCCCAGAACCGGATTTGCTCGTACTCGCCGCTCCAGTTGGCGGCGTAGGTGAGCGGGCCGTGGTACACCCGCCGAATCTGGCGAATGAGGCTGCGCCAGGCCTTTTCGTGGGCTGGCTCGGTGGCATGCTGCAATTCGGTGCCAATGCACAGCCCATCCAGGTGTGCCGCTTCGGCCAAGGCGGCGTAGTGCAGAATAAACGTAGCGTAGCTGGCAAACCACGCGTCCCAGGCGGCCGGGGTGGTCATGTTAATATCGCCGGGCCAGGTGCTGCGGCCCCGCACCCACAAATGCGGCTTGAGCAATGTGCGGATGCCGTGCGACCGGGCCAGCCGAGCCGTAGAGGCAATGCCGGCGTCGCTTTCGCCCCACAGGCCGAAGCGGCCGCCGGGCCGGGCGGTGTGCAGCTGCACGGCCGGCTCGGCGGCACCGGCCTGCCAGCCGAAGGGCATCTGGGCAATCCAACGCACATGGTCGCGCAGCAGCGGGGCCAGGTCAGCCTCAGTCACGGAGTCGCCGCCCACCCAGCTCACACCACGCAGCCGTGTGCTGTCCGACACCATCGCATCCTCGCCACGCGGCGCAAATGCCACCCCGAAAGCCGACGGGGCCGTGGCCAGCTCCCGTGCTTGCCGGGCGGTTTCGGCGGGGCTGGCGGTGCGGCGCGGCCAGTGCCACAGGCCCAGCAGCGGCAGCAGGGCCAGCAATGCCAACGGCCACCAGCGGCGTACCGAAGAAAATGGAAGCGGCATGGAAGAAAAATGCGTCAAGGCGGGGAATCGGTTTACGCTTAACTCGGCTGGCTACGTATAGGAGCGGTATGGCACCGCCCGGATTGTGCGTAGCTTTGCCACTACTGCTTTATTCACGTCTATCGCTGCCCGCCGTTGCTGCAAGCTATCAACATTCACAAGAGCTACAATTCCCTGAACGTACTCAAGGGCATCGATTTGACGATTGAAAAGTCGGAAATCGTGAGCATTGTCGGTTCCTCGGGGGCCGGCAAGAGCACGCTGCTGCACATTCTGGGCACACTGGACACGCCGGACTCGGGCGATATTCTGTTCGATGGCGAGTCGGTGAGCTCGCTGGGGCGCAACGATTTGGCCCGGTTTCGTAACCGGCATATCGGCTTCATCTTCCAGTTTCACAACCTGCTGCCCGAGTTCACGGCCCTCGAAAACGTGTGCCTGCCCGCCTACCTGGCTGGCCGCTCCGAAAAAGAAGTGCGCGTGCGGGCCCGCGAACTGCTCGGGATGCTGAACATGGAATTCCGGGCCGACCACAAGCCCAGCGAAATGAGCGGCGGCGAGCAGCAGCGCGTGTCCGTGGCCCGCGCCCTGATTAACTCGCCCGAAATCATCTTCGCCGACGAGCCCAGCGGCAACCTCGACACCAAAAATGCCCAGGAGCTGCACCAGATTTTCTTCCTGCTGCGCAAAGAGTTGGGCCAGACCTTCGTCATCGTGACGCACAACGACCAGCTGGCCGAAATGGCTGACCGCAAGATTGTGATGCGCGACGGCCACATTCTGGAGGGCGGCTAAGGCTTGCTCGTTATTTTAGATTAAGGATTCTTGCAGAGGTCCGCAGAGGTGTTTCGGCACGGCTCTGCGGACCTCTGTGCTTTCCCGCCGCGCTCGTTATGGAAGCGGCATTATGAAGCCATTTCCCAACTAAAAGGCGGGCGGCTATTCCATTGCAGGCTCAACAGGCGCCCTACCAATCTGGTTAGTCTCAACATTTTTCAAAGCCAATACTAATCGTCTGGTTTATAGCAGAAAAATTTACCAATATTTTTGGCAATTGTGGCACGTTTCTTTCTAGCTTTGGGTTATAAACCCGAACATCAGTTGGACACATTGCTAAAGAACAAAGCCATGAACGAGGCCCCTAAAACCACCAAGGAAGTTACCAAGAAAGTTAAAGTCGAGAGCTACGACATTGCCCGCTCCGATGAAACGCTGGATTTGGCGAAGGACCTCGCTAAGTTCATTAAGGATAATAAACTCACCACCAACGTACAAGGCAAGGAATTCGTGAACGTGGAGGGCTGGCAGTACGCCGGTTCGCGCCTGGGCATCGTGCCAATTGTGGAACACGTCATCAACGTGAGCAGCCCCGAGGAAATGAAGTACCAGGCCAAAGTGACGCTGTTTGACCTGCGCCACGGCACCACGGTGGGTGCCGGCTTCGCGGTGTGCTCGAACAAGGAGAGCGGCAAGAAATTCTACCAGGAATTTGCCATCATGAGCATGGCCCAGACCCGCGCCATCGGCAAAGCTTACCGCAACTGCCTGGCCTGGATTATCCGCGCCGCCGGCTACGAGCCCACGCCCGCCGAAGAAATGGACTACAATACCAATGCCCACGCGGTGGCTGCTGCGCCGGTTGCTGCTGCTACCGTAGTAGCCCCTGCCGGGCACGGGCAGGCCGTGCCCACCATGCAGGTGCTGCCCGCCGAGGCTCCGGCCGCAACGGCTGAAGCTCCCGCTGCCGTGCCGGTGCAGTACGCCACGGCTTCGCAGAAGGAGGAAATCATCCGCCTGCTGAACCACCCGGTCATCACCCGTCCTGAGAAGACCAAGATGCTGCTCAACATCAACCGCCTCGATGAGGAGCGTGCCGTGCAGGCCATTGCCAAGCTGCGCAAGGCCATTGACGACCGTGAGAACGGCGAGAAGGTGGCCGCTTAATAATTGTCCTTTCTTTCTTCTGCCAGCCCGGTGCCGCAAGGTGCCGGGCTTTTTTATTGGCCGTTTGCTTCGGGTACTAAACCCAAACGGACTTTTGGGGTGCCGCGATTGATTTGGCCATTAGCTGGCCCGAACTTGTGCGGGACAACCAGGTTATGGTCACGGTTTTCGGTGGTGACATTTGCTATCGGCCATGCTGCTGGAACAATCCGGTCATAACGCTTAAATCAACAAGCAGAAAGAAATGAAATCTACCCTCCTCCTTACGGCCGCTCTGGCTGTTTTTTCGGTTCGGGCGCAGGCCCAAACTGCCACCGCTGCAGCCACCTCGCGCGTAGCCGCCGACCAGATTGCGACCAAAAAAGGTCCGCTCACGGTGCAGCCCATCACCCACGGAAGCGTGGTGTTGACGTGGAATGGCAAGACCATTTACGTGGACCCCTACGGCGGGGCGGAAGCCTATGCCGGACTGGCCGCGCCCGATGTTATTCTGATTACCGACATTCACGGCGACCACCTGGACCCGAAAACGCTGGCGGGCCTCTCCGTAGGCAAGGCCCTGATGGTGGTGCCCAGAGCGGTGGCCGAAAAGCTGCCAGCGGAGTATAAGCCGCAGGTCCGCATCCTCAGCAACGGCCAGCGGCTCGATACGCTGGGCCTGATGGTTTCGGCCATTCCAATGTACAACCTGCCCGAAGCGGCTGATGCGCCGCATACCAAAGGCCGGGGCAATGGCTATGTGCTGAACCTGGGAGGCAAAAACGTGTACCTGTCCGGCGACACCGAAGACATACCCGAAATGCGCGCCCTCAAAGGCATCGACGTGGCGTTTGTGTGCATGAACCTGCCCTACACCATGGACGTGAACCAGGCCGCGCAGGGCGTGCTGGCCTTTAAGCCGGGCATTGTGTACCCGTACCACTACCGGGGCCAGAACGGCCTGAGCGACGTGGCCAGCTTCCAGAAGCAGGTGAACGCGGCAAATAAGAAAATTGACGTGCGGCTGCGCAACTGGTACCCGGCGGCTAAGTAAAGGGATGCAACCACGCAAAAAAACGTCCGGTCAAGCCAGTGGCTTAGCCGGACGTTTTTGCGTTTTGGGGCATAATCCACAGTCGATTAGACCATGTAAAACTCCCAGGAGATGCGGTCGGGGTCTTTAAACGCCACGTACTTCATCGGAGCCACGGTATCCACTTTTACGCCGGTGTTCTCCACGCCGGCGGCCTGTAGGGCATCGGCGACCCGGTGCAGCTCGGCTTCGTCCTCACAGGCAATGGCGATGTGGTCGAGGCCCACGTTGAAGGGCGTGAAGGTGCCGCCCCCGGGATGGGTGGGCTGCGCCTGCTTGAAGCCAATGAACGTATTCCCGACCAGGAAGCCCAGTATTTCGGGCGTATCCAGCGCGATGGGCAAGCCCAGCAAGTCGTGGTAAAAGGCCTTGGCGCGGGCAAAGTCGGTGGTGCGCAGGGCGACGTGCGCTAAGCCTTTGGTTTTTGGTTGAATGGCCATAAAATAAAGAAGAAAGTAAGCGTTGGCTCTGTTGAACGGTAAATCGAGGGCATTGGCTGACCAGCCCACCGAACAGATGCCTGCCCACTATTAACGGGTATCGGGTAGCATCGGTCGGCCGTAACTTCGCGCCATGTCCTCCGCTCCTACCGAAACCTCGCCCCTGGCGCTGCTGCGCGAGCATTGGGGGCACACGGCGTTCCGGCCGGGGCAGGAAGAAATCATTGCTTCGGTGCTGGCGGGGCACGATACGCTGGCGCTGCTGCCCACCGGTGGCGGCAAGAGCATCTGCTTCCAGGTGCCGGCGCTGGCGCGGCCGGGCATCTGCATCGTGGTGTCGCCGCTGATTGCCCTGATGAAGGACCAGGTGGACAACCTGCGCAAGCGCGGGCTGAAAGCGGAGGCCATCTACGCGGGCATGAGCCATCAGGAAATCGACCACGCGCTGGACAACTGCGTGTACGGCCGCAGCGTGAAATTCCTGTACGTGTCGCCCGAGCGCCTGCTCACGGAGCTGTTTCAGGTGCGGGTGGCGAAGATGAACGTGGGCCTGCTGGCCGTGGACGAGGCGCACTGCCTCTCGCAGTGGGGCTACGATTTCCGGCCGCCCTACCTGCGCATCGCGGAGCTGCGCGAGAAGCTGCCGCCGGGCACGCCGGTTATCGCCCTCACGGCCACGGCCACGGCGCAGGTGCAGGCCGATATTGTGGAGAAGCTGAAGTTTGGGCCGGGTTCGGGCGTATTTCGGCAGAGCTTTGCGCGGCCCAAGCTCTCGTATTCGGTGCTGCACACCGAGGACAAGCTGCGCCGGCTGCTGGAAGTGGTGCGCGGCGTGGGGCCGAACAAAACCGCCATCGTGTACGCCCGCACCCGGCGGCAGACGGAGGACACGGCGGCGTTTTTGCAGCAGCACCGGTTTGCGGCGGCGGCCTACCACGCCGGTTTGCCCTCAGACAAGCGTACCCAGGTACAGCAGGACTGGATTGCCGACAAAGTGCGCCTGATAGTGGCCACCAACGCCTTCGGCATGGGCATCGACAAGCCCGACGTGCGCCTCGTGGCCCACCTCGACGCGCCCGATACGCTGGAGGCCTACTACCAGGAAGCCGGCCGCGCCGGGCGCGACGGCCAGTACGCCTTCGCCGTGCTGCTGGCCGGCCCCAACGATGCCGACGAGCTGCGCCGCCGCACCAGCCAGTCGTTTCCGCCGCTGGACACGGTGCGGCGCGTGTACCAGGCGCTGGCCAACTACTCCAGCACGGCGGTGGGGGGCGGCGAGCTGGTGGCGTTTGAGTTCGACATCCAGCAGTTTGCCGAAACCTACCGCATCAAGGCGGTGGACGCGCACAACTCGCTCAAAATTTTGCAGCGCGAAGGATTCGTGCAATTGAACGAGGCGGTGAACCAGCCGGCGCGGGTGCATTTGATTATGAGCCACCAGGATTTGTACGCTTTCCAGGTGGCCAATGCGCAGCATGACTTGCTGATAAAGGCGCTGCTACGGCTGCACGGCGGCGAGCTGTTTTCCGATTTTCAGACCATCTCGGAGAACTCGCTGGCCACGCACCTGCGCCGCAGCGTGGTGGAGGTGCGCCAGCAGCTGCGCTACCTGCACACGGCCGGCATTCTGCACTACCAGCCCAAGCAGGAGTCGCCGCAGGCCATGTTCACCACGCCGCGCTTCGATGCGCCCAAGCTGCCCATCGACCAGGTGCGGATGACGGCCGCCCGCGACCTGGCCCGCGCCAAAACCCACGCCGTGGGCCAGTACCTGAGCGGCACCCGCTGCCGCCAGATTCTGCTGCTCACGTATTTTGACGAGGCCGACCCGGCCCGCTGCGGCGTGTGCGACATCTGCCTGGCCGAGAAAAAAGCCGCGCAGGCGGCTGCGCAAGCGCCGTCGCTGCGCGAGCCGCTGCTGGCGCACATTCGGCAGGCGGCGCTGTCGCCGCGCGAGTTGCTGGCTGCTTTCCCGCCCGCGCAGGCAGCGGCCATCACGGCGGCCGTGCGCGAAATGGTGGACCGGGGCGAGCTGGCGTATGCGGCCGATGGCCGGCTGGTGGTGCCGTAGGAGCGCCCCCCTGGCTAACGCCGACCTTCGGTTCGCGTCTCCGCGCTAGCCCCATTAAGTAGCCCTGTAAAAGCACGCGAACAACCCTCAACGTCCTGCTGCGCTTGTCGAAGCAGCGCTACCGCCGCATTAAGCTGGTTAATTCCTCATCAAGCGCAACGCCCCGGCTGCAAATGCAGCCGGGGCGTTGCGCTTGATGAGGAAGTAACCAGCCGTCGGGCCCATCGCTCGGCCAAAACCACTGGTGACATTGGCGGGAGCAGGCAGTTTGTCACACACCGGGCAAAAATATTTTTTGATGTGACAAGTGTTGTTACATAAGTTTTTTTTCTTTTTAGGATGTAACAACACTTGTTACATCCTTTTATTTTTTCGTTAGCATGTAACATCCCGGCGAGTAGGTTTACCCCAAGCTCCTGGCCCCCGCCGGTCCGTGGCGGGTGGTCCAAAGCAGTCGTGCAGAAACAGAAGTAACCAGCTAAGCCAGACCGTTCGCCTCTATCCGGTAACTTAGAAGCGACTACTTAGCATTCGTTCAATCAGCCCCGTGCAACGCGAAGACGCGAACCGAAGGTCGGCGTTAGCCAGGGGCCGCGTTTCTACACTGTTCTATCCTCATGGCTTTTCTGCATTGGGCGCGGCCCACAACGAGGGCACGTATGAAGAAAGCCCCAGCGGGTTCG
>JAQBNT010000066.1 GCA_028288445.1 Hymenobacter sp. | reverse complement strand
CGGCCACCGCATTGTGGCCCGCACGGTGTGGGCGGTGCTCCAGCCGCTGCTGGTGCCGAAAAGCTAAATCACCCGCAGGCCGTCCACGTTCACTTCGTCGCGCAGCAGCTCCAGGTGGCGGTAGGCGCGGGGGCGGCCGGCATCGGTGCTGAGGTCGGGGAGGGCGGCGCGGGCGGCGTCAAGGGTGAGCTGGGTAAGCTTGCGCTCGCCGAGATAAATAGCGGCGGGACGGCCCAGGCGGGCGTCGTGCGCGGCCAAAGCCTGGTCAATTTCAGTTAGAATGGTGCTCATGGGAATTAAAGTGAGCGTCAAGGGACCGGAAATATAGTAAGGTTTTTGAAAGGATTAGGAAGCCGCAATACTTGCCGGGGCACCTCGGTGTGCGCGGTTTCCGTTCCCACAGAGTCGGCCCAACCCGGCTACCTTTGCCGCATGACTACTGCTGCTCCCGCACCGGCCGTTTCGGCGGCTTTGGCCGCCCGGCCCATTGGCATGTTCGACTCCGGTATTGGCGGCCTCACGGTGGCGCGGGCCGTGGCGCACCGCCTGCCCCACGAGCGCATCGTGTACTTCGGCGACACGGCCCACTTGCCCTACGGCGACAAAAGCACGGCCGCCATCCAGGCCTATTCCATCAAGATTTGTGACCTGCTGCTGCGCCAGCACTGCAAGCTGATTGTCATTGCCTGCAACTCGGCCTCGGCCGCCGCCTACGAGCTGGTGCGCGAGTACGTGGGCAGCAAAGCCCAGGTGCTGAGCGTGATTGACCCCATTGTGGCCCACCTGGGCCGGGCCTACGCCGGCCGCCGCGTGGGCCTCATCGGCACGAAGCAAACGGTGAACTCCAACGTATATAAGAAGAAGGTCGACGACCTCGACGCGGGCGTCGACCTGCAGTCGCTGGCCACCCCGCTGCTGGTGCCCATGATTGAGGAAGGCTTCTTCAAAAACTCCATTTCCGACGACATCATCGGAACGTATCTGGGTAACCCGGCCCTGGCCGGCATCGATGCCCTGGTGCTGGCCTGCACGCACTATCCGCTGATAAAAGAGCAGATTGCGCGCTTCTACGCCGGCCGCGTTGATGTGCTGGATGCCTCCGATGTGGTGGCAGCGGCGGCCGAAGCGTACTTGGCGGCCCACGGCCTGCTGGCTCCCGCGTCGGCCACGCCGCCCGCGCACCATTTCTACGTGTCCGATTTCACCCGCTCCTTCGAGGAAAGCACGCGCATCTTCTTCGAGCAGGAAGTGCACCTGGAACATTACCCGCTGTGGGAATAAGAAACGGCTTGCATGCCTGCAAAGCGCAAGGCCCAAATCTTCATCCGGCGGCTTGGCCCATCTTAATTTTTGAGTAGGAGATAATTCCGTAACTTTCCAACCGCGCCGCGCCGCTCTATCTTTGGGGCGTATGAGCGCAGTTGCGATACTTACGTTACTCACTTTTTCACCTTCCTTTTTCACTTTATTTCTTCACTATGAAGCACTTTTTCACAACGCGCCTGCTGACTTGCTTAGCAACGCTGCTCTTGCTATTGCCGCTGGGCAGCTGGGCGCAAGCCTTGACCCAGGCTGATTTCACCGGAGTCATTGTGCCGCAGTACATGGCAAACGGCACCGCCACCCGCTTGCCAATGCTGTTTCGGGCCACGGTGAGCAATCTAACCCCATCAACGCTTTACCGGGCCTACGTGTTGGGCGCTACCAACTCCACCACGGGCGGCGGTACCGCCGACTTTGGCGGGGCCACCACTACCACTAACTCCGGCGCTGGCATTCCACTCCTGATTAATACCACCGCTACCGGCACCACCTACACCAGCGCTTCCACCGCCAGCTTAACCACGACCGGCAGCTACATGACGTTCACGACGAACGCCGCTGGGGCTTACACGGGTTGGTTTGGTTTCGTGAACTCGGGCAATGCTCGCTACACCACTGGCAACCTGATATTTCCGGCCATTACCTTGGCTCCGGACGCAACGCCCGCCGTCGTTGAGAAGCGGCTGGCGCTTAATCAGAGCATCATCACCTTGGACTTTGCTACCAACGGCACGGGCATTCAGGGTGCTTCGAGTGCTACGGCCGGCAATGCCGTGGCTCTCTACGATAACGCGGCGGGCACGGGCCGGCCACTGGCCACCGCGGTGGTCGAAAACATTGGCGTCGTGCTGACCGGCCTTGTGCCCTTCTATTCGACCACGGCCGGTAACTGGAACTCCATCATGCCTCGCGCCAATGCTGCGGGCGTGCAGCGCGTAGTGGAATATTCCATCGCCAATGGTAACGTCCTCAACTGCAACTCCGATGCCGACGGCGTCTGGCCTTCCGGCGCAAACACCGTGAACCCCACCGGGGGGACTACCCCCGTGGTGCTGACCGCCACCGATGCGCCCCTGAACGCGGGCTGCAGCTCGGCCACCACGGCCACCATCACCGGCACGCCAGCCAGTCTCACGGCATTCAGCACGGTAGTGGGCACGCCCTCGGCCACCCAGACCATCACCGTGGGCGGCACGTCGCTCACCGCCGGCATCGTGGCCACGGCTCCGGCCGGCTACGAAGTTTCGCTGAGCGCCACCACCGGCTTTGCCGCTACCGTAACCGTGCCCCAGACCAGCGGCACCGCCGCTAATACGCCCGTATATGTGCGCCTGACCGGTGCCGCTACCGGCACCTTCGCCGGCAACGTGGCCCTGACCAGCACCGGCGCTACTGCCGTGAACGTGGCCGTGACCGGCACCGTGACCGCCGTGGCTACGCCCGCGCCCACCATCACCAGCTTCACGCCTACCACGGGCGCGGCCGGCACTACCGTCACCATCACCGGTACTAACCTGACCGGCGCTACCGCCGTCACCCTGAACGGCGTGGCCATCACCGGCTTCACCGTGGTGAACGGCACCACCATCACCTTCACCCTGCCTGCCACCGCTACCACCGGCACCATTGCCGTGACCACGTCCGGCGGCACGGTTACCAGCACCGGTACCTTCACCGTAACGGCTACGGCTCCTACCATCACCAGCTTCACGCCCACCACGGGCGCAGCCGGCGCTACGGTAACCCTGACGGGCACCAACTTCACGGGTGCTACCATTGTAACGGTAGGCGGCATCAACATCACCGGCTTCACGGTGGTTAATGCTACTACCATCACGTTCGTGCTGCCCGCTACGGCCGTGACCGGCCCCATCGTAGTTACCACGCCTGGCGGCACGGCCACCAGCACCACCAGCTTCACGGTAACGCCCGCTGCGGTGACGCCCGTGATTACGCAGCTTGCGCCCGGTGTGCAAGTAGTGGGCGGTGCGGCCGTAACGTTTGTAATTACGGGGACCGGCTTCACGTCGACTTCCACCGTGAACTTCAACGGCGTTTCGTATCCCCAGACCACCAGCACGGCCACCAGCATCGAGGCCCTGATTCCGGCCAGCGCGTTCACTACGGCTGGCTCGTTTCCCGTAACGGTGACGAACACGGCGGGTACTTCCAACGCTTTCACGTTCACGGTTAACAACCCCACCACGGCGGGTGCTTTCGAGGATTTTGAAACCGGTACCAAAACGGGCTACGCCGCCGCCTCAGTGGCGCTGGCCAGCGGTTCGTGGACGTTCTCTGACGCGCTGATTGGCACGGCTTTCAACGACCGTTCCAACGGCCTGAAGTCGGCCCGCATCCGCGTCGGTTTCATCCGCATGGACTTTGACAAGCCCAACGGTGCCGGCACGGTCATCGTGCGGGCCGGTACTTTTGGCGTGGACCCGGCGGCCAGCTTCATCCTCGAAAAATCGACGGATGGTGGTGCTACCTTCACCACGGTACCCGGTGCGCCCGCCACCCTGACGGCCACGCTCACGCCCTACACCTTCACGGTGAACCAGACCGGCAACGTGCGCTTCCGCATCACGAGCACCGCTACCGTCACCACGACGCGCATCAACATCGATGACATTTCCATCACCAACTTCATCGGTTCGGCCACGGCTGCCGGCCAGGCCCTGCCCGGCCTGTCGGTGTTCCCGAACCCGGCTACCGACCGCATCACCGTGGCCCTGCCTTCGGCTGGCGCGGCTACGGTAGCCCTGCGCGACCTCACCGGCCGCGTGGTGCTGGCCCCGGCCACGCTGGGTGCTGATAAGCAACTGGCGCTGCCGGCCACGCTGGCCCGCGGCATCTACCTGCTCGAAGTGAAGCAAGGCGGCGTAACCGCCGTGCGCCGCATCGAGAAGAACTAAGCCTTAGCGTAAGCTGACCAAAGCCGGTCAGTATCTGTGAAAAAGCCCCCGCCCACGCGGGGGCTTTTTTTGTGCCTTATCCCTTAGCTGGTGGCTTGGGGGTGAACGATGGTGGAAGGAAAGCCGGTTGGCATCGTTGCCGGGAACGATTGCGCAACTAAAAAAGCCCGTTTGCTTGGCGTATGGCGAATAAAACCAGACTTTTAGTGGGTTGATAAGAAATGAAATAGATATTTTTAAATATTATATCCGCGGCGTTAGTCCTGCCGCATCCTGCCTCGTTCTTCTTCGCTTTACCAATTCTCACCCAAACCCTTTTTCTGATGAAAAACCGCTACTTTCTACTGTTCTGGCTGATATTAATCAGCAGCCTGGCGCATGGCCCCCGGGCCTGGGCACAGGCCACGCGCCGCCTCACGGGCACCGTGCGCGCTTCGGATTCCAAAGAGGGCCTACCCGGCGTGACGGTGCTGGTGAAAGGGACCAACAACGGGGCCTCGACTGGGGCCGATGGCAACTACGAGGTGAACGTGCCCGCCACAGGCGCGGTCACGCTCAGCTTCAGCTTTGTGGGCTACGCCAATAAGGAAGTGGCCGTGGGCAGCCAGAGTCAGATTGACGTGACGCTGGCCGTGGATGCCAAGCAGCTCGACGACGTGGTGGTAATTGGCTACCAGGCCGTGCAGCGGCGCGACGTGACGGGTTCGGTGTCGTCCGTCAGCGCGCAGCAGATTAAGGACGTGCCGGTGAACTCGGCGGCCGAGGCGCTGAGCGGCCGGCTGGCCGGCGTGCAGGTAACCAGTTCGGAGGGCACGCCCGGCAACCAGAGCGTGAACATCCGCATTCGCGGCGGTGGGTCCGTCACACAGGACAACTCGCCGCTGTACGTGGTGGACGGCGTGCAGGTCGAAAACGCCCTGAACGTGATTTCGCCACAGGATATCCAATCCGTGGACGTGCTGAAGGATGCCGCCGCCACCGCCATCTACGGCGCACGCGGAGCCAACGGCGTGGTCATCATCACCACCAAAGGCGGCAAGGAAGGCAAGCTGGTGGTGGCTTACAACGGCTTCGCGGGCGTGCGCCAGCTCTCGCGCAAGCTGGATGTGATGCAGCCCGCCGACTTCGTGAACTACCAGTACGAGCGCGCCCTGAACATCGACCGGGCCCCTGGCAATACCTCCACCACCACGTTTGGCGGCCTGAACACCTTCAAGCAATTCTTTAAATCGAGAAATTACAGCAGCGACACGCTGAACCAACTCCGCAACTCGCCTTTCCTCGACTGGCAGGACCAGGTTTTCGGCCGTGACGCGTTCCAGCAGACGCATAACATTTCGCTCTCGGGTGGCGGCAACAACTCGACCTACGCCCTGAGCCTGACCCGCAACAACGAGGACGGCATTCAGTTGGGCTCGGGCTTCACCCGCAACCTGGTGAACTTCCGCTTCGACAACAAGGCCACCGAGAAATTCCGCTTCGGCATCAACGTGCGTTTCAATGACCAGAAGATTGAAGGCCTCGGCACGTCGTCGCAACTCTCGACCACCACCACGCGCCTGCGCAACTCCATCGAATATATTCCGATGGCCATCAACCTGCCGGGCGGCTTAGACCCCAGCACGCTCGACGAAACCTTTGCCTCCAACACCACGCTGGTAAACCCCATCCTGGCCATTGGCAGCGACATCCGCCACGACAAGCAGCGCACCCTGAACCTGGCCGCCAACGCCACCTACAACTTCACCAAGGACCTGGCCTTCCGCTCTACGGTGGGCTTCGATTTCGGTAACTCGACGCTGGAAAACTTCTCGGGGCGCAATTCGCCGGCCATCCGGCAGCCCGGCGGCGGCTTCAATTTGCAGCCGTTCGTATCCATCGCCACCGGCTCGGCACTGTCCATCAACCAGTCGAACGTGCTGAGTTACGCCCACCAAATCGGCAAGCATTCCTTCGATGCGCTGCTCGGCCAGGAAATCTACCAGCAAAGCAGCCGGATTCTGACGGTGCAAACCAATTTCCTGCCCATAGACATCACTGCCGAGCAGGCCATTGCCAACATCAACCAGGGCGTGCTGCCGTCGGCTTCGTTCCAGCAGCCCACGCCCACCAGCGACAACCCCACGCTCCAGCATTTGCTGTCGGGTTTCGGGCGGTTCAATTATTCATTTGATGATAAATACCTGGCTACGGTGACCTTCCGGGCCGACGGTTCTTCCAAGTTTGCCGCCGGGCGGCGGGTGGGCTACTTCCCGGCCGCCTCGCTGGCCTGGCGCGTGTCGAAGGAGGATTTTATGAAATCCGTGTCGAACACGATTTCCGATTTGAAGCTGCGCCTGAGCTACGGCCTGGCCGGCAACAACCGCATCAACGACTTCGGCTACAGCGAATACTACCGCACCGGCCTGGGCCAGTATTCGCTCAACCACGCCATTGCGCTGGGCACCGTGGTTACGGGCCTGCCCAACCCGTTCCTGAAGTGGGAAACCACCACCGCCCGCAACGTGGGCGTGGACCTGGCCCTCTTCAACAACCGCGTGCAGTTTTCCGTCGATGCCTACTACAACTCGACCCACGACCTGCTCGTGAACGTGCCGATTTCGCCCACCCTGGGCTACCAGACCCAGTTCCAGAACGTGGGCTCAACCACCAACCGCGGCCTGGAATTCCAGCTGGCCGGCACCGTACTTAAGACGCCAGACTTCACCTGGTCGGCCAGCGGCAACGCCTCCATGAACCGGGGCCGTATTGAGGAGCTGGGGCCGATTACGTCCATTCCCGGCGTGTATTCGGGCTGGGCCAGCACCACCATTGCCAGCGACTTTCTGGCCCGCGTGGGCGACCCGGTTGGTATCTTCTACGGCTACCAGACTGATGGCTTCTACACTGCCGATGACTTCAGCGGCTACAACGCCACCACCCGCACCTGGACGCTGAAGCCCGGCGTGGCCAACGACGTGGCCGTGCAGGGCCAGCCCCTGGCCCCCGGCATCATCAAGCTGAAAAACGTGGTGGACACGCCCGGCGCGGCCGCCAACATCGTGGATGCCAACGACCGCACGGCCATCGGCAATGCCAACCCCAAAGTGACCGGTGGCATCAACCAGCAGTTCACCTACAAAGGCTTCGATGCCAGTATATTCTTCAACTTCATCTACGGCAACCAAGTGTTCAATGCCAACAAGGTGGAGTTCACCACGGCCGTGAACCCGTTCAGCAACCTGCTCACGATGATGAACGACCGGTACCGCACCATCGACAACAACGGCGTGCCGATTACCGACCTCGAAACCTCGCGCAATCTCAACCAGAACGCCAAAATCTGGCAGCCCACCCGCACGCTGTTCGTGCACAGCTGGGCCATCGAGGACGGCTCGTTTATCCGCCTCAACAACATCACGCTGGGCTACTCGCTGCCCAAAGCCCTGATTGCGAAGGCGAAGCTCACGCAGCTGCGCTTCTACGTGACCGGCAACAACCTCTACACCTGGACCAAATACAGCGGCTACGACCCCGAAGCCAACACCCGCCGCGCCTCCCCGCTCACGCCGGGCGTGGACTACGCCGGCTACCCGCGCAGCCGCGTGCTGCTGTTCGGTGTGAACCTGTCGCTGTAACTGATTCAATCACAAAATGAAAGAACGGTCATGCGGAGCGCAGTCGAAGCATCTCTACCACAGTAGTAATCAATGCTAATGCAACGAAGCGGTAGAGATGCTTCGACTACGCTCCGCATGACGGCCTTTTTCATCCACAAGAAAATTCCCATCCTCCGATGAAACCAATATTTTTCCGTTCCACCCTGGCCGTGGCCGCGCTGGCCGCCGCTGCCGCCCTGCCGGCCTGCAAAGACTACCTCGACGTGAAGCCGGACTCGCTCTATACCAACGAGCAGACCTTCAGCAGCGTGGGCAGTGCCACCAGCGCCGTGATTGGGGCCTACGACATGCTCTCGGGCGATACCGGCTACGGCACCCGTCTGAGCATGTATTACCCCTATGACACCGACGAGATGCAGGGTGCGCCCGGCGCCTTCGACGGCCGCTCACGCAGCATCTCGCGCTACACCGCCGAGCCCTCGAACCCGGAAGTCACCAACCCCTTCAACAACCTGTATCAGGGCGTGGAGCGGGCCAATATCTGCATCCAGAGCATCCCGAAGATGGCGCTCTACACCACTGGCTCCTCGGCCGATACGGCGGCGCTACACCGGCTGTACGGCGAGGTGCTGACCTTGCGGGCGCAGTATTATTTTGAGCTGATTCGGAACTGGGGCGACGTGCCCACGCCTTTGGTGCCCACCTACACCCCGGTCCTGGCCGGCGGCGAGCTGACCCAGCCCAATACCGACCGCATTGCCACCTACGACCGCCTCATTGCTGACTTGCTGGTGGCGGAGAAACTGGTGCCCTGGCGCTCAGCCGCCGGCACCGCCAACGAGCGCATCACCAAAGGCGCGGTGAAGGCCCTGCGCGCCCGCCTGGCCCTGTACCGGGGCGGCTACTCGCTGCACGGCACGCTGATGACGCGCCCCACCGACTACCTGGCCTCCTACGCCATTGCCCGGCAGGAGTGCCTTGATTTGATGAACAAGCGCAGCGAGCACACCCTCAATCCAAGCTTCCGGGAGCTGTTCAAGAGCATCAACGAGCTGCGGCCCGAGTCTTCCAACGAAATTATCTTTCAGGTGGCCATGGGCGGCTCCAGCATTTCGGGCGATAGCAAGCTGGGCTACTACAGCGGTCCGCTGCTGACTAACTCGTCCATCTACGGCAGTACCCAGGCCCAGATTCGGCCCCTGCCCACCTACTTCTACGCCTTCGACTCAACCGACGTACGCCGCGACATCACCCTGACTACTTATAACATCGACGCGACCAACACCCAGAAGGGCGTGAACCTGGCGGCCCTCACCGACGGCAAGTTCCGGCGCGACTGGCGCGTGCCCACCCTCAACGGCACGGGCAACTACCTGGGCTACAACTGGCCCCTCATCCGCTTCGCCGACGTACTGCTGATGTTTGCCGAAACTGAGAACGAAATCAACGGCCCGACGCCCGCCGCCCTGGCGGCTTTGCGCGAGGTGCGCCAGCGCGGGTTTGGTGGCAGCACCACGCTGGGCCAGATTCCTACTCCGGCCGATAAAGCCGCCATGTTCAACGCTATTGCCAACGAGCGGTTCCTGGAGTTCGGCGGCGAGGGCATCCGCAAATACGACCTGCTGCGCTGGAACCTGCTCGGCACCAAAATCACCGAAGCGCGCGCCAACCTCACCCTGCTCATGAACGGGCTGGCCCCGTACGCCTTCGTGCCCGCCAACATGTACTATCGCGTCACCGGCGGGCAGGTGGTGTGGGCGCGCTCGTTCTACCGGCCTTCGCCCGCCACCACGCCCGCCGGCACCACGGCCGTAACCTGGCGCACCGCCGTGACGGCATCGTCCATCGCCAACGTGGCTTCGGAGTACGCGCCTGGCAAAGGCAAAGAGCTGCTGCCGTATCCGCAGGGCACGGTGGATACGAACAAGAATGCCGGCTTCAAGCAGAACGAGGGATACTAAGCCCGCTCGTGAAGTAAAAGGCCGTCGTTCTCGGGAACGATTGCGCAATTAAAAAGCCCGCCAGCCTTGGCGGCTCCCTAAACCGGTCGGACTTTTAAGGTCCGACCGGTTTTTTTTATTCACTGCCATGACCTCCCAACCCGCTGCCCAACCCGCCTTCGTGACCGATGCCGACGTGGCCTGGGAAACCACCGGCCCCGGCGTGCGCCGCAAGGTGCTGGCCCACGGCCCCGACCTCATGCTCACCCGCGTAGCTTTTGAAGCCGGTGGGATAGGAGCCCGCCACCAGCACCCCCACGCCCAGCTGAGCTACGTGGAGAGCGGCGCGTTCGAGTACACTATTGGAAACGAAATGCACAATCTGCGCCTGGGCGACAGCTGCTACGTGCCGCCGCTGGCCTGGCACGGCGTGGCCTGCACCGAGGCCGGCGTGCTGGTCGATGCCTTCACGCCCCGCCGCGACGATTTTTTGAGCTAAGCCGGCTGCTTAATTTCCACTTTCCGCTTGATGAAAACGACTTTTCTGCGCTTGCTGGGCCTGGCCATGCTGCTGCTGCTCGGGCTGTGCCTGCTGCCGGCCCGCGCCCAAACCATCACCGTGGCCGCCGATGGCTCAGGTCGCTTCCGCACCATTCAGGAGGCCATCAACAGCCTGCCCGCAACGGCGGCCCGGCCCCGCACCGTCTTCATCAAAAACGGCACCTACCGCGAAAAGGTCTTCATCGATGGCAAGAACAACCTCGTGCTCAAAGGCCAGAGCGAAGCCGGCGTAATCCTGACCTACCCGCAGGCCCGCGACGAGTGGACCTGCGGCCCCGGGGCCACCGCCGGCGACTGGGGCGTGGCCACCCTCAACCTGCGCAACAGCCCCGACCTCACCCTCGAAAACCTGAGCGTCGTCAACAGCTACGGCTTTGACGCTACGGGCGAAGTCACCATCGACTGCCCCGCCGCGCCCACCGGCCGCAAA
>JAQBNT010000048.1 GCA_028288445.1 Hymenobacter sp. | reverse complement strand
CGGGAAGAACTGGAACATGGCGAACAGAATCGGCAGCGTGAGCAGGGTGGGCACGCAGCCGCTCAGGGGCGACACACCGAATTCCTGGTACAGCTTCATGGTTTCCTGCTGCACCTTGGTGGCGTCGTCGCCGTGCTTGGCTTTCAGCTCGTCAATCTCGGGCTTCAGCACCTTCATGCGGGCCTGGCTCTCGTAGGTTTTGTAGGTGAGCGGCCAGGTTACCAGCTTGATGAGCAGCACCAGCAGCGCGATGATAACGCCGTAGGACGAGATGAACTGCTCCAGGAAGTGGAACACCGGCAGCACCACGAAACGGTTAACCCAGCGGAACAAACCCCAGCCCAGGTACACGTTGCGGTCGAACTCCGGCGTCACGGCCTTGAGCAGGTTGAACGAATTCGGGCCGAAGAAGAAGCGGTACTGGCCCCGGCCCTGCTCCACCTCGGCCACCGGAATGGTCAGCGTCGAGCTCAGGGTTTTGATGGTCGTGGAGTCGGCCAGGTTCACGTCGGCGTTGAAGGCGCCGCCCGCGAAGGGCTGCTGGTCGGCGATGAGGCCGGCCACGAAGAAATCGTGCTTGTGAGCGGCCCATTTCACGGGGCCGGCGGCCTTGTATTCTTCGGGCTTCTCGCTGGCCTCGGCTAGCGCACCCTGGTCGCCGGCGGCCAGGTAATGGTTGATAGTGGTGTGGTTGCGGTTCTGCTTGAGGTCCTGCTCGGTCTGGCGCACCTGGTCCACGAAGGTGAAGGTGAGCGGCTCCTGCGCCACGGTACGCTCCAGGCCCAGCAGGCGCAGGTCGTACTTCAGTTCGAAGCTGTTGGCGGGCAGCGAGTATGTCTGCACGATGCTGCCGCCGGCCACCGGGGCCGAAAACGTGAGCACCGAACCAGCCGCGGCCTGCGAAGGCACGGCCTGGAAATTCAAATCCGAAAACCTGATGGTTTTGCCATCCACGGTGCGGAATTTGGTGTCCATGCGGGCGCTTTTGGCATCGAACAAATCGAGCGGCTTACCGAAGAACGTCTTGTACTTGTTCATCCGCACGGCCGTCACGCGGCCGCCGCGGGTCGAGAAGGTGATGGTCAGGTTCTCGTTGGCGAGGGTCACGTCCTTGGCCGCGCCGGCCGTGGTGTCGAGGGCGGCTTCCGGGGCCAGAGCCGTAGCGGCGGCGGGTGTGGCTCCGGCCTGGGCCGCGGCAGTGGTCGCGGGCGGGGTTTTGCCGGCGGCTTTTTCATCCGGCTTCTTCGGGCTGAAGAAGAACAGGTACACGAGGAGCAAGGCCGAAATAAGGAACAGGCCGGTTGCTGAATTTCTATCCATTAGTAAAAAAGGTTGCGAAGGGGCAAAGGTAACGCTTCGCTTAATGAAGAATGAGGAATTAAGAATGAGGAATGAAGTCGCCTGTCATCCTGAGCTTGCGAAGGGCCTTATCGCGCCTGAGCAAAAGGAATTACAGCAAGCCGTTCTAAAGTAATAAGGTCCTTTGTCTCTGTTTTAAGCGCAGAGTGTTCAGGATGACAGGCGTCCCCAATTCTTCATTCCTAATTCCTCATTCTTCATTAAGCCGCAGGCGTCCTACCCCTTGCGGTGCTGGATGGCCGCCCGCACAAACCGCACGAACAGCGGGTGCGGCTGCTCCACGGTGCTTTTCAGCTCGGGGTGGAACTGCCCGGCCACGAACCAGGGGTGCGTGGGCAGCTCAATCACCTCCACCAGGCCGGTTTCCGGGTTGGTGCCGGTGGCTTGCAGGCCGGAGTCCTCGAACTGCTTCAGGTACTGGTTATTGAACTCGTAGCGGTGGCGGTGGCGCTCGCTGATGTGGTTTTTGGCGTAGGCCTTGGCTGCTTTCGAGCCGCGGCGCAGGTCGCAGGCGTAGGCCCCGAGGCGCATGGTACCGCCTTTCAGGGTCACGTTTTTCTGCTCTTCCATCATGGCCACCACGGGGTTGGGCGTGAGAGAATCCATCTCGGTGGAGTTGGCATCGAGCAGGCCGAGGACGTTGCGGGCGTACTCCACCACCGCTACCTGCATGCCCAGGCAGATGCCGAAAAAGGGGATGTTGTTTTCCCGGACGTAGCGCACGGCGGCGATTTTGCCTTCAAAACCCCGCTCGCCGAAGCCGGGCGCTACCAGCACGCCGTCGCAGCCGTGGAGTAGGCCGGCAATGTTTTCGGGCGTGATGTTGTCGGACTGGATGCTGCGCACCGTCACCTTGCACTCGTTCTGGGCACCGGCGTGCACGAAGGCTTCGTTGATGGATTTGTAGGCGTCGGGCAGTTCCACGTACTTGCCCACGAGGGCGATGGTCACTTCCTCGGTGGGGTTTTTCAGCTTGCCGAGGAAGTCCTTCCAGGCTTCGAGGTCGGGTTGCAGGGTACCGCCGGTTAGCTTCAGGCGCTTGATAACCCGCTCATCCAGGCCCTCTTTGCGCATGAGCAGCGGCACCGAGTAGATGCTGTCGGCATCGAGGCTTTCGATAACCGAGTTGATTTTGACGTTGCAGAACAGCGCGATTTTGCGGCGCATCTCGGCCGGCATGGGGTGCTCGGTGCGGCAGACGAGGATGTCGGGCTGGAGGCCGGCCTCGCGCAAATCGCGCACCGAGTGCTGCGTGGGCTTGGTTTTGAGCTCGCCGGCGGCCTTCAGGTACGGTACCAGCGTGAGGTGAATGACCAGCGAGTCGGCATCGGGCAGCTCCCAGCGGAGCTGGCGCACGGCCTCCACGAAGGGCAGGCTCTCGATGTCGCCGATGCAGCCGCCGATTTCGGTGATGACCACGTCGAACTGGCCGTTCTGGCCCAGCAGCAGCATGCGCCGCTTGATTTCGTCGGTGATGTGGGGCACTACCTGCACGGTTTTGCCCAGGAACGCGCCTTCGCGCTCGCGGCGGATGACGTGGTCGTAGATGCGGCCGGTGGTGACGTTGTTGGCCTGCGAGGTGGGCGTGTTCAGGAACCGCTCGTAGTGGCCGAGGTCGAGGTCGGTTTCGGCCCCGTCGTCGGTCACGTAGCACTCGCCGTGCTCGTACGGGTTGAGCGTACCGGGGTCGATGTTGATGTAGGGGTCGAACTTCTGGATGGTGACTCGGAACCCGCGGGCCTGCAAAAGCTTGGCCAGCGAGGCGGAAATGATTCCTTTGCCGAGTGAAGAAGTGACGCCGCCGGTAACGAAAATGTATTTCGCTGCCGACGCGGAGGGGGAGGGGTTGAAGCGTTCGGGCATGACGGGAGTCAAAAGTACGGCAGCCGAATTTGGGATGCCGGAAAATCTGCGTCAGTCACCGCTCGCCTTCTGCCTGTACCGGCCCCCAATTGCCTGAACCGCCCCGCTTCAGGCGGCTTGGCAGTCAGCCAAAAAAAGCCTCCACGGCTGAGCAGCAATGGAGGCCAATGGCTCAAATCAGGAACGCCAAGCGGGCTATTCAACCACCACGCGCTTGGTCAGGGCGTGGCCGCCGGCGTGCAGGCGCAGGGTGTAGATGCCTGCGCTCAGTCCGGCCGTTTCCATGATGAGCGGAGCACCGGCGGTAGTCTGCGTCGTGCGGGTAGCCGCCACCTGGCCCAGCGCGTTCAGCAGCTCGGCCCGCACGGAGGCGGCACCCCAGGCAGCCGGCAGCTGCACCGCGAAGCTGCCCCGCGCCGGGTTGGGAAACAGGGTTACGTCGGCCGCCGGGGCGCCGGGCGTGGCGGCCAGGGTCGTGAAGGTGCCGGTGTTGAGCAGCACCCCCGCCGTATCGCTGCCTTGGTTAGCCGTGATGATGTCGGGCCGGCCGTCGCCGTTCACATCGGCGGCGGCGAGGGCGCGGGGGGTATTGTTGGTGCCGGTGAAGAAGGTGACGATGGCGGGAAACCCACCGCCGGCCTGGCCCAGCAGCACCCCGACGAGGCGGTAATAACTGACGATGATGATGTCGGGCCGACGGTCGCCGTTCACGTCGGCTACGGCTACGGCCTGCGGATTGGTGCTCAAGCCGGAGTTATAGAGCACGACGGGCGCGAAGCCGCCGGCACTTTGGCCGAGCAACACCCCCACGGTGTTGCTGGCGAGGTTGGCCGTTACCAAATCGGGCCGGCCGTCGCCATTTACATCCGTAACCGCGATGCCTGCGGGCTGGCTGCCGGCGCCGGTGCTGTAGGTGAGGGGGGCGGCAAACCCGCCGCTGGCCTGGGCTAGTAGCACGCCGGCCGTGCTGCTGGCGTAGTTGGCCGTCACGATATCGGGCCGGCCATCGCCGTTCACGTCGGCCACGGCCAAGCCGTTGGGCTGACTGTTTGTGCCGGCATCGTAGGCACTGGCTGGGGCAAAGGTGCCACCGGCCTGGCCCGGCAATATACTAACGTTGCTGCTGGCGTAGTTGGCCGTCACGATATCGGGCCGCCCATCGCCGTTTACGTCGGCCACGACCACGGCGGCGGGACGGGTGCCGGAGCCGGTCGAGTAGACAGCCACGGGCGCAAACCCTCCGGCGGCCTGCTGCAGCAACACGCTAACCGTGCTGTTATTGGAATTGCCCGCAAGGATATCAAGTCGGCCATCACCGTTTACATCGGCCACGGCTACGCTGAGAGGAGTGCCGCCATTGCCGGTGGCGTAGGAAATGGCCGGGGCGAACCCTCCGCCGGCCTGGCCCGCCAACACGCTGACGCTGTTGGTGCCCGAGTTGGCCGTCACCAAATCAGCCAAGCCGTCGCCATTCACGTCGCCAACGGCAATGCCAATCGGGGAAGTGCTACTTCCGGCTGAATAAGTAGTGGCGGCGCCGAAGCTGGCTGGCGCCTGGCCTTGCGCCGCGCCGGGCGTGGCCAGCAGCCCCAGCGCCGCCAGGAAGCCGGCTGGGCGTGAGAGAGTAGAAGGGAAGAAATGAGGCATAAGCAGAAAATGAGGATAGAAGCCAAGTGGATAACGAAGCTGATGAGTCGCTCGTGGCTAAGACTTGGAGGCAAAGTAACCATCCGCCCGGTCCAAATGAAACTTGCTGAAAATCCGACGATAAAAAATTGCGGCCCCTGCTTCAGCCCATGCCGGGTGCCGAAACCAGGGACAAGCGGAATCTGGCGCAACAACGTGCGGTGCTACCCCGCGTCGGGTATTGCAAACGATTGGGGAAATGCGTACATTTAGTAATGGCACATTTCATCAATCACCTCGTCCAATCCTGGGGCCTGGCCCCGGTGCATTACTGGCACCTGCGCCTGCTCACGGCGCTGCTGCTCACGCCCTTGCTCGGGGTGCTCTATGTGGTGCTTTTTGACAGGCCCAGGCGTCCGACGGTGGGGCGGAAGCTGTGGCATTTCTAAGAAGATGGCTGGCGGTTGAAAGCTGCCCGTAGGCACAAGAGGGCCAGATAGTACGTCATGCAGAGCGCAGCGAAGCGTCTTGCCCGCAATAGTAATTTGATTACTGCTGCGGGCAAGACGCTTCGCTGCGCTCTGCATGACGTTCCGTTAATTCCCCGACGCACTTGCTGCGGCTGGCGTTTCTTTGGGTTGTTGAACCCAACCCCGGCCCCATGCTGCACGAAAGCTTACTCCTCATTCTCGGCCTGCTGTTCGCCGTGTTTCTGCTGGTGATGCTGGGGCAGAAGCTGGGCATTTCCTACCCCATTTTTCTGGTGTTGGGCGGGCTGGGGCTGAGCTTCGTGCCCGGCCTGCCGCGCGTAGCCATCGCGCCGGATTTGATATTCCTGATTTTCCTGCCGCCGCTGCTCTACGAAGCGGCCTGGACTACTTCCTGGAACGACTTCTGGCGCTGGCGGCGGGCCATTGGGCTGCTCGCGTTCGGGCTGGTGGCGTTCACGTCGCTCATCGTGGCCTACGTGGCGCAGGCCGTCATTCCGGGGTTCACGCTGGGGCTGGGGTTTTTGCTGGGCGGCATCATCTCGCCGCCCGATGCCGTGGCGGCTACCTCGGTGCTGCGCGGCATCAAGGTGCCCCGGCGGGTGACGGCCATTCTCGAAGGCGAAAGCCTGATTAACGACGCCAGCAGTTTGATTGTGTTCCGGTTTGCGCTGCTGGCGGTGCTTTCCGGGGCGTTTGTGTGGCAGGAGGCGGCCACCAGCTTTCTGCTCACCAGCGGCATGGGGCTGGTGGTGGGGCTGGGCGTGGCCTACGGGTTTTTCCTGATTCATAAATACCTGCCCACCACGCCCAGCATCAACACGGTGCTCACCTTCATGGCCCCCTACGTGATGTACCTGCTGGCCGAGGAGTGCCATTTTTCGGGCGTGCTGGCGGTGGTGAGCGGCGGGCTGCTGCTCTCGCACCTCTCGCACCGGGTGTTCGATGCCAACACCCGCTTGCAGGCCTACAGCGTGTGGGCCAGCGTGAGCTTCGTGCTCAATGGGCTGGTGTTTATCCTCATCGGCTTGCAGCTGCCCATCGCGGTGGATGGCCTGGGCAACTACTCCTTGCAGCAGGCCATCACCTACGGCCTGCTGATGAGCGGGCTGGTGATTGTGATTCGGATGCTGTGGATGTACCCGGCGGCCTTCATTCCGCGCTTTCTGAGCCGGCGCATCCGCGAAAGCGAACCGAGCCCCGGCTGGCAGGGCACGCTGGTGCTGGGCTGGGCCGGCATGCGCGGGGTGGTGTCGCTGGCCTCGGCGCTGTCGGTGCCGCTGCTGGCGGCCGATGGCACGGCGTTTCCGCAGCGCAACCTGATTCTGTTCATCACTTTCGTGGTTATCCTCGTCACGCTGGTGCTCCAGGGCCTCACGCTGCCGGCCGTCATCCGCTTCACCAAAATTGTGGAGCACGACGACCGCACCCCGCTCGAAGAGCAGGAAGCCGGCGTGCGGCTGCACCTGCGCACCGCCGCCGTGAAACACCTGAAGCGCCAATACCCCGCCGAACTGGAGGCGAATGAATTGGTGGCCCGCCTTCATCAGCGCATGGAAGCGGAGGTTAATCTTACTACCCGCACCCTCAATTCACTGGAGATTAACGAGGCGGGCCGCGATGCCCTGCGCCAGTACCACCGCGTGCTGCTCGACGTGCTGCAAGTGGAGCGCGAGGCGCTGGAGTACCTGCGCCACCACGATTCGTTCGATGAGGAAGTGCTGCGCCAGCAGGAAGCCCAGCTCGATTTGGACGAGGCCAAGGTGAAGCACATCGAGCGGTAGGGGCGGCTTACGGCCAATACCGCCCGGCATTTCATTGAGGCCGTTTAGAAAGTCGAATAAAACCTGTCATCCTGAGCTGGCGAAGGACCTTCTCCCGTAAGAACAATGGCTGCTCAGGCGTGAGAAGGTCCTTCGCCAGCTCAGGATGACAAACGCGTAGAAATACAGCGTTGCCAGACAGTGTCGTTTATTGCGGCTGATTTCCCTTCCTTTTCACCTTTTCCCGTCCGCATGAGTCTTTATTACCAGCCTTCCAATAAAATGCCCCTGGGGGGCGTGCTGCTGTTTTTGCTGGGTGGCGTGCTGGCCGCTGCCGTGCT
>JAQBNT010000018.1 GCA_028288445.1 Hymenobacter sp. | reverse complement strand
CGCCTACCGCCACCTGGAGCTGCTGCGCGACGAAGTGAACGTGGACGGCCTGCGGGTGATTTAGCTTTTCGGCACCAGCAGCGGCTGGAGCACCGCCCACACCGTGCGGGCCACAATGCGGTGGCCGGCCGGCGTGGGATGAATGCCGTCGGCCTGGTTCAGCGTACGGTCGCCGCCCACGCCGGCGAGCAGGAAGGGAATGAGGACGAGGTGGTTTTTGGTGGCGATTTCCTGGTAAAGGGCTTTGAACTCGGTAGCGTAGGCTCGGCCCATGTTGGGCGGAATCTGCATGCCGGCCAGCACAATTTGCGCGCCGGGGCTGCGCCGCCGCACCGTGTCGATGATGCCCTGCAGGTTTTCGCGGGTGGCGGACAGCGGCAGGCCGCGCAGGCCGTCGTTGCCACCCAGCTCCAGCACAAATATGTCCACGGGCTGCTTCAGAATCCAGCCCACGCGGCTGCGGCCGCCGGCGGTGGTTTCGCCGCTCAGGCCGGCGTTTATCACCTCATAGGGCAGTTTGAGTGAGTCGATTTTCTGGCCAATCAGGCCAGCAAAGGCTTGCTCAGGCTCTACGCCGTAGCCGGCCGTGAGGCTGTTGCCGAAGAACAGCAGGCGCTTGGTGGTGGCTTTGGCAGCGGCCGGAACCTGAGCGGCGGGGGCTTCGGCAGCGGCGGGCTTGTCGGCCGTGGGGCCGCTGTTGCAGGCGGTGAGGGCCAGCCCGAGCAGGGCGGCCAGGGGCAAGTTCAGGAATTTCATAAGCAGCATTTTGGGCACGAAGTCATAAAGCCGGAAAACATGCCGGGGGTTTCAACGTCTTGGGTAACGAACGGGCAGCGGCGCGGTTGTGCAGCAGGCGGAATGTAGAGACGCATATTTGCGTCTCGTCGTCTGCGCCCGTCTCAATAGCCTCTATTACCGTTCAACGACGAGACGCAAATATGCGTCTCTACATTTCGCACAATGTCCATCCTCCGCGTCGATAACCTCACCAAAACCTACCCCAGCGGCGGCCAGCCCCTCACGGTGCTCCACGCCGTGAGCTTCGACCTGGCGGCCGGCGACACCTTTGCCATTGTCGGGCCTTCGGGCTCGGGCAAAACCACACTGCTGGGCCTCTGTGCCGGGCTCGACCGCGCCACCTCGGGCAGCGTGTGGCTCAACGGCATTCAGCTCGATAACCTGAGCGAAGACCAGCGCGCCGCCGTGCGCAACGAGCACGTCGGCTTCATCTTCCAGAATTTCCAGCTGCTGCCCACCCTCACAGCCCTCGAAAATGTGCTGGTGCCGCTGGAGCTGCGCGGCCAGCGCGGGGCCACCAAAACGGCCCTCGACCTGCTCGACCGCGTGGGCCTGGCCGCCCGCGCCGGCCACTACCCGGCCCAGCTCTCGGGCGGCGAGCAGCAGCGCGTGAGCCTGGCCCGCGCCTTCGCCAACCGCCCCGCCGTCCTCTTTGCCGACGAGCCCACCGGCAACCTCGACCCCGACACCAGCGAGCGGGTGGTGAACCTGTTGTTTGAGCTCAACCGCGAAGCCGGCACCACGCTGGTGCTGGTGACGCACGACCTGGAGCTGGCCGCCAAAACGCAGCGCACGCTGCGGCTGCGCGGTGGCAAAGTGGTGGAGGAAGTGAATGCGGCCGTCCCGGAATAGTAACAATCGGGTTTTTCGCTCCTGATTTCCAATAACCGCATTTGCAGCCGATAGGGGGCAATTCTCAACTCGACAGTATGTTTTGGGCAAAAGGTCCTATCGAGTTGGGCAAAACATACTGATGAGTTGGGCAACTCGATAGGACCTTTTGCCTGAAAGAACGGGACCTTTTGCCGCCTTCGTATTATTCAATTTTAGTTATCCCTCGTGACCCCATCTTCCCCCCTACCCGCTTCCCGTCCCGATGCCGGCTGGCTTTTCCGCATGGCGTGGCGCGACAGCCGCCGCAGCCGGGCGCGGCTATTGCTCTTTATGGCCAGCATTATCCTGGGCATCGCGGCGCTGGTGGGCATCAATTCCTTTGGTGATAACCTGGCCCGCAGCATTGCCGGGCAGGCGCGGGAGCTGCTCGGGGCCGACCTCGTGCTGAGCGCCAACCAACCCTTTGAGCCCAAGCTGGAACCCGCCATTGGCAAGCTGGGCACGGCCCGTACGCGGGAAATTTCGTTTGCCTCGCTGGTGCAGTTCCGGCCGGGCCGGGGCACGCGGCTGGCCCAGGTGCGGGCGCGCGACGGTGGCTTCTTCTACGGCGACTGGGACACCGAGCCGAAAGCCGCCGCCCAGCGCTTTGCCGATACTACCGCCGCTCCCGGCGCATTAGTTGATGACGCGCTGCTGGTGCAGTTCGGGGCCAAAATCGGCGATTCGGTGCAGGTGGGCCAGGTAGTGCTGCCCATCATCGGGCGGGTGCTGAAGACGCCGGGGCAGTCGGGCATCAGCACGGCGGTGGCACCCACGGTGTTTTTGCCGTTGGGCCAGGTCACGGCCACCGGGCTGGTGCAGCGCGGCAGCCGCGTGAAATACACGCGCAGCTACCAGTTTGCGCCGGGCGCTGATGTGGCCGCCGTCCTCAAGCCCCTGCAAGCCCGCCTCGACGCGGCCGACATCGACACCGACACCGTGGCCAGCCGCCAGCAAAGCACCGGCCGCGCCTTCGCCGACCTCACCCGCTACCTCAGCCGGGTGGCTTTCGTGGCGCTGCTGCTGGGCTGCGTGGGCGTAGCCAGCGCCGTGAACCTGTATGTGCGCGAAAAGCTGGCCGCCGTGGCCGTGCTGCGCTGCCTGGGGGCCAGCGGCAAGCAGGCGCTGCTCATTTATTTGATTCAAACGGCTGGACTCGGCTTCATCGGCGCGGTGCTGGGCGCGGCATTGGGCGCGGCCGTGCAAGGCCTGCTGCCCCGGGTGCTGGGCGATTTTCTGCCGGTAGATATTACGGTGAGCATCTCATGGGCCGCCATCGGCACGGGCCTGCTCACGGGGCTTTTGATGGCCGTGCTCTTCGCGCTGCTGCCGCTGCTGAGCATCCGGCGCGTGTCGCCGCTGCGGGTGTTGCGCACGGCGTTTGAGGACGACACCGCCGCGCCCGACCCGGTGCGGGGCATTGTGATTGGCATTATCGGCCTGTTCATTCTGGCCTTCGCCTACGGCCAGACGCGCGACTGGAAGCTCACGCTGGGCTTCGGGGCGGGGCTGCTGGCGGCCTTTGCGGCGCTGGCCGGCCTGGGCCGCCTGCTGATGGGGGCCGTGCGGCGCTTCTTCCCCGCCGGCTGGGGCTACGTGTGGCGGCAGGGCCTGGCCAACCTCTACCGCCCCCAAAACCAGACGCTCACGCTGGTCACGTCCATTGGCCTCGGCACGTTCCTGCTGGCCACGCTCTTCCTCACCCAGGCCATGCTGCTGGGCCGCGTGCAGATTGCCGGCCAGAAATCAGCCGCCAACCTGGTACTCTTCGACATTCAGCCCGAGCAGCGCGCCGGCGTGGAAGCCCTGCTGACCGCCCAAAAGCTGCCCGTGCTTCAGCGCGTACCCATCGTGACCATGCGCCTGACGGCCATCAACGGCACGTCGGTTTCCGTTATTAAGAAGGATACGGCGCGGGGCATTCCCGCCTGGGCCCTCACCCGCGAGTACCGCGTCACCTACCGCGACTCGCTGAACTCCTCCGAAAAGCTCACCGCCGGCACCCTGCCCACCATCGGCCCCGATAAAATCCCGCGCATCTCGGTGGAGAAAGGCTACCTGGAGCGCGTCAAGCTCAGCCTCGGCGACACGCTCAATTTCAACGTGCAGGGCCTGCCGCAGCGCACCATCATCGGCGGCACCCGGGAGATTGACCGCAGCCGGGTGCAGCCCAGCTTCCTGGTCATCTTTCCGGCCGGCGTGCTGGAGGGCGCGCCGCAGTTCCAGGTGGTGCTCACGCACACGCCCAACACGGCCGCGCTGGCCGCCGTGGAGCAACAACTGGTAAAGCAGTTCCCCAACGTGTCGGCCATCGACCTGGGCCTGATTCTGACCACGCTCAACGACATCGTCGATAAAATCTCCTTCGTGATTCGCTTCATGGCCGGCTTCAGCATCCTCACCGGCTTGCTGGTGCTGAGCAGCTCCGTCGTCATCAGCCGCTACCAGCGGGTGCGCGAAAGCGTGCTGCTGCGCACACTGGGCGCCAGCCGGGCCCAAATTCTGCGCATCACCCTGGTCGAGTACGGCCTGCTGGGACTGCTGGCGGCGCTGGCCGGCATTGCACTGGCGGTGCTGGCGGCCTGGGCGCTGGCCGTATGGGTGTTCGAGGCCAGCTTCGGGCCGGCGGTGCTGCCGCTGCTGGGGCTGGCGGGGCTGGTCACGGCCCTCACGGCGGGCATTGGCCTGCTCAACAGCCGCGACGTGTTGCGCCGCTCGCCGCTGGAAGTGCTGCGCGCCGAGGGGTAATTTTCGTCAAGTCAGCCGGCCTCATCGGCCCGGATTATGCGGCGCATAAAAAAGCCATCTGATAATTTCAGATGGCTTTTTTATCTCCTACTAACAATAGCTAATAAATTACATGCGGATGATGCCAATCAAGTGCGGCTGGCCGTTCAGCGGCACAAAAATTTCTACAATAGCTTTCCAAATTACTTCGGAAGGTGGCAGGGAGGCGTTGCACTCAAACCGGTAGTTGGTGCCGGCCACCACCTGCGTGGAAACGGCCTGCGGCATGTATTTTACGCCAACCAGCCCTTTCATCGCCGCATCAAACACGGCTTTGTCGGCGGGGGTCAGGGGGTGGTAGGGAGTCCAGCCACCGGGCAAAGTAGTCGCCTGGTGGTTTGCGGTTGGGGCTGCTGCGGGTGAATTTGACATGGGTTTATTGGATAATTATTTTTCCTACTCGTAAGGCTTTTCGGAATCATCGCCCCGTTTGGCAAAGTGGTTTCTGCTCCACTCGTTAATTACCCGAAAAGTCGGCCTGCTGCCCATGAGTAGCTTCAGCAAGTAGCCGGCTTATCGTTGTAAATAACTGATGCAAACCTAGCGCCTTCCGGGGACCAGAAACCGCGTAAAACCACCCGTTTTTAAAGGCAGGTATAAATACGTGCCTGGGGTAGGGTATAAATACGGGCCTGGCCGGAAGGCTCAATCCCAGCAGGAATTGCCGGCATATTTCTGCTGCTCCAGGGGCTGGCTCACACTCGCTGGCCCCACGCAAAAGGCCCATTTCCAAGCTGGAAATGGGCCTTTGAAAAGTTTCATCAAATTATTGAGACGTTTGGCGATGCGCCGAGCTTCCGCGCCACTGCCGCGACGGCTAGTGCCGGGAGCTGCTGACGGGGCTGCAAGCCGAAAGTAGCCCCTCATTCCGTACCCCTGCGAGGGCCGCACTACGGGCGTTGTCGGCTGGCCAGGGCGCGGGCCGGGCTGGTTTTATCGGGCTTCCTCAAACTGGAATAGCGAATTGAGGCGCAACAGGTCGAGGCAGCGGCGCAGGGGGGCATTCACGTTGCGCAGCCACACCCTGACCCCCGCTCGGTGCAGCAGCAGCAGCTGCGAAACCACGTAGCCAACCCCCAACGCCCGCTGGCAGGCCAGCTGCGAACAGTCGATGTGCAGCGACGAGGTGCCGAGCGAAAATGCCAGGGCCCGCGCCCGCAGCACGGCATTGGGCTCATCCAGATTGAGGGTACCCGGCGCAGTTGCCCAAGAAATTGAGGTCCGGAATGGCAAAATGAATGACTTCATGTCAATACGGGGTTTGGTGAATAGCAAACATAGCAATATTTAAATAAACTATACAACCTTCAACTAAATCAGACCAGGCGGGTATACAGTCCCCTTTCCAAGCAGTCCATTCGCATTTCCACGCCAACCGTTTGCTTGTCCGCCGCCCTCCGCGCCCCCGCCGCGACGGGGCGTGTCGGGGGCCGCTGGTGTGGCTGGAGGTACTTGAAGTATCTAGACAAACAGGTAGAATGGCCGCCTTTGTGAGTAGATAAAATCTAACGTTTGCTGTATTCAGGAACTACATGATAAGTGTTACTTCCTATCAATTGATACAGGTCCATGTAATCGGGATTATCAACAATCTTGTACTGAATGACTATCGAAGGGCAATGAACTGAAAATGGGTTAACAGCAATGCGCGAATAAATAATAAGCGTATCGTGCTCAAACCGATAAATGAACGGGTCCAGACCTTTTACAATATGAGGCTCATTTTTTTCTCCAAACTCCAGTGGGTCGTCGTTATCCGATATGGTAGAAATCTGCTTATCACCAGTTATTCCCCAATTGTAAGACTTTACATAGAGCGCTTCTCCTTTGCTAGAAACAATCTTCGTAACATGAGAATCATCTGATTCGCCATTGCAAGAGGCAATTGAAAACAGGCTCACGAGGGCGAACAAATATTTGGTCTGCATACAGTAAAGCTCGGGATTATTCTGAAAACACGCCAAGTATCGATTCTGAGGCTGAGTAGCCAATCCCTAAACGTCCCCGCCCGCCCCGGCCGTACCTTTGCGGCCTATGAACCTGTTATCCGCCGAGAACATCTCGAAGAATTACGCCGACCGCTGGCTGTTTCAAAACCTCAACTTCGGCCTGCAACAAGGGCAGCGCGTGGCCTTTGTGGGCATCAACGGCACCGGCAAAACCACGCTCATGCGCGTGCTGGCCGGCCTCGAAACCCCTGATACCGGCCTGGTGAGCTCCCGCAAGGGCATCCGCGTCACCTACCTGGGCCAGAACCCCGTGTTCGACGAAAGCCTGAGCGTGGAAGAAGTCCTCTATGCCAGCCAGAACGACACGCTCAAGGCCATCCAGGAGTACGAGCACGTCGTGAACGACCCCGACCACAAGTCCGACGACCTCCAGCGCGTGCTCGAACGCATGGACGCCCTCAACGCCTGGGATTACGAAGCCCAGGTGCAGCAGATTCTGGGCAAGCTGGGCATCCTCGGCGAGCTACTCACGCGCAACGTGAGCCAGCTCTCGGGCGGGCAGCGCAAGCGCGTGGCCCTGGCCCGCGTCCTCATCGAAGAGCCCGACGTGCTGCTCCTTGACGAGCCCACCAACCACCTCGACCTGGCCACCATCGAGTGGCTCGAAAACCGCCTGAACTCGCCCAGCCTTACCCTGCTGATGGTGACCCACGACCGGTATTTTCTGGACAAAGTGGCCAATGAAATCGTGGAGCTCGACAAGGGCCAGATGTACCGCTACCAGGGCAACTACGCCTATTTCGTGGAGAAAAAGGCCGACCGCGAAATGCGCGAAACCGTGGAAGTGGAGAAGGCCCGCCAGCTCTTCAAAAAGGAGCTAGACTGGATGCGCCGCATGCCCCAGGCCCGCGGCACCAAGCAAAAAGCCCGCATCGACGCCTTCTACGTCACCAAGGAAAAGGCCAGCACCAACCTCAACAAGCAGCAGATTGAGCTGAGCGTGAAAACCACCCGCCAGGGCGGCAAAATCATCGAAGCCGACAGTTTGAACAAGAAATTCGGCGACAACGTGGTGCTGGATGATTTCAGCTACGTCTTCAAGAAGAAGGACCGCATCGGCCTCGTCGGCCCCAACGGCGCGGGCAAATCCACGCTGCTCAACATGCTCACGGGCAAGCTGAAGCCCGATTCCGGCACCATCGACGTGGGCACGAACACCGTGTTCGGCTACTACACCCAGACCGAGCTGGAATTTGACCCTACCCAGCGCGTCATCGACATCGTGAAGGAAGTGGCCGAAGTGGTGGAGCTGGCCAACGGCGACGTGCTCACCGCCAGCCAGTTCCTCAACCTGTTCCTGTTCCCGCCCGCCCAGCAATACACGCTGGTGAGCAAGCTGAGCGGCGGCGAGAAGCGCCGCCTGCAGCTGCTGCGCGTGCTCATCAAAAACCCCAACTTCCTCATTCTTGACGAGCCCACCAACGACCTGGACCTGGCCACGCTCAACATCCTGGAAGACTTCCTGCTGCACTTCACCGGCTGCCTGCTCATCGTAAGCCACGACCGGTACTTCCTCGACCACCTCGCCGAGCACCTCTTCGTGCTCGAGCCCGGCGGGGCCGTCCTCAACTTCCCCGGCAACTACACCGACTACCGCGAGTACCTCGAAGAGCGCGAAGCCGAAGCCGCCATCATCGAGGAAGAAAAGGCCGCCAAAGCCGCCCGCGCCGCCGCCAAGCTCATTGCGCCCGCAGCCGTGAGCACCGCCGTAGCCCCGTCGCCGCAGAAGCGCCGCGCCACCTTCGCCGAGAAGAAGGAGCACGAGCAGCTTGAAAAAGCTATGGCAACGCTCGAAACCGAAAAAGAGGACATCACCGCCAAGCTGAACGGCGGCAGCGGTTCGCCGCAGGACTTTGCGGCCTGGGGCGCGCGACTGGCGGCCATTGAAAAAGAGTTGGGCGAGAAAGAAGAACGGTGGCTGGAACTGGCCGACCTGGGGTAAAAACCACTTCAATCCGGCCCATTTCATGAGCCAACGACCATGAGCAACAAAAAAGCCCCGGCAGGTTGCCGGGGCTTTTTTGTTAACCGAATATCTGGACTAACACGGCGGCGGCGACTAATATCCCGCTCAGTATCAAGCCGCTTCGCTGAGATTTTTTCTGGTGTCGGGCGCTTTCAATGAGCCACGAAGAAGGTGAGGTTTGCATGCTGGTAAAAGAGTAAAGCGTGGAAAGGAATCGAAAGATAAGGCAAACGGCGTTGCATTTAGCAATTAATTTTTATTGCCGCCTGCGCACCTGTGCAAATTCCAGCGGCACCGTGCGGCTTCCCACCGGCGCGCGTACCACCAGGCCATCGGCCGCATCGTAGCGGGGGAAGTAGAGGTAGCCGCGCACCTGCTGGCCGGGCTCCAGCGTCACCTTGCGCAGGGCGTAGTCCTGGAGCATGGCGGCGCGTTGCCGGAGCACATCGGAAGCCACGGCGTGCTCAATTTTGGCGGCGGTGGAGACGACGCTGTAAGTCACGGCCGCGTCGTGAATGGCGGCGCGGCTCTGATACTGGGCAGCCGTTTCACGCTTGCCGATGCTGGCCACGTCCGTAGCCAGACTGGCGGCACCGAGCGCCAGCCCCAGCCAGTCGAAACGGGCCGCTTTGGTGGCTTCGCTCTCGGCTTTGGCGTGCAGGGCGGTTATTTCGGGTTCGGGGTCGAAGGCGGCCACGGCGCGGGGGGGCAGCGGGGGCAGCGGCAGGGCCATACTGGCGGCGGCCACCGCTGCTGTTACTTCAGCGCCGGGCAGGGGCTTGGGCCGCCTGGCTTTGGGGCCGGAGGCCGGGGCGGGCAGGCGGCTGGCTTCGTACTGAAACGCCGCCGGGTCGACCACCAGCGCGTGGCGCGTGGGGTTGCGGTATTCGGCCTCGAACACCACCCTCGTGGGCTCGTAGCACACGAAGCTCAGGCGCACTTCCACGCTGTCGGCCACGGCTTGGGCCTGCTCACGGCCTTCCACAAACAGGTTAGTGGACTGGGCGGGTCTCAGCCCCAACTGATAGGTAGGGGCACAGGCCGTAGCCAGCCCGGCCAAGGCCAGCCAGCGCAACGAACGAAGGTAAAAAGGCAGCATAGGACTGACGATTTAGTGAGGGCTTCTGGTCGGAAGATGCAACCGGCCGGAACAGGGTTGCACGGCGGCGGAAAATTATTTCCCTAAAATAAGCAGTTCCGGCGGCAGCTGAAAGTCACCGCTCTCATCGGCCCTAAATGGCCATTGGCGGCGCACCGCACCCAGCGGCACCGGCCCGAATACGTGCGCGAAATGCTGCTGCCGGCTCGTCACCCACTCGCGCTCCACGCGCACGCCGGCAGCGGCCAGGGCGGCTTCGTCCCATTCCAGCAAAACCAAACCGGCCCGCCCGGCATAGTACCGGCGGGCCGTTTCGAGAATCTGGTGCCGCTCCGAGGAGTGGATGAAGCCCTCGGCCGCAAGGTCGGCGCTGGCGAAAAAGCCGGTTTGCTGGGCATGGTGCCAGTCGGCAGGTTCGGCGATGCGGTAGAGCATATTTTTTTGAAAGGGAGAGAATAAAAGAACGTCATGCTGAACGTAGCCGAAGCATCTCTACCGTGCAACTAACCCAATCGACAGGATTTAGTATTGCGGTGGAGATGCTTCGACTCCGCTCAGCATGACGTTCTTTTTCTTTTCGCTAAAAAACTGTCAGCCTTACGCTTTCCACAGTTCCTGCTGCACCTGCTTGCCTACCGTCAGCATAATGCGAACCGGGTTCGGAATCAGGGTGATGCGGGCTTCTTTGCCGGGATATTTCTCGGAATCAACCCAGACGCCTTCTTTGGGCGTGGGCGTGGAGCCGGGGTTGCTGGGCAGGTAGGCGGTGGGCAGCAGCACGTCGGTGTCCGATTTCAGGTCGGTGTGCACTTTGTCGAGCGCAGTTTCCAGGTAGTCGCCGTACTCGTCGTTGAAGTCGTCTTCGAGGTCGTGCAGGGCCTCTTCCACCTCGTCGTAGCGGGCGTCGTCGTATTTGAGGGTGTGCAGCTCGGCCTTTTTTTCAATCAGGGCCACGAGGGCGCGGTTCAGTTCTTCGGTGTTCATGGGAGCGCTAAGGCAGATGATTGGGCACAAAAATGGGAATGAATTGCCAAACGCGCGGCGTTCGGGCTCCGGGTTTGGGCGAGTTTTGGCCAATTGCCGCTCCAAACCGGCAGAAGGTGTATTTTTACCCTGTCATTCACCCCGCTAATTTCCGCTTCCCACCCATGCAAACCATGACCTCGCCCGAAGTGCTGGCCCAGCCCGCCCAGGATTTCCTTCCCCTCAAGGGCACCGATTTCGTCGAATTCTATGTCGGCAACGCCAAGCAGGCGGCCTATTACTACCAAGCCGCGTTCGGTTACGAGCTGGTGGCCTACGCCGGCCCCGAAACCGGCCTGCGCGACCGCGCCAGCTACGTATTGCAGCAGGGCAAAATCCGCCTGGTGCTCACCACCTCCCTCCTGCCCGATTCCGAAATCACCCAGCACGTAGCCAAGCACGGCGACGGCGTAAAGGTGATGGCCCTGTGGGTGGACGACGCCCGCCAGTCGTGGGAAGAAACCACCAAGCGCGGTGCCAAATCGGCTTTCGAGCCTTATACCATTGAGGATGAGCACGGCAGCGTAACGCTCTCGGGCATTTACACTTACGGCGAGAGCATCCACACTTTCGTGGAGCGCACCAACTACACCGGCCCGTTCATGCCCGGCTACGTGGCCAAGAGCAGCCTGGTGCCGCAGGGCGCGCCGGTGGGCCTGCTGCACGTCGACCACTGCGTGGGCAACGTGGGCTGGGGCGAAATGAACCAGTGGGTGAAATTTTACGAGGACGTAATGGGCTTCAAGCTGCTACTCACTTTCGACGATGAGGACATTTCGACCGAGTATTCGGCCCTGATGAGCAAGGTGGTTTCCAACGGCAACGGCTACGTGAAGTTCCCCATCAACGAGCCCGCCGAAGGCAAGAAAAAGTCGCAGATTGAAGAGTACCTCGACTACTACCATTCGCCCGGCGTGCAGCATATCGCCATCGCCACCAACGACATCCGCAGCACCGTGACCGAACTGCGCCGCCGCGGCGTGGAGTTCCTGAGCGTGCCCGGCACTTATTACGAAGACCTGTTGGAGCGCATCGGCGCAATTGACGAGGATTTGGAGTCGCTGAAAGCCCTGAACCTGCTCGTGGACCGCGACGAGGAAGGCTATTTGCTCCAGATTTTCACCAAGCCCGTGGAGGACCGGCCCACGGTATTTTACGAAATCATCCAGCGCAAAGGGGCCAAGAGCTTCGGCAAAGGCAACTTTAAGGCCCTGTTTGAGAGCATCGAGCGCGAGCAGGCGCTGCGCGGCAACCTGTAATCTGGCCGCAAGCTGACGGCAGTTCCCAGAACGTCATGCTAAGCGAAGTTGAAGCACCTCTACCGCACAAGTAATTAGTTACTATTGCAGTAGAGATGCTTCAACTCCGCTTAGCATGACGTTCTTTTTTGTGCCGCTATGTCAAAAACCGCTACTTTCTCCCTGCTCCTGCTGGTTTTCACGGCGGTTTCAGCCCGTGCCCAAAGCGGCTGCACCGACCCGCGCGCCACCAATTTTAGTCCGACGGCGACCAGTAACGACGGCTCCTGTCAGTACGCCGGCACCAGCACGGCGCTGGTAACCAAAGCAACGCTGGACAGCGCCGTGCCCGAAACCTCGGGCCTGCAGTTCACCGGGCAGGCGCTGTGGACTTTCAACGACAGCGGCAACCTGCCCGTACTGTTCCGGGTCGATTCGGCCTCGGGCAACGTGGTGCAGCGGGTGCGCGTCACCAATTTTCCAAACGTGGACTGGGAGGATATTGCCGCCGATGCCCAGTATCTCTACGTGGGCGATTTCGGCAATAACAACGGCAACCGACGCGACCTGCGGGTATTACGCGTGCTGAAATCCGGCATCGGGACGGCAGCATCCGATTCGGTGGCCGCTGAGGAAATTGCCTTCAGCTACCCCGACCAAACCAACTTCAACCCCGGCACCAACAGCCACAATTTCGACTGCGAGGCGTTTTTTTACTTCAACGACTCGCTGCACCTGTTCACCAAGAACTGGGCCGACCACCAAACCAAGTATTACACCATTCCGGCGCAGCCCGGCGGGTACACCGCCCACTTCAAGAGCACGTTCAACGTGAACGGCCTGATTACCGCCGCCGACATCAACCCCGCCGGCTCGGGCGCGGGCCTGCTGGGCTACAACAGCAATACCGGGGCTACCTTTCTGTGGCTGCTGTCGGATTTCCGGGGCAGCCGGTTTTTGCAGGGCAACAAGCGCCGGATTGATTTGCCGAACGCCCTGACCATTGGGCAGGCCGAGGGCCTCACGTTCGTTGACCGCTACCGCGTGTTTATTTCCAACGAGCGCCTCAGCACCATTTTCACGGTGCCGCAGCGGCTTTATGCCCTCAATACCAGCCGTTGGCTGGCCCCGGCCGTGCCCACGGGTACCCGCAGCCGGCGCGGCCGGGTGAGCGGCTTCATTGTTGCCCCCAACCCGGCCGGCCCCAGCCTGCGCATCGAGCGGGCCGACGGGCCGCCCGGCAACCTCGCCCTCACGCTCCAGGATTTGCAGGGGCGCCCCGTGCTCCGAACCCGCTTGGCCACTGCTGAGAACGCGGTGGAAATCAATGTTTCGCAGGTGGCGGCCGGCGTATACATGCTGACTATTGACGCAGAGGCCGGTACATTTTCGAGGAAAATAGAGATTCCGTAACGCCACCCCCGCAACGCGCTAACTGTTTGCATCCGCTTTCCGGCCCGGCAGCCGTGTGCCAGATTTTCATCCAAACCTCTTTCCTTTACGGCCGTTTCTGAGCTGACTAAACCTCCTTTATTCCCTCCCATGCCCCTCTCCCCCGAAATCCAGCACTCCATCAGCACCTGGCTCACGCCCGAATACGATGCCCAAACCCAGCAGGCCATCCGCGACATGCAGGCCGCCGGCCAGGACGACGCCCTCACCGACGCCTTCTACCGCAGCCTGGAATTTGGTACCGGCGGCCTGCGCGGCATCATGGGGCCGGGCTCGAACCGAATGAACCGCTACACGCTGGGCATGGCCACGCAGGGCCTGTGCAACTACCTGTTGCAGAGCTTCCCCAATCAGGAAATAAAAGTCGCCATCGCGCACGACAGCCGGAACAACAGCACCGAATTTGCCGAAATAGCAGCCGGTATTTTCTCGGCCAATGGCATCACGGTTTATCTATTTGAAGCGTTGCGGCCCACGCCCGAATTGTCATTTGCCATCCGCGAGCTGGGCTGCCAAAGCGGCTGTGTCATAACAGCTTCGCACAACCCGAAAGAGTATAACGGCTACAAGGTGTACTGGAACGACGGCTCGCAGGTAGTGGCCCCGCACGACACCAACATTATTATCGAAGTCAACAAAATCACCAGCCCGAGCGAGGTGAAATTTGCGGCTGATAACTCGAAAATCATTCGCATCGGGGCTGATATTGACGCCCGGTATTTCGCCGCCGCCAAGCAGCTCAGCATTGACCCGGCCGCCATCCAGCGCCAGCACGATTTAAACATCGTGTACACGCCCATTCACGGCTCGGGCATCACACTGGTGCCGGGGCTGCTGCGCGAGTTCGGCTTCACCAACGTGAACGTGGTGCAGGCCCAGGCTACGCCCGATGGCAACTTCCCCACCGTGCAGTCGCCCAACCCCGAAGAGAAAAGCGCCATGCAGCTGGCCCTCGACCAAGCCAAAGCCACCAACGCCGACATCGTACTCGCCACCGACCCCGACGCCGACCGCGTGGGTGTGGGCGTGAAAAACGACCAGGGCGAATGGGTGCTACTCAACGGCAACCAGACAGCCGCCATGCTCACCAACTACCTGCTTTCGGCCCGGCACCGCGCCGGCCAGAGCACCCCGCAGGATTTCATCGTGTACACCATCGTGACCAGCGAAGTCCTCGGCGACATTGCCCGCGAATACAACGTGAAGAGCTACCGTACGCTCACCGGCTTCAAATACATCGCCGGCCTCATCCGCGACCTCGAAGGGCAGGAGAAGTACATCGGCGGCGGCGAGGAGAGCTACGGCTTCCTTATCGGCGATTTTGTGCGCGACAAGGACGCCATCTCGGCCTGCGCGCTGGTGGCCGAAATGGCCGCTGTGGCCAAAGACCAGGGCCGCACCCTCTACCAGGAAATGGTGGCCATGTACGCCCAGTACGGCCTCTACGTGGAGGATTTGATTTCCCTCACCAAAAAAGGCCAGCGCGGGGCCGAGGAAATCCAGGAAATAATGGCAGGCCTGCGCGCCAACCCGCCCGCCAGCATCGCCGGCCTGAAAGTGGTGGAAATCCGCGACTACAAAACCGGCAAAATCCACGACCTGGCCACCGGCCTCAGCACCGATACCGGCGTGGAAAGCTCCAACGTGCTCCAGTTCCTCACCGAAGATGGCAGCAAGATTTCGGCCCGTCCCAGCGGCACCGAGCCCAAAATTAAGTTCTATTTCAGCGTGAAGCAGCCCCTGAAATCAGCCGTGGACTATGACCTGGCCAACCGCCTGGGCCACGAGAAAATCAAGGCGATAATTGCAGATATGAAGCTCGCGTAAAGCACCATCGAATAAAAAAGGCCGTCATGCTGAGCGTGACGGCCTTTTTTATTCTATAAAACTCAGCCGTTTTTTCTCTACAGCGCCGGCACTAGAATAGTACGCCGCCGCACCGAGTGCGCGCTGAAATACCCCAGCACGTCACCCGAAAAATTCGATTTTGGGTTGGCCGGTGAGGCGGTAGCCATGCCCCCGCCCTGCAAGGTCAGGTTGAGGGTGCGGAAGTATTCGTACACGTCAGCGTCCACGTTTTGCATCTCCACGCGCAGACTGTCGCCGGCTACGAGCTTGTCGGCGTCGGTGTTGCTGCCGCCACCGCCCGTGCCCAAGCCGCGCACGTTGGGCTTGCCGTCGGTGAACTCGTCGTTTTGCAGGTAGATATTTTTGTTCAGGCGGCCGTTGCGGTACTGGCGGAACAGGTAGTAATTGCGCGTGCCGGCCGGGTCCAGATAATCCGGCAATGCCTGAATATTGGTGCCAATGGGGGCTTTCTGCGCGCGCAAGCCTGCCAGCGGTACTACCGGCGAGGGCAGCGTGGACACGGCCACGTAGGCTGGGCCATCGGTTTCCACGCGCAGGGTGTAGCGCCGGCCGGGCTGGCCCAGGATGGTGCTGCCCCGGTACTGGCCGGGCGTGCTGGTTTCGCGCAGGGTTTCGAGGCCACCCGCGTTGTCGCTCAGCGTGATGACGGCCCCGCTCACGGCCGGGAAGGTGTTGGTTTCGGTGTAGCTCGTGCTGCGCGCCAGCAGCACGGTGCAGGGCTGCCCGTCATCGGCCAGGTTGCCTTCGATGCTCAGACGCGGGGCGCTGGCCTGGAGGTCGAGGGTGATGACCTTCTGGCAGGACGCAGCGAGTAGCACAGTGACGGCTGCGGCGAGGAAGCGAAGGGTGAAACGGTTTTTCATGGGGAGATGAAGTAGCGTGGACTCTGCGAGTCCGCGCTTAGTTCGTGCAACCGCGCGGACTTGCGGAGTCCACGCTACGGTGCTAGAAATTGAAATTGTATGTTGCCGAGGGCACCATGCGGAACAGCGCCGTTTGCAGGGCCTGCGTGCGCGTGGCGTCGTCCGGGTTGGTTTGGAAGGTGATGCTGTAGGGATTTTCGCGGCCCAGCACGTTGTAGATGGAGAAGTTCCAGCTGTGGTGGAAGCGGTGGCCTTCCTTCTGCGGCTTTTCGAGGGTGGCACCTACATCGAGGCGGCGGTAGCCGGGCAGGCGGGCGGCGTTGCGCTGGCCGTAGAGGCTCACCACCTGGCCGGCCACGAGGTACTTGCCCACGGGGTAGGTCACGGCGTTGCCGGTGCTGGCCACGAAGGTGCCCGACAGGCTCCAGATGGGCGAGAGCTGGTACACGCCCACCACCGAGAGGTCGTTGGGCCGGTCCTGTCGGGCGTTGAACCAACTGCCGCTATTGATGTCGGTGAACTGGCGTTCCGATTTGCTCAGCGTGTAGCCCACCCAGCCGGTGAGGCGGCCGGTTTCCTTTTTCAGCAGAAACTCGACGCCGTAGGCCCGGCCCCTGCCGTAGAGCAGCGTGCTTTCCACGTCCTGGTTGCCGCGCAGCTGGGTGCCGTCGCGGTAGTCAATCTGGTTTTGCAGCCACTTGTAGTACACTTCGGCGGAGAATGAGTAGCCCTGGTTGGCCCCCAGCTTGCGGAAATAGCCGCCCGACAACTGGTCGGCCAGCTCAGGCTTCACGTTGTTGGTGGTGGGCACGTACAAATCGGTGGGCGACGACGCGGCCGAGTTGCTGAGCAGGTGCAGGTTCTGCACGTTGCGGGCGTAGCCGGCTTTGAGCGCGGTATTATCCGACAGCTGGTAGCTTACTGCGAGGCGCGGCTCTAGGTTCACGTAGGTTTTGATGACCTGACCTGATGAGTAGCTCTGGCTGCTGAGTACCGTACCGGCCAGGTTGTAGTTGGAATACGTGCCCGCGCCCAGCAGGCTGAAGGCCGAGAGCCGCAGGCCGGTGGTGAAATCGAGCTTATCCGTCGCCGCCCACTCGTGCGAGACGTAGGCCGCCGATTCCAGCGAATAATTGGTTTTGTCGGCGGTGGAGTTCACGGCGGCATCGGCCGCGGCCGTGACGTGGCCGGGCGTGATGGTGTGGTAAATGGCATTCACCCCGAAGCGCAGTGTCTGCTTCGAACTGGGCGTGAACTCGAAATCCTGCTTCAGGTTCCAGTCCTTGATTTTGGAATCGATGCTGAAATCGGAGTCGTTGGCGCGGATTTTTATCTGGTAATCGTACTTGCTGTAGATGAGCGAGGTGTTGGAAAACAGCCGGTCGGTGAACAGGTGGTTGAAGCGCAGGGTGGCCGTTTGGTTGCCGTAGTTGTTTTCGAAGGTGTTGATGCCGAGCACGTCGCGCCCCAGGTAGCCCGAGAAGTAGATGCGGTTCCGGGCATCGAGCGTATAGTTGGCTTTGGCGTTGAAATCGTAGAAGTAAAGGCGGGCGCTTTTGGTGGTTTCGTTGTTGGAGAGCTTGAGGAAAATGTCGGCGTAGGTGCGGCGGCCCGTTACCAGGAATGAGCCTTTGTCTTTTACAATGGGCCCTTCCAGCGCCAGGCGCGAAGCAATGAGGCCGATGCCGCCGCTGCCGTGCAGCTGCTGGTTGTTGCCGTCCTTCATCTTGATGTCGACCACCGACGAGAGCCGCCCGCCGTACTGCGCCGGCATCCCACCCTTATACACCGTCAGGTCCTTGATGGCGTCGGAGTTGAAGGTGGAGAAGAAACCGAGCAAGTGGGAGGCGTTGTACACGGGGGCTTCGTCGAGCAGAATCAGGTTCTGGTCCACGTTGCCGCCGCGTACGGAGAAGCCGCTGCTGCCTTCGCCGGCCGTTTTGATGCCGGGCAGCAGGGTCAGGGTTTTGATGACATCCTTCTCGCCGAAGAGCACCGGCACCTTGGCAATCTGCTTCATGTCGAGGGTTTCGACGCCGGACTGGGCTTTGCTGATGTTGGCTTGGCTGCTGCGGCCGGTTACGACTACTTCGTTCAGTTCCTGGCCGCCGCTGGTTAGCTTGAAATCGAGCCGCTGGCTTTTGTCGAGGGTGACTTTGCGGGGCGGGGCAGCGTAGCCTACGAAGCTGGCTTCTACGGTATAGGTGCCGGCTGGCAGCGTGAGGGTGTAAAAGCCGTAGGCGTTGGCGGCGGTGCCGGTGCCCGGCAGCTCCACGATGCGAATGGAGGCGCCGGTCAGGTCCTCGCCGGTTTTGGCGTCCTTAATGGTGCCGCTGATGGTGACGCGGCCCTGGGCCTGCGCCGTTTGGGGCAGGGTGCCCGCAAGTAGCAGGCCGGCGGCCAGCCAGCGCCCGCCCCTGATAGTTTTAGTGAGGCAGAAAAGGACTAGCGCGGCGGAACGGGTTGGTTTCATGCCCCAAAATTACCGCCGAATCACCCCTACCCTTCTGCTTTTTCTGCCAATGAGCGGAAAATCCAGACGATTGGTGGGCGGCGGTGCCTGCTTCGGGGCCGGTGGCCGTAGGGGCGAAGCGATGCGAACGACGGGCGGAGCGCCGCTCCGCCGCTACATCGTTCAACCCGTTTTGCTACAGCCGCACCCCTATGCCCGGGCCCAGCATGTAGAACCAGCGGCTGGTGCCCAGCAGAAAACCTCCGCCCAAGTAGAGCGGGAAGGTGAACTTGGCCTCGCGCCGCGTGGGGTACACCGAGCCCAGAATCACCACGCCCAGGTCGCGGTTGGTGCTGCTGCTGCCGAGGTTGAAGGCGTTGAGGGCCACGAAGCCGGCCCCGATTTTGTAGGGGCGCAGGCGGTTGATTTTGTTAGGACTGTAGAAGCTGAACTGGGCTAGGGTGGCCAAGGAAATGCCGCCCAGGTCGCCGAAACCGGAGTCGCCTTGCTTGCGGGTGAGCAGGCCGGCGGGGAAGCTCACGTCAATGTCGAATTTGTAGCGGCGCTTGAGCACCAGCTCCACGGTTTGGGTGTAGCCGGGCTCGCCGTATTGGCTGGACTGGTGCTTTACGATGACCTGGATGCGGCTCCACTCATCCAAATCGTAGGTTTTGCGGCCCAGCAGGGAGTTGAGGCTGAGCGGGTCGGTGCGGCACTGCTTGTCCTGGTAGAAGGTGGCGCGGGGCGAATTGTCGCCGGGGCACACCAGCAGGCTTTCCACGTTGCGCAGCTCGATGAGCTCGCCTTTGCTGTTGAGGGTGCGGATTTCGAAGCTCAGGTACTGCTTGCCGAAGAGCAGGTCGCCCTTGTCGATGGCGATGGGAGTGAACTGAAAGACGACGTCGCGGATGGTGCCGTCGTAGAGCACGGGGCCGTTGAGGCGGGTGATGGGGCGGGCGGCGTCGCCGTAGGCCACCGACACGAAATCGAGCGGGTGCGGGCGTTGAAATTCTTTGATGTTGAGGGTGTAGCCGGTGGCCTGGCCGGCGTTGTAAATGGTGCTTTTGCGCTTGTCGTAGCTCACCGGCACCCGCACGCGGTACACGAGCCGGGCATCGGTGCGCACGGAGGAATCGGAGGGAATGACGGGCAGGTCTTCGAAGGAGATGCGGGCTTTTTGCAGGCCCTCGCCTTCGAGGCGCACGTCCACGGTTTCGCCGGGGCTTACGCTCAGGCCGGCGGTCCATTCGCCGCCGCGGTGCAGCACCTGCACGTTGCGGATGACGGTTTGGGGCGTGATGTCGAGGTTGGTGAGGTAGCGGGCCGCGTCGTTTTCCTTGATATAGAGGTAGCCTTCGGTCTGGCGGTGGGTGTTGTAGGGGCGCAGGTAGCACAGCACCCGGTCGTTGCTGAGGAACTGGCGGGTGAAGATTTCGGCGATGAGGGTGCCGCCGGGCTCTTCCTGGTCCTCCACGCGGTAGGTGCGGTGCAGCTCGAAGCTGCGGCCGTTGTCGAGGATGAGCTCGGTGCCTTTGCGGCGGCTCACATCGTCGAGGGTGACGGTGCGCTTGTCGGGCGAGAGGAAGCGCAGGCGGCTGGCCTTCACGTTGAATTCCTGCTTCAGCACCGGCAATTGGTAGCTGATGCGGTTGCCGGGCAGCAGGATGGGGCGCTCGGTTTGGAGCTTCACGGCCAGGGTGCGCGGGCCGAGCTGGTTGGGCAGCACATGCAGGCGCAGGGTGCCGTTGGCCTCGGCCACCAGGCGGTAATCGAACTCGGAGCCGCGCACCCACTCGCCGGTAGCGTGCACGTTGCGGGCGTTGGAGCTGGTGAGCTCAAACACCTTTTCCTCGCCCACAAACAGCTCGTTATCGGCCACGCGCAACCCCAGCGTGGTATGCACCAGCGGTAGCAATGGCAGCACCTCGCGGCGCGGCGCGCGTCCGGCCGAGTCGGCGGCCTGCTCCACCACCAGGCGCAGGAAGCGGCTGCTGGTGAGATTCTGGAACTTGAGGCGGGTGCGGAAGCCGCCGTCGTCTTCTTTGGTGAGGGAATCGAGCTGCTGAAAATCGGGGTTGCGGCGCAGGCGCAGGGGCTTCGCGTTGGCCGGGTACAGGCGCAACTCCACGGTTTCATCGTCGCGCCGGTACCAGAAATACAGGGCGGGCACGCCCTGCACGGCCACGGTATTTCGACTCAGCAGGTAGGTGGCGGTGTCGGTTTGCAGGCTGGCTTCGCGCAGCAGGGCCGGGCCGACGGGGGCCGTCTGGGCGGCTCCGAGGTGGGGCAGCATGGCCCCCAAGATTAAAAAAACAGCCAACCACCGCGCGAACCACAAACCAACCATCTGAAAAAGCAGCGCGGAAATAAGCGCTGCGCTGGCAAAGGTCGGGGCCACGGCCGCCGATGGCAAAGCGCCTGAGTCAAATTATTGCGCCAGCCGGGCCAGGGACTTGGGGGACTGGCCGTTGCCGGGGAAGCGCTTGCTCAGGTCGTCGTAAGCGGCCTGGGCGCCGGGCTGCTTGTTTTTGGCCAGAAACTTCACGTTGTTGTAAATCACGAGGGCGGCGGCGTAGGCATCGGAGCCAGCCAGCAGCATCATGGAGTCGGTATCGAAGTCGAGCCCGGCCAGCAGCTGGTGGACGGGGGAGAGTCCCGATACGGCGGCCGTGCCGTGGGCAAACTCTTCGAGGTCGAGGAAGCCGGGCACGAAACCGGGGCTGTTGCTGGCGTAGTCGTAGGCTTTCTGCACGAATTCCACGGTTTTCGCGCCCATTCTGAGCATGTGGCTCCGCTCTTCGGGCGTGAGGGCTTGTAGGTAGGGCCGTAGCTCTTTGGCTCCCAGCCGGAAGTAGTCCAGGGCCTTTTTCAGGGCCTCCTCGGGGATGGAGGTAGAGAAACCGTTCTGATAAGAACGAATAAAGGGGTTCGGACTTCCGGCAACGTTGCCGGAGCGGCACGCAAGGAAAGAGGTTGGTGTTTAGCAAACTAGCGC
>JAQBNT010000014.1 GCA_028288445.1 Hymenobacter sp. | reverse complement strand
GTTGTGCAGGCGACCGGCCGTGTCGATGATGACCACATCAGCTCCCATTTCCACCCCTTTTTGCACGGCGTCGAAAGCTACGGCAGCGGGGTCGGTGTTCATGCCGTGGCTCACCACAGGCACGCCTACCCGCTGGCCCCAGATGATGAGTTGGTCGACGGCCGCTGCGCGGAAGGTATCGGCCGCGCCCAGCACTACCTTTTTGCCGGCGGAGTGGAAGCGGTGAGCCAGCTTGCCGATGGTTGTGGTCTTGCCTACGCCGTTCACGCCCACTACCATGATGACGTAGGGCTGGCCGGTGCTACCGGCGCGGTCCAGCACGGCCATGGAGCCGGATTTATTATCCTCCAGCAGGGCCACGATTTCTTCGCGTAGGATGCGGTCGAGTTCTCCGGTGCTCACGTACTTGTCGCGGGCCACACGGGCCTCGATGCGGTCGATGACCTTCACCGTGGTTTCGATGCCCACGTCGGCGTGCACGAGCAGGGTTTCCAAGTCGTCGAGCACGGACTCGTCCACGGTGCTTTTGCCCACCACGGCCTTGCTCAGTTGCTCGAAAAAGTTGGTTTTGGTCTTTTCCAGGCCGGCATCGAGCGAGGCTTGCTGGGCAGGAGTTTCCTTGTCCTTTTTAAAAAAATCGAAGAGGCCCATGAGGGAAGGGAGGATAATGGGGCGGGGAAATACCCCTACACGCAAAAAGTCCCACGAAGGTGGGACTTTTTAAACTTTTACAAAGCCGAAGCCGGCGGGCAACTATTTGTTGCCGGTGGCCAGGTACTCCTGCACTTTGTCGAGCAATACCATTTCCTCGCGGAAAGTGTAAGCACCGGTTTTCTCCGATTTAACGGCACGAATTACTTTCGCCCAGTTCTTGGCGTTCTCAACGGTTTTCAGCGTTGCAACTACTTTCTTAGCCATTGTTCAGGTTATTTAATTTCCTTGTGAACAGTCATTTTCCGCATAATCGGGTTGAATTTCTTCAGCTCGATGCGCTCAGGGGTGTTCTTGCGGTTCTTGGTGGTGATGTAGCGCGAGGTGCCCGGCAGGCCCGAGGTTTTATGCTCGGTGCACTCCATGATAACCTGCACCCGGTTTCCTTTCTTGGCCATCTCGACGGGGGTGTATGTGTTTTAAAATTTAGGACTGCAAAGGTACGGGGATTTTTGGAAACGCCAAAGGACTGAGCCGCAACTTTCAGTTGGAGAAGCAGAACGGAGGGAATGAGTGCGGAAAAACGTCATGCAGAGCATAGCGAAGCATTTTGCCCGCAGTGAGTAACTTCCTTCGATTGGATTACTTGATGCGGTAAAGATGCTTCGCTACGCTCTGCATGACGTTCATTAGAAGGCGATATCCGGCAGCCGCCAACTACTTTAAATCCGGCAGCTTGAAGCCTTCCAGCGCGCTGGGTTCGGCCATCAGCTTCTCGATATCCGCCACGGTGCGCGGGGCTTCGGCCGATAGGTTCTCGTAGCCGGTGGCGGTAATCAGGGCATCGTCTTCGATTCGCACACCGATATTCCACCACTTGGGGTCACAGGGCGAGCCGGCGGGGATGTAGATGCCAGGCTCCACGGTGATGACGTTGCCGGGCATTAGCGGGCCGTAGCTGCCGCTGTCGTGCACGTCGAGGCCGAGGTAGTGGCTGGCTCCGTGGGGGTAGTATTTGCGGAATTCCTCCTTCTTTTTGATGATGCCGAGCTTTTGCAGGCCGGCGGCTACCACTTCCTGAGTGGCTTTGTTGGGCGCATCGAAGTTGGCACCGGGGCGGCAGGCGGCGAAACCGGCTTCCTGGGCGGCCAGCACCAGTTCGTAAATCTGGCGCTGGGCGGGGCTGAAGGTGCCGGACGGCGGCGCGGTGCGCGTGACATCGGCGGAGTAGCCGTGGTATTCGGCCCCGCAGTCCATGAGCACGAGGTCGTTGTCGAGGCGCTGGCGGTCGTTGGTTTCGTAATGAAGGATGCAGCCGTTGGCCCCGCCGCCCACGATGCTGGGGTAGCCCTGGAACTCAGCCCCGTAGCGGCGGTACACGTACTCGTGCAGGCCCTGCACGTCCATTTCGCCCATGTCGGGGCGCAGCAGCTTCATTACCTCGCGCTGGCCCTGGGCGCTGATGCGGATGGCGCGGCGCAGCAAGGCCAGCTCCTCGGGCGTTTTGATGGCGCGCAGGTCGCCGAGCTTTTCGCCCAGCGTGGCATCATCCAGGCGGCCGGGCGGGTGCGCTTCGATGGCGGCTTTGCGGGCGGCATCGGTGGTGGCGGCCAGGAAATCCTTTAGCAAAGGTGAGGTTGCCAGCGCGGGGTTCTTCTTTACGGCTTCGCTGAGGTAGCCGGCCGCGGCTTTGCCATTACGCAGCCCGTAGCGGCGGGTCATATTTTCGGCGTCTGAAACCGTGGGATTGTAGTTGTTGCCCAGGCCGGTCTGCTGGCGAAAGGTATTAACCAGGCTGTAGAGGTCGGCGGGATTTTCGGCATCGTCGCGGACATCGGTGGGAAGGCCGTTGAACAATACCTTGTCGAAATCATTCCACTTGATGCCGGCAGCTTCAAAGTCCTTGTTATCGGCCGCAAACTGGAGCAGAAGCTGGTTTTTGGTGCCCATCACACCCAGGCGGCGGCCAGTCCAGGACTCGCGGGCAGGGTCGCGGGGCTGGGTGAAGAGAGCTTCCGTTACGCCGGGCTGGCCGCCCACGGTGCGCGGCTCTTTGAAAAGGAGCAGCACGGCATCGGGCTCTTCGTAGCCGGTGAGGTAGTGGAAATCGGGGTTTTGGTGGTAGATGTAGTCCACGTCGTTGGCCCGGTTGCGGACGGGCGCGGCGAAGACCACGGCCACGCTATTGGGCGGCAGTTGCGCCCGCAGCAGCTCGCGTCGCTGCTTGTGGAAGGCGGGCGAGAGGAAATCCGTAGGCCGGGCGGGAGCCGGGTTGCTGGTCAGCGGCTCGGGGATGGACGTGGGGGCCTGGGCCGCAGCCGCGAAGCTCAGCAGCCCCAGCAAACCGGCGAAAACCACTGTGGAAGCTTGAGGCCACGGCCGGGGCGACAGGAAACGGGAGGAGAACCGGAGCAGCATAAGCATCAGGATTTGGCGGGAACAATCAGACTACCAAACAAGGTAGCCGCCAACAGACAAAGCCAGCGCCGATACAGTTGCCTCGGAAGGCAAACGTATCGGCGCTGGCTTTGAAAATCTGAAGCGAAAAGGTGGCTGTATCAGCCAACTGCCCGCCGCAACATCACTTTACTAGTAAACGATGAAGCCCTGCTCCTTGGCCTTCTTCAGGACCGACATGATGCCGTTCTTGTTGATGGTGCGGATGGTGGACGTAGCAACTTTCAGGGTCACCCAAGCATCCTGCTCGGGGATGTAGAAGCGCTTTTTCTGCAGGTTCGGATAGAACTTGCGCTTAGTCTTGTTGTTAGCGTGCGAAACGTTGTTACCAACGCGGGTACGCTTGCCGGTCAAATCACAAACACGGGCCATGATATCGGAGGGTTAAATTTTATTACAAAGCAGGGAAACGGGCCGCAAATATCGGCAAAAGTCTGGCATTCACCAAACACCCCGCCCTTATTTCCCATCGGATGGGCCCTGAGCGCCTGGTTTGGGCCGAAATTTCCAGGGACAGTGGCGGCAGCCGCTCTGGCAGCAGCTGCCCCGGCGGCGGTGGTACTGCTCGGTGAAGACGAGGTAGCCTTCGGGCGTGTAGTAAAAATCGCCGGGCTGGAGCGGCTGAGGAACGGGAGCGGGCATCGGTGAATCAAAGTTAGGGCCGAGGGCGTTCAATGGCCGGGGTGTCGTACCTTGTGCTACTGAAATTTGCTATTCATTCTATGAAAACGCCTAATACTTTCGCATTGTCGCTGCTGGCCGGGGCCACCTTATTGCTCGCCTTGCCCAGTGTTGCTCAGGCCCCCACGCCGGTGGTGCTAACGACGGCCACGGCTCCGGCCGGGGTGCGGCCGGCGCTGGCCCGCGACGAAACCGCGCTGGCCGACCCGGTGCGCGAGGCCTTGCGCACGCTGCCCCAGGCCAAGAAGAAATTCCTGGCCGGCCTGCCCATCGGCGACCAGTTTTTGCTTTCGGTGCGGGTGATTGCGACGGATACGAGCTTCCGGCAGGCTTCGGCGCGGGTGCTGGGCTGGCACGGCAACACGGTGCAGGCGCTGCTGCTGCCCGAAACCACCACCGCCTCCACCACCCCGGCCGAGCCTACGCCGGTGACTTTCCCCGAAACCGCTGTGGTGGACTGGACGCTGCTGCGGGCCAGTGGCCGCGAAGAAGGCAACTACGTGGGCCGCTACACCGACACCGCGCATCAGGTAGAGGGAATGCGGCTGCGGTAGAAACGGACGTTGTTGAGTCATCCCGACGAAGGAGGAATCTGAGAAATGGCCGTCGCCGGTTTTCCTCAGATTCCTCCTTCGTCGGGATGACACGCGAAGCGGGCGGGGCGAAAATCCGTAATTTCGGGCCTCACCAATTCCCGCCCTCGCCATGTCCGCCACCACCTCCCCCACCGCCACGTCCAGCCGCGCCGAGCAGCTCATGCAGCTCGAAGACCAGAACGGCGCCCACAACTACCACCCGCTGCCCGTGGTGCTAAACCGCGGCGAAGGCCCGCTCCTATGGGACGTGGACGGCAAGCAGTATTTCGATTTTCTCTCGGCCTACTCGGCGGTAAATCAGGGGCACTGCCACCCGCGCATTATTGGGGCGCTTACCAAGCAGGCGCAGCAGCTCACGCTCACGTCGCGGGCGTTTTTCAATGACCAGCTGGGCGCGGCGGAGCAGCAGCTTTGTGAGCTGTTTGGCTACGACAAGGCGCTACTGATGAACTCCGGGGCCGAGGCCGTGGAAACCGCCCTGAAGCTGGCCCGCAAGTGGGGCTACCAGGAGAAGGGCATTGCGCCCAACATGGCCCGCATCATCGTGGCCGAGCACAACTTCCACGGGCGCACCACGGGCATTATTTCCTTTAGCACCGATGGCGACAGCACGGGCGGCTTTGGGCCCTACATGCCGGGCTACCAGGTGGTGCCTTATGATGATTTGGCAGCGCTGGAAGAGGCCGTGAAGGAGCCGCACGTTTGCGCGTTTCTGGTGGAGCCCATTCAGGGCGAGGCGGGCGTGATGGTGCCTTCGGAAGGGTATTTGAAGCAGGCGGCGGCCATTTGCCAGGCGCACAACGTGCTGTTTATCGCCGATGAAATCCAGACCGGGCTGGGCCGCACGGGCCGGATGCTGGCCTGCGACTACGAGGGCGTGGACCCCGACATTCTCATTCTGGGCAAGGCGCTGAGCGGCGGCGTGATGCCGGTATCGGCGGTGCTGGCGAACGATATTATTATGCTGACTATTCAGCCGGGGCAGCACGGCTCTACGTTTGGCGGCAACCCGCTGGCCTGCGCCGTGATGCGCGCCGCGCTGGATGTGCTGACCGAAGAAAAGCTGGCCGAAAAGGCCTTCGCGCTGGGCGAAATCTTCCGCGAGCGGATGCGCCAGGTGCAGGCCCAGCGGCCGGAAACAGTGGATTTGGTGCGCGGCAAAGGCCTGCTGAATGCGGTGGTGATTATTCCCTCCGAAGACGGCCGCACCGCCTGGGACGTGTGCGTGACCCTGATGGAGCGCGGCGTGCTGGCCAAGCCCACGCACGGCGACATCATCCGCTTCGCCCCGCCGCTGGTGATTACGGAGGCGCAGCTGCACGCGGCCTGCGACGTGATTGAGGCGGTGATTCTGGCGTTTTAAGCCCAATTAATGTCCTCCTGAGCGCAGCGAAGGACCTTATTGCGTTTGAACTGCTTGTTCGGGCGTGATAAGGTCCTTCGCAAGCTCAGGAGGACAGAATTCTTGCTTCATGCTTAACGCCAACCTCTCTTACTGGGAGCATCAGTCCTTCTTCGGCCCGGCCGACGTGGCCATCATCGGCGCGGGGCTGGTGGGGCTCACGGCGGCTATCTACCTCAAGCAGCAGCGGCCGGGCTGGCGCGTGGTGGTGCTGGAGCGCGGCGCACTGCCCAGCGGCGCTTCGACCAAAAACGCCGGATTTGCATGCTTTGGGTCGATTTCGGAATTAATTGAGCAGGAGAAGCGCGGCGACTTGCAGGCGGTGGTGGCGGCGCGCTGGGCCGGGCTGGAGCGGCTGCGCGAGCTGCTGGGCGATGCCGCGCTGGACTACCAGCCGGTGGGCGGCTATGAGCTGTTTCGGCACGAAGAAGCGGCGCTGGCGGCCGAGTGCCGGGATAAAATCGACTACTTCAACGCGCTGCTGGCCCCGGTGATTGGCCACGCCCGCACCTTCCGCGATGCCAGCGCGGAGGCCGGGCAGTTGGGTTTCGGGGGCGTGGGCACGCTGCTCAAAAACGAACACGAGGGCAGCCTCGATGCCGGCCGCATGATGCGCGCCCTGCTGGCCCGCGCCTGGGCCGCCGATGTGCCCGTGCTTACCAATTGCGCCGTGGAAAACGTGGAAAGCAGCCCCGCCGGCCACCGCTTGCGCCTGGCCAACGGCGCGACCGTGGCGGCCGGCCAGGCGCTGCTGGCCACCAATGCCTTCGCCACCGAGCTGCTGCCGGAGCTGGCCCTGACGCCCGGCCGCGGCCAGGTGCTGGTGACCGAGCCGCTGCCCGGCGTGCACCGGCCCGGCACGTTCCACTACGACCACGGCTACGCCTATTTCCGCCAGCTGGCCGACCACCGGATATTGCTGGGCGGCGGGCGCAACCTGAATTTTGAGGCCGAAGCCACCACCGCGCCCGGCCTCACGCCTCCGGTGCAGCAGTACCTGGAGAACCTGCTGCACGAGGTGATTGTGCCCGGCCAGCGGCCCCGCATCGACTACCGCTGGAGCGGGGTGATGGGCTTCGGGCCGGCCCTGGCGCCCATCATCGACTGGGTGCGGCCGGGGGTGCTGGCCGCCGTGCGCTGCAACGGCATGGGCGTGGCCCTGGGGGCGGGCACCGGCTGGGAGGCGGCGCAAAAGCTGGCCGCCGGGTAGCGGAAACCGGCCAATATTCGTACAGCCCTGCTCAGACCTTACCCCCGGCTTTCACCTATGCTTTTTGCTACGCGCCCCCGCTTGTTTCACTCCCGTTTGCTGGCGTTGCTGGTGGTAGCCGGCGGCCTGGCCAGCGGCTGCCAAAGCAGCCGCCCCAGCTTCTCGTTTCAGCCGATGCCGGGCCGGGTGCAGGCGGTGCAAGCGGCCGAAGCAATGCCGGCACTGGCCGCGCTGCCAGCCGCCGGAGCACCGGCCGACACGGCAGTTGCCCCACTGGCTGCCCCAGCCGCAGCGCCTCGCCAGCACCGGGCGCGGCCCCGGCTGGTAGGAAAATTCGCTGGGGAAGAAATTTTCCTACCAAAGTTGGTAGGAAATTCCGCTGGAAAAAATATTTTCCTACCAACAGCGCGCCCGGCCACCCCGCACCGGCGGCCACTGCTGGCCCGGCCCCATGCCACGGCGGAGGTTGGGCTCGGCACCACGGTGCTGGGCGTGCTGGGGCTGGTGGTGCTGCCCATTGCCCTGCTGGGGCTGCTGCTGAGCGGCGGCGGGCTGGTGTGGGGCATCGTGGCCGGGGCGGCGGCGCTGGCGGTGCTGGTGGCCTACCTCGACCCATTCGGGCAGCGGTAATGGCCCGCCTTGACGCGGCGGTTGGTGGTGCGGCATCGCTTCAAAAAGCATTACTTGCACCGTGTGATGGCAAGTGCGCCCTATTTCGTTTATGATTTCTCTCTGCGCTTCCTGGTTTTCTTCCAGCCGCTGCCGGTGGGCATTCTGGTGGCTGTTCTTGCTCGGCAGCTCGTGCAGCAGCCCGAAAGCGCTGTTCAAATTTGCCCCGCCGTTGGTGGAGGGGGCCGCGACGGCCCCGCCGGGTTATTCCCCGGCAAAGCCAGCGGCGCGTTCGCACCCGGTTTTTGCTGAGCCCACGGAAAGCAGCGGGCCCATTCGGCGCATGCCCATCAAACAGCCCCGGAGGCGCGCTATGGCCCGCCGCGAAACCCGCCCGTGGCCGGCTCGCCTGGCCCAGCCGGGTTTTGGCAAACCCATAGCCCGGCCGCGCATCGGGACACCTCTGCACAGCTTCCGCACCAACCGCCTTTCGCCATTGCCGCATTCGGATAGCACCACTTCTCCACCGGCCGCCGCGAATGCGGCCATACCGGGTTTCATGAAGTCGGCGGGCTTGTTTCTGCTGGGTGGCTTGCTCATTGCCGGGGCCGGCGTGGTGCTGGGTATTGGCATTGGTGGCGGCCTGGGGGTGCTGGCGGCGCTGGGCGGGCTGGTGGTGGGGCTGCTGTGCAGTATGGTGGCGCTTTTTAGCGCCACCGCGCGCGAAAACGCGGCCCGGCCCCGGTTCACCGTCACCACGCTGCTGGGGCTCCTGCTGGCGCTGGGCGGGGTGGCGCTGGGCGCGGGGGTGGGCGGGGTGATGGGCCTTGGGCTGGGCATGCTGCTGCTGGGCGCTGGCGCGGTGCTGACCGGGGTGGGCATTGCCATTGGCATGCCCGACCAACCGACGGCCGCTCCCGCACCGGGCAGCAAGTAAATTTGCCCCGCCCACAACTTTTACCCTTCGTAATTCTTTAGCCTGCTATGAATCTGCTCCCAACCCACCGCCCCCGCCGCAACCGCAAATCCGCCGTCATTCGTGATATGGTGCAGGAAACCCGCCTCACCGCCCACGATTTCATCTACCCCGTCTTCATCACCGAAGGCCAGAACCAGACTGAGGAAATCAAGTCGATGCCCGGCATCATGCGCTTCACGGCCGACCGCGTGATTGACGAAATAGGGGCCTGCGTGGAGCTGGGCGTGAAAGCCTTCGCCCCCTTCCCCAACATCAACGAGGTGCTGAAGGACCCGATGGCCCGCGAAAGCACCAACCTCGAAGGGCTTTATTTGAAAGCCGTGGCCGACATCAAGCGCCAGTTTCCGGAGGTGGTCGTCATGACCGATGTGGCGATGGACCCTTACAGCTCCGACGGCCACGACGGCGTGGTAGACCCCGACTCGGGCGAAATTCTCAACGACCCCAGCCTCGAAGTGCTGGGCCAGATGGCCCTGGCCCAAGCCCGCGCCGGGGCCGACATCATCGGCCCGAGCGACATGATGGACGGCCGCGTGGCCTGGATTCGGCGGGTGCTGGACGAGAACGGCTTTGCGCACGTCAGCATCATGAGCTACACGGCCAAGTATGCGTCGGCGTTCTACGGCCCGTTCCGCGAAGCCCTGGCTTCGGCCCCCAAAAAAGGCGACAAGAAAAGCTACCAGATGAACCCCGCCAACCGCCTCGAAGCCCTCCGCGAGCTGGCCCTCGACGAAGCCGAAGGCGCGGACATGGTGATGATAAAGCCGGCGCTGAGCTACCTCGACATCATTCGGGAAGTAAAAAACCACACCAACCTGCCCGTGACGGCCTACAACGTGAGCGGCGAGTACGCCATGATAAAAGCCGCCGCCCAAAACGGCTGGGTCGACGGCGAGCGCACCATGATGGAGGTGCTCACCAGCATCAAGCGCGCCGGGGCCGATGCCATTCTGACCTACTTCGCCAAGGAAGCGGCCGCCGTGCTGCGCCGGGGCTAATCAATTGGTTTCAACTATGCTCACGACCCGCCGCGCCACCCTGGCCGATGTGCCCGCTATTCTGGACCTGGTGCGGCGGGTGGTGCCGCTGATGCAGGCCAGCGGCAACTTCCAATGGTCGGCCGACTACCCGAACGCGGCCGTATTCACGGCCGACATCGCGCAAAACCACCTCTGGGTGGCGGTGCTGGACGGCGCGGTGGCCGGCGTGGCCGCCCTCACCCAGGACCAGGACGCCGAATACGCCCAGGCCGACTGGGACGTAACCCAGCCCGCCCTCGTCACGCACCGCCTGGCCGTGGACCCCGCCACCCAGGGCAAAGGCGTGGCGCTGGCCCTGATGGCCGAGGCCGAAAAGCAGGCGGTGGCCCAGGGATTGAAAGTGTTGCGCGTGGATACCAACTCCGAAAACGCGGCCACGCAGCGGCTTTTCCCGAAGCTGGGCTACCGGTTTGCGGGCGAGATTACGCTGGCGTTTCGGCCGGGCCTGCGATTCTTCTGCTACGAGAAGCGGCTGGGGTGATGGAGGTATTCCGGCTCGGTTTGGTAGTGGGCTTGCTGGGGCTGGGCATGTCGTACAGCGTGCGGGCGGGCAAGCTGACCACGGCTGCCGCCGGCACCGGCGGGGCGCTGGGCCTGCTGATTTACCTCGGCAGCGGCTTTACCGGACTGGCGCTGCTGGGCCTGTTTTTTGGGCTGGGCACGGCCGCCTCCGGCTGGCGCGTGGCCGACAAGCGCCGCCTCGGGCTGGCCGAGGAGAACAAAGGCCGCCGCACCGCGGGCCAGGTGGTGGCCAACGCCGGCGTGGCCGGCCTGCTGGGTTTATTGGCCTGGCAATACGCGCCCGCCGCCCCGCTGGCCCACCTGATGCTGGCCGGCAGCTTCGCCGCCGCCACGGCCGACACTTTATCTTCCGAGCTGGGCAACGTGTATGGCCGGCGCTACTACAATATTCTCACCCTGAAACCCGACGCGCGCGGCCTCAACGGCGTGGTGAGCCTGGAAGGCACGGCGCTGGGGCTGGCCGGCACGGCCTTACTGGCGGCGGCCTACTGCCTGGGTTTCGGCTGGGGACCGGCGTTTGGCGGGCTGCTGCTGGCGGGCACGGCCGGCAACCTGATGGATTCGGTGCTGGGCGCTACGCTGGAGCGGCGCGGCTGGCTGAGCAACAACGCGGTCAATTTCATCAATACCCTGACCGGGGCGCTGGTGGCGGGCGGGCTGATGAAGTGGCTGGGCTAGCAGAACACCGGGGGTTGATGCCACCGCCTCAAATGCGGTCTGTCAGGTTAAAATCGTTGGTCAGCAAATCGGTTAACTCACGGTCGATGACAACGCCGGCTAGTGGGTCTTTCTCAGCGGGGATGCTGGCTTTGTAGTACACCACGGCGTGCTGCTGCGCATCGTAGATAAATACGCCAACCCGGGTGGATGCTTGGGAGGACAGCGGTATCACCATGCCCATGCTCAGCAGGCCAATGCCCAGGTCTTTCGCGATGCGGCCTCGGTTGTTGCCGGGCGTGCGGGTATATCCTTGCACGAAGCTGACAAGGCAATACCGCTGTTTTTGCGTGGCCAGGAGCGAATCCAGCCACGGCGTAGGCATGGAAAAAGGCCGCTTGCGGTAGCTTTCCAACTCCCGGCTACCCCGAAATGCCAGGCGCAGCACGGCTTGCCGCAGGAGACTGTCCTTGACAAGCAACTGGCTTTTCAAACGCAGCTTTTCGTCGTGGCGCAACAGGGCTTGGCGCAAGGCGTCGCTGGCATCTGCCGAAGCATCGGGATTGGGAGTGTTGCGGTTGCCTCGTCCAATAACGCCAATGGCACCAGCGGGCTGCAGGAAGACCATTTCTGGGATGTCGGCAGGCCGAAAGCCACCGGCGAAGCGTTGCACAAAACCAGTGGCCGTAGCCAATAGACAAAGCAGGAGTGGCAAGAGCAGGCGACCGTTCATATGCCAAGTTATAAAGAATTCCACCGCCCCTTTCCAACCCGCTCCAGTCATTAGGAATCTGTCGACCGCGCAAACGGCCAGCGCTTCAGGCTCCGGCTCCAGAGCAGGAACGCGCCCGTGCCCAGCGCCATCATGCCCAGCGCGGCCACCTGGAAATACACCTTAAAATGCAGCCCGCCCCACGTCACCTCGGCCGGCGCGATGCCCACGAACACGAACAGCCACACGATGATGGCCAGGATGACGGGCAGCGGGTAGAGCGGCATTTTGAACGGCAGCGCACTGGTGCCGCGCCGCTTGCGCAGCAGCATCAGGCCCACGGCCTGGCCCACGAACTGCACCAGAATCCGCATGGCCAGAATGGCCGAAATCACCTCGCCCAGCCGGAACAGCAGGCTGAACACGAACCCCACCCCACCCAGCAGCAGCAGCGACACGTAGGGAAACTGCTTGGTGGGGTGCAGCTTGCCGAAGATGGGCAGAAACTCGCCATCGGCCGCCGCCGCGTAGGGGATGCGCGAGTAGCCCAGCAGCACCGCAAACAGCGACGCAAACGCCACCAGCAGCACCATGGCCGTGGCCACGTTGGCCGCCGTGGGCCCGTACAGGCGCTCCATAAACACGCTGATGATGAACTGCGACTTGTCGCCCGCGCTGGCCTGCCAGCCCTGCACCTCCTGCCAGCCGATGACCGTGCCCACGCTCCAGTTCAGGAGCAGGTACAGCGCCGCGATGCCCAGAATGCTCAGGAAAATGCTGCGCGGAATGACCTTCTCCGGCCCTTTGATTTCGGCCCCGAGGTGGCACACGTTGTAGTAGCCCAGGTAGGAATAGATGGTTTTGACCGCCGCCTGGCCCATGGCGGCCGAAATCAGCAGCCCCGGCAAGGCCGAGAAGCCGCCCGCCGGGAAGATATCGACGTGGTGGTTGGGGTGCGTGACGCCCCCGAAAATCAGCCAGCCCATCAGGCTCAGCACCCCCACCCACAGGGCCACGCCCAGCTTACCGATGTCCTCAATGCGCCGGTAGAGCAGCACAATCAACAGCAAGACCACGGTGCCGGCTACGGCTTTGGGCTGCCACCACTCCGTCATGGGCACGAGGTAGCCGAAGTATTGGGCGAAGCCAATGGCGCCCGACGCCAGCACCAGCGGCGACTGAATGAGCGTTTGCCAGACGTAGAGAAACGACATGTAGCGGCCCCACTTCTGCTCGCCGTAGGCCAGCTTGAGGAAGCGGTAGCTGCCGCCGGCCTCGGGGTAGGCCGCGCCCAGCTCGCTCCAAATCAGGCCATCCACGGAAGCAAGGGCCGCGCCCACCAGCCAGGCCAGCAGGAAATTCGGCCCCATGAAGCCCATCACAAGCGGCAGGGTGACAAAGGGGCCGATGCCCACCATGTCAATCATATTAAGCGCGGTAGCTTGAACCAGGCCGAGGCGGCGCTGCAAAGTAGGTGCGGACATGGGAGCGAAAGTACCGCCGTAGCGCGGACTCCGCGGGTCCGCGCTACGTTAGCGGGGTTGGAGGCTGGGGGGCTACAATCAATAAAAAATAAAAATGATTGTAGCCCGGCAGGCATCCATTGGTTGGCTACAATCGTTTTATTTTTTTATTGATTGTAGCCCGGCAACTGCCCCTTCTCGGGCAGCATCCGCTTTGGCCTGTTGCTGGCTGGTTTGTGCGCTCGCCGGGCCGGGCCGGCGCTTGGGGGGCGGGCCCAGCACCAACCCCGGCCGCCGCCGCCGCGTAAGCCGGGCCATGAGTTCTCCGGGTTCCTCCTCCAAGCTGGCCATTTACGGGGCCATCGTTGCCAACATCGCCATTGCCGCCAGCAAGTTTGTGGCGGCGGCATTCACGGGCTCCTCAGCCATGCTCTCGGAGGGCATTCACTCGCTCGTGGACAGCGGCAACGGCCTGCTCATCCTGCACGGCGTGCGCCAGGCCGAGAAGCCGGCCGATGCCCGCCACCCCTTCGGGCGCAGCAAGGAGCTGTACTTCTGGGCGCTGATTGTGGCCATTCTGGTGTTTTCGGTGGGCGGCGGCATGTCGCTCTACGAAGGCATCGACCACCTCAAGCACCCCGCCCCCCTCACCGACCCGACGTGGAACTACTGGGTGCTGGGCCTCTCCCTGGTCTTCGAGGGCATTTCCTGCTTCCTGGCTTTTAAAGCCTTCAACGCCGACCGGGGCGACGCCGGCTTCTGGGAAACCCTGCGCCGCAGCAAGGACCCGTCGGTGTTTGCCATTCTGCTCGAAGACCTGGCCGCCCTGCTGGGCCTGGTGATTGCGCTGGCCGGCGTGTACCTGGGCCATCTGCTCGATAATCCCTACCTCGACGGCGCGGCCTCCGTAGCCATTGGCGTGCTGCTGGTATTCGTGGCGCTGTTCCTCATCTACAAAACCAAGCGCCTGCTGGTGGGAACCGGCGTGGATGATGAAACCGTGGATGCCATCGAAGCCCTGGTGCGCGCCCAGCCCAACATCGACCAGGTGGGGCCGCCCCTCACCTCCTACCTCGGCCCGGCTGATGTGATTCTGGCCCTCGACGTAGAGTTTTCCCACAAGCTCACGGCCAACGAAATCGAGGTAGCCATTGATGATATGCAGGACGTCATTCGGGCCAGGTACCCGGAGATGAAGCGCATTTTTATCGAGGCCAAGTCGCTGTCGAGCCGGGCGGCTTAACCTCACCCCTGCCGGACCCGGCTGCCTCCCCTCTCCTGTGGAGAGGGGCAGGGGGTAAGGTTACGCCCCCGCATCGCCTGCCGTTCTTTGCTCAAAATCACAATCCCTACCCCCGCCGCATGGCCAACGCAAACGCTTCCAAACTCTCCCTCTACGGCGGCATCGTCGCCAATATCGCCATTGCCATCAGCAAGTTCGTGGCGGCGTACTTCACGGGCTCGTCGGCCATGCTCTCGGAGGGCATTCACTCCCTCGTCGACACCGGCAACAGCGGCCTGCTGCTCTACGGCACCGCCCAAAGCCAGCGCCCGCCCGATGCCGAGCACCCCTTCGGCCACAGCAAGGAGCTGTATTTCTGGGGCCTGATTGTGGCCGTGCTCATCTTCGCCATCGGCGGCGGCATGTCGTTCTACGAGGGCATCAAGCACATCCAGCACCCCGAGCCCCTCGAAGACGCGGGCTGGAACTACGTGGTACTAGGCCTTTCTTTCCTGTTTGAAGGCCTGGCCTTTTACCTGTCGGTGAAGGCCCTGCTGGCGCAATCGGACGCCAGCGTCGGCTTCGTCAAAATGCTGCGCACCAGCCGCGACCCTGCCGTATTCGCCTCCGTGATGGAAAACCTGGCCGCGCTGGTGGGCCTGGCGGTGGCCGGCATCGGCGTGTTTCTGGGGCATTGGCTGAACAACCCGTATTTCGACGGCGGCGCGTCCATCGCCATTGGTTTGCTGCTGATGCTGGTGGCCGTGTTTCTGGTGGGCCGCACCAAGGGCCTGCTGGTGGGCACCGGCGTCGATGCCGTCACGCTGGCCAACCTGGAGCGCATTGCCCGCGCCCAGCCCCAGGTGTGCGAAATCCGCTCGCCCCTGTCCATGTACCTCGGCCCCAATGACGTGATTCTGGCCCTCGACGTGCAGTTTGCCGACGACCTCACGTCGAATCAGGTGGCCACCGCCGTGGAGGAATTGCAGGACGCCATCCGGGCCGAGCACCCCGAGGTGCAGCGCATTTTCATCGAAGCCAAAAACCTGGCCCATCCCACCGCGCAGTAGCGCGAAATTTTCGTTCGCGTCCCCAAACGACACCCGAACGGCGCGGGGCCGCGAACGAAAAGTTCGCGCTACGGTAACCTCGGCCTTAACCCCAGCGCCGCTTTTGCGGTTTAAGTTACTCCAGTGCCCGCGCCCGCCCAACCAGCCGGCGCGGGCATTCGCCTATTACCCAGTTCTTACTATGGCATATCCTACCCCCGACTCCAACCCTTTCCGCTCGTTTTGGTGGGGCGGCTACGAGTGCACCGACCAGCTCAACGCCTTCGGCAACCGCGTCGACTTTCTGCCCCTCACCGGCCACTTGCAGTTGATTGATGAAGATTACGCGGCCCAGAAGCCCTTCAACATCGGCACCGTGCGCGAGGGCATTCGCTGGGCGATGATTGAAAAAACGCCCTACCACTACGATTTCAGCACCGTGCAAACCATGCTGGACGCCGGCCAGCGCCACGGCGTGCAGCAAATCTGGGACCTGTGCCACTTCGGCTACCCCGACGACCTCACGCCGCTCCACCCCATGTTTGCCCGGCGCTTCGCCGCCCTCTGCCGCGCCTTCGTGGACTTCTACCGCTCGCAGCGGCCCGACGACGTGCTCATCGTCACGCCCATCAACGAGGTCAGCTTCATCAGCTGGCTGGGCGGCGAGGCCAACGGCACCTCGCCCTACTGCCACGGCCAGGGCTGGCGCGTGAAATACGGCCTGATGCGCGCCTACATCGAAGGCAGCTACGCCCTGCGCGAGGCCGACCCCACCATCCGCCTGCTCACCACCGAGCCGCTCATCAGCATTGTGCCGCCGCCCAACCCCTGGCCCAAGCACAGCCGCGAGGCCCGCGACGCCCACAACAACCAGTTCCAGGCCACCGACATGCTCAGCGGCCGCCTGTGCCCCGAGCTCGGCGGCAGCCCCGAGCTGCTCGACATCGTGGGCTTCAACTACTACTACGACAACCAGTGGCAGCTGCACCCCTACCGCAAGCTGGGCTGGAACGACCCCCAAATGGACCCGCGCTGGGTGCCGCTGCACAAGCTGCTGCGCAAAGCCTACCAGCGCTACGGCCGCCCCTTCGCCATCACCGAAACCAGCCACCCCGGCGTGGACCGGCCCCTCTGGTGGCGCATGATTGCCGAAGAATGCGCCCTCACGCTGCGCAAAGGCCTGCCGCTGCAAGGCGTCTGCATCTACCCCCTCATCGACCGCCCCGACTGGGACCATACCCACGAGTGGCACCGCTCCGGCCTCTGGGATGCCGACCTCTCGCAGCCCGGCCCCGCCCGCGTGCTGCACCAGCCCAGCGCCGAAGCCCTGCTCCAGGCCCAGGCCGTGGTAACTGCGGCCAGCCCCCCCCGCCGCCGCGTGCTGCCGCAATTGCTGTAGCGCGAACTTTCAGTTCGCGTCCCCGCGCCGTTAAAGCCAACCGAACGGTGCCGGGATGCGAACTGAAAGTTCGCGCCACAATACTTTTGCCCGCATGACGACTGCCGCCACCGCCATCCTCCCCTCCCCCCTCGGCCCCCTAGCCCTCACCGGCTCCGACGCGGGCCTGAGCGCCGTCACGTTTCTCAACGAAGCCACCGAGGCAACCCCTGCCGCCAACATCCCCGTCTGCCTGCACGAGGCCCACCGCCAGCTACAGGCCTATTTCCACCGCGAATTGCGCGAGTTCGACCTCACCTACGCCCCCGCCTTCGGCACCGATTTCCAGCGCCAGGTGTGGCAGGCGCTGCTGGGCATCGGCTACGGCCGCACCGCCTCCTATCTGGATGTAGCCAGGGTGCTGAACAACCCCAAATCCGTGCGGGCCGTGGGCGCGGCCAACGGCCAGAACCCGCTGGCCATCGTCTGGCCCTGCCACCGCGTCATCGGGGCCGACGGCAGCCTCACGGGCTACGCCGGGGGCATGCCCCGCAAAAAGTGGCTGCTCGACTTCGAGCAGCCCACGCGGCAGGGCGGCCTGTTCAGCTAGAAATTCGCCCCGCAAACCCCTTGTAACACCCCGCAAACCGCTACATAGGGCCCGCGAACCGCTACATACACCCCGCAAACCGCCACACACACCCCGCAAACCACCTCATACGGCCCGCAAACCGCTTTATAGGCCCCGCAAACCGCTTTATAGGCCCCGCAAATCGCCGCATAGGCCATGTTTCTCATGTTTGCCGTGTTGCGCGTGTTTGCCATGTTTTGGAAATTCGGCATGTTTCCAGCCGACATTGGCCCCGCTACGCCCCCACCAGCTTCAGCACTCCCTGATAAATGATGTTGTGCTGCCAATACAGCTGCAACACCATCGGAATGTGGTGCCGCCCGGGAATAATCGTGTACGGCGCAGGCTGCCCCGTCGCCTTCAGCCTATCCCGAAACCGCCCCGAGCTCCCGCTAATGCTCGGGTACGTCTCGCCCCCGATGTAAAAAATGAACGGCGGCAGGTTCGGCTTAATCTTATAAATGGCCGACATCTCCTTCCACCCCGCCGGGTCGTTGCCGAAAGGCACCAGATACTGCGCGTCGCCCTCATACTTCATTTCCTTGAGGTAGGAGTACATATCCAGCCCCGCCGGGTCGTCCATAATGGCCCCCTTCACCGGATTCTGCGGCAAGCCATTCGCCGCCAGCAGCGCATCATCCGTGGCCAGCAGCGCCGCCAGCCCGCCCCCGGCCGAGTGGCCCATCACGAACACGCGGGCCGGGTCGCCGCCGTATTGGGTGATGTTCTGCACCGTCCAGGCCAGGGCGCGGGCGCAGTCCGCCGCCTGCTCGGGCACGTGCACCGGCGGCGCGAGGCGGTAGTTAATCACCACCGCCACCACCCCCTGCTTGGCCAGCCGCCGCCCGATGAAGGTGTAGATGTTCTTGTTCCCACTCGTCCAGCTGCCCCCGTGAATAAACAGCACCACCGGGTAACCCTTCCCATTCGGGGCCGCTTTTTTAGGTGAATACACGTCCAGAATATGGCGTTCCTTATCAAAATCAGGGGCCGAGGCCGCCACGTAGGCCACGTCTTTGGTCCGGTGGCTGGGGCGGGCCACCACGAATTCAGTAGCCAGGATGATGACCACGGCCACCAGCAGCACGGCCACGGGAGTCAGCAAAAAGAAACGACGCATTGGCGGAATTTAAGCGAGAGCGCCTGCGGCCGAATCCCGGCGCAGGGGCTTCACCTACGCCCGCGCCGGGCCGGCAGTTTGCGCCCCGCCGCCGCCGCCGCCGGGCCGGGGCCTTGGCAGCATTGGCTTTATCTTTGTCAGAACGGCTACAGCCCGGCTTTTTGCCGCACCGGGCGGCCCTCATTTATTTATTCGCACCCGTGTCGATTTCTGCTTTGCTCAAGAATATGTCGCCGGCCCTGGCCGCGCTGCTGCTGGTAAGCCTGCTGGGCACCGCGCCCGCCCAGGCCCAGCGCAAGGGGGCCGCCGCCCCTACCGTGAATGCCGACGGCAGCCTGGCCACCCCGGCCCCTGGCAAGCCCATCCGCCTGCAGCCCCTGTTCGGCGGCCTCAGCCCCACGCAGGCCACCCAGCTGCTGGGCGAGGGCCGGCTCAAAGCCATTGCCGCCAGCTTCGCCTCCACCGCCGAAGCCAGCACGTTCTTCACCAACAAAGGCTACGAGTACCTGCGCGAAAACCAGCCCGACACCGCCACCTACCGCTTCAACCTGGCCTGGCTCCTCAACCCCCAGAATGCCGAGGCCTACCGCGGCCTGGGCATCATCGCCAGCAGCCAGCCCACCCCCGATGCCGCCATTGCCCTCCTGAGCCGGGGCTTCGGCATCGCCCCCACCAGCGCCCAGCTCATGAGCGACCTCGGCGCGAGCTACCTCATCCGCTACGGCCAGACCACGAAGAAAAAGGACCTCACCATGGGCCTCACCCTGCTCCAGCGCGCCACCGCCGCCGACCCCGCCAATGCCAACGCCTGGCAGCAGCTGGCCCGCGGCCTCTACTACCAGGAAAAATACCCCGAAGCCTGGGATGCCGTGCACAAAGGCCGGACGGCCAGCGTCAGCAGCCTCGACTTCGACCTCATCTCCGACCTGCTCGCCAAGCTGCCCGACCCCCAGGGCACATTCAAATAAAACCCGCCGGGCCAAACGGATTTCAGCGGTTTGCGCGTTGGGTCCCGTATAGGCGGTCTTTGTTTCACTTTAGTTGATAGTATGCGGTTTCGCTCGTTGATTTTTGGAGGGCTGGCGGCTGGCGCACTTAGCAGCCACTCCGCACAGGCACAGTATCACCACCCCGTCCGGCACTACAACCACCAGGAGCGGGCCTATTTCAGGGGGCCGCTGCACGTCACCCTCGGCGGCGGCACGGCCCTGTACAACGGCGACCTCGGCAACAGCCCCGCCGATAATTTCCTGGGCCCGGCCCTGAGCCTGGGCGTGCTCTACCGCCTCACGCCGCACCTGCACCTGGGCAGCGAGTTTTCCTACGTGGAGCTGGGCGCGCGCGACAAAGCCAAGGAGCGCGGCCTGGCCTTCACCAGCACCAACGGCCTGGGCACGGTGTTCTTCCGGTTCGATTTGTTGCCCGATGAGTCCGTTTTCGCGTCTTCCATGGCCGAAGCCCCCGTTTTCCAGGTGTTCGTGCAGGGCGGCGCGGGCCTGCTGCTCTACAACCCGCAGTCCTACCTCGGCACGGAGCGCGCCACTGAGAGCACGACCTTCCTGCCGCCCGAGCGCAACGACTACCCCGCAATGGCCATCGCCCTCCCGGTAGGCGCGGGCTTCAGCGTGCGCCTCACCGATAAGCTGCGCGCCAACCTCGAAGGCAACTACTACTTCACCACCACCGACCAGCTCGACGACGTCAACCTGCGCCTCGGCGGGGCCTCGGCCAACAAGGACGGCTTCGGCACAGTGATGCTCAAGCTGGACTACTCGCTGGAGTAAGGCCAACAGCTGCCATGCTGGGCAGAAGCCACGAGAAAGGCCCGTCCGCAGTGCGAATGGGCCTTTCTCGTGTGTTTGAAATTATCCCATCCCCTACTGCAACACCAATTGCCTGACGAAGCCGCTACCGCCAGTTGGCACCTATGCCAGGCAAAGGACGGCGGACGGCTGGTAGGAAACCTCAGACTTTTTACCGGGGTTTCCTACCAATATGGTAGGAAACCTCCCATTTTTTTCGGAGGTTTCCTACCTGCTTTTTCTTGTCCGCTGCCGTGCTGCTATGCCCCGTTTTGCCATCCCCTCCGCCAGCACCCAGGCCGCCGTGCGCGCCTGCTTCGGCCTCAGCCAGCAGGCGTTGGCCCGCATCGCAACCCAAAAAAGGCCCGTCAGCATTGCTGACGGGCCTTTTTAGCTTAACTCAGAGAAAGAACTAATCTTTCACGAAGCGCTGGTGGTACACTTGCTTGCCGTCGCTCACGGTCAGGGTGTACATGCCATTGGCGAGGCGGCCGATGCTCAGCACGCCGTTGTTCAGCGCCAGGCCTTCGACGCGGGCACCGCGCACGTCGGTCACCATCACGCTCTTGATTTCGGCATTCTCCGGCAGCATCAGGTTCAGCACGTCGGTGGCCGGGTTGGGGTACACGGCCAGCAGTTTCGAGCCGTTGGCAACCGTGTTGCCCGTCAGCGACGAGAAGCCCGTGCCGCCGGTGATGTTCACCGTGTAGTCCTCGGTTTCGCCGTAGCTGTAGGTGCCGCAGCTGCTGGTGGCCGTGGCATCGCTCAGCGTCACGCGCATCCGGGTGGCACCGCTTTTGGCCGTGGTGGGCACCGTGAAGGCCGCCGAACGGGTGGTGGCTACGCTGCTGGCGGCGGCCGATACTACCAATTCACCGGCATCGGTGAACACGCCGTTCTGGTTGTAGTCGATGTACACTTTCACGTACTCCGAGTAGGCCGTGCCGGTGAAGCCCGCCGAGAAGTTGATGGTCTGGGCCGAGCCGGCCGCCACCGTGGTGCTCAGGGCTGTGCCATTGTAGTAGCCGGCATCAGCGCCCGAGGTGCGGTTGATGCTGCCCAGGTTCACAAGGTCGATGTACTCATAGGCCACGCTGGTGCCTTTGCTGGTGCAATAAGTGGGCGTGCCACCGCCGCCACCGGCTGCCGTAATGTTCACCGTATAGTCCTCGGTTTCGCCGTAGCTGTAGCTGCCGCAGCTGGCGGTAGCGGCGGCGTCGCTCAGCGTCACGCGCATGCGGGTAGCCCCAACAGTAGCCGTAGCAGGCACCGTGAAGCTGGCGGTAGCAGCCGTAGCCGAAGTCACCGTGCCCGAAGCCACGTTCTCACCGGCATCGGTGAACACGCCGTTTTTGTTGTAGTCGATGTACACTTTCACGTACTCGGTGTAGGCGCTCGATACGAAACCGGCCTTGTAGGTCACGGTCTGGGCCGAGCCCTGGGCGATGCTCGTGGTCAGGGCCGTGCCGTCGTAGTAGCCACCATCAGCGCCCGAAGTGCGGTTGATGCTGCCGAGGGCCACCTGGGCAATGTACTCGTAGGCCACGCTGGCACCCTGCGAAGTGCAGTAGGTGGTGCCGCCGCCGCCGCCGCTGTAGGCCGCGCCGATGCCCACGGCATACCAGGCGTTGGTCACAGCTTGCGTCTGGGCCGAGGTAGCGCCAAACAGGTCCGTAGCCGCCTGGATGGAATAGGTGCGGGCGTTGGCGTAGGTCGAGCCAGCCGTCATGTACACGCTTTCCATGCGGAAGGTGATTTTAGCCGCGTCCGAGATGCCGATAGCGCCCACGTTGTAAGCAAAGCCTTTTTCGTTGGTGCCCGACTTACCCACGGCAATCAGGTAGTACCAGTAGTTGAGGATGCCCGAGTTGGTGTGCACCCCGCCCTGGTCGTTAGCATTCGACGGCGAGGAGGTGGTAGCCGCCCAGTACGTGCCTTTGTAGTAAGCCGGCTGGCCGTAAAGGTTGGGGTTGCTCATCGAGCGCAGGGCACCGCCCTGTTTCATGATGTCTTCGCCGATGTCCCAGGTCGATTTGGTGAGGCCCAGCGCGGCCGTGGTGTACTGCTCGATGCTGGCACCCCAGATGTCGGAGAGGCCTTCGTTCATCGCGCCCGACTCGTTGGCGTAGGTCAGGTTAGCCGTTTTTTCGCACACGGCGTGGCCGATTTCGTGGCCGCACACATCCAGCGCCGTCAGGGGCTTGAAGGTGCTGGCGCCGTCGCCGTAGGTCATTTCCACGCCATCCCAGTAGGCGTTTTCGTAGCCCGCGCCGCCCGGCACGTCATCAAAGTGCACGTAGCTCTTGATTTTGGCCCCGGCGTTGTCGTAGCTGTTGCGGCCGAAAACGTTTTTCCAGTAGTCATAAGTAGCTTGGGCACCGAAGTGGGCATCGCCGGCCACGTTGTCGTAGTTGGCGTTGTTGTACTCGGCGGCCGTCCAGTTGTTGTCGGCGTCCACGAAGTCGGTGGCGGCGGTGTAGCTGTTGCCCTTCCGGCAGTTATAGGTTTCAATGCCCAGGCCGCGGGTATACTCCTTCAGGTGCCAGCCGCCGGTGGTGGTTTCGTTGGCCAGCGAGCGGGTGCCGCTGTAAGCCGTAGCAAACGTAGCCGTGCCGGCCGTGTGCTTGATGATGTTGTCCTGCAACACCACCTGCCCGGTGCGCGCATCCACGTAGATGAACGCGCGGCTGATGGGCTGCGCGGCGTACACGTTGAATTTCCAGGCCAGCACGAGCGGGCCGGTTTCAGAGCTCACGCGGGCGTCGCGCACAATCACCAGCTCGCCCTTCGGGAGGAAGGAGGCAGCGTCGGCTTCGTTGGTTTGCCACTTGTACTGGCGGGCACCTACGTGGGCCATCGCGCGGCCCAACGCGGCGCTTTCGCCCAATGAAGGCGTGGTGTTCAGGCCCGAGATTTTCTCGAAATCACCGCTGATGCTCTCCACGGTGCCAGCTTTAGAGTGCACCGTATAGTCGGCGTGCTCCACGCGGATGCCCTGGTAATACTGGGCAAACTTCTGGTGCACGAAACCGAGCTGGTCGGTTTCGGCGGTGCGCTGCACCATCTGGTCGGCGTTGGTGAGGGCCAGCTGCTGGCGCAGCACCTGGTCGCCGCTCATGCCCCGGGAGGCCATTTTGGCTTCGGCGCTGAACTGCACCAGCACGGGCTGGTTGTCTTCGCCCAACACTTTGGATTGAACGCGGGCGGCGTCCTGGGCATTGGCCGTGGTGGCGACCAAGCCGCCGAGCATCAGTAATGCCGCAGCTGAGTATTGTTTTCTCATGTAAACGAATAGGTTATTGGTGGGACACTAAGCCTGAGCAAATTTTGAATATTTTGCATCTAAGCAGCCGCAACCTAGACAACTTTATCAGTTCAATAAGCCATTTGCCACCATTTCATTAACAATACCGAAATCTTGTACGTTTGATGAACAAACAATGAAGCGTTAATTGCACTTAACCAAATTGCAATATTCCTTTGACCTGAATAATTATTTGGTTTGATTCTTGCTAACGTTTTCCGGCGCTCAGGTAGTCAGCCGCCAGCGTAGCCAGGGTTTTCACGCCCAGCGTGAGGCCGCTTTCATCGATGCGAAAACCGGCCGTGTGATGGTCGGCGGTGGTGGCGGGGTCCTGCCCCTTGGTCATGCCGCCCACGAAGAGGAACAGACCCGGCACCTTCTCCTGATAAAAGGAAAAATCCTCTGCTCCGGTCACGGCTTTTATCTCCCGAACGTGGGCCGCGCCGGCCGTTGCTTGCAGCGTGGGCAGCATCTGGGCCGTGAGGGCAGGGTCGTTGGTAGTCACAGGCACGTAGGGGTCGATGGTGACGTCGGCGGTGGCCCCGGCGCTCTCAGCAATGTTGGTGGCAATGCGGCGGATGCTGGCCCAAATTTGCTTTTGCACTTCCGGGTTCAAGGCCCGGATGGTGCCCGACATTTCCACATCAGGCGGGATGACGTTGTAGCGCACGCCGCCGTTGATGGTGCCCACCGTGACCACGGCCGCGTCGTCAATCAGCTTCACCTGCCGGCTCACGATGGTTTGCAGGCCCATGATGATTTGGGCGGCCGTCACCACGGGGTCCACGCTGTTCCACGGGTAAGCGCCGTGCGAGCCCTTGCCATGCACTTTGATGGTGAAGCGGTCGGAACTGGCCATTTCGCCGCCGGGGCGGTAAGTCAGGTTGCCCACCTCGGTCTGGGCATTGATGTGCAAGCCGAACACGGCATCTACCTTGGGCTTGTCGAGCACCCCTTCTTTCACCATGAGCTTGGCCCCACCCTCCGTGCCGGGCAGCGAGCCTTCCTCGGCGGGCTGGAAAATAAACTTGACGGTGCCGGGCAGGTCGGCTTTCACCTGGCTCAGTACCTCGGCCGCACCCATGAGCATGGCCACGTGGGTGTCGTGGCCGCAGGCGTGCATCACGCCCACGGGCTGGCCCAGGTAGGTGGTTTTCACTTTGGAAGCGAAGGGCAGGTCGTTGTTTTCAGTGAGAGGCAGGCCGTCCATGTCGGCGCGCAGGGCCACCACGGGGCCGGGCTTGCCGCCGCGCAGGATGCCCACCACGCCGGTGCGGCCCACGCCAGTCTGCACTTCCAGGCCCAGCTTTTTGAGGTGGGCGGCGATGATGCCAGCGGTGCGGGTTTCCTGGTTGCCGAGTTCGGGGTGCTCGTGGATGTCGCGCCGCCAGGCAATGACTTTGCTTTCTTCCTGGGTGGCCAGTTGAGCAATGCGGGCATCGAGGGCCGCATTCTGGGCATGAGCGGCGGGGGCTACGGCCAGCGCCAGCACGAGGCTGGCCGGCAAAGCAGAAAGTAAAAAGCGCATCATAAAATCGGGGCGATGAAGTAAAAGCCAGGCGGCACGTTTCGGCCACTTGGCAATGTTACGTCGCCGTTGCCAACCAGCGCGCTACTGTTCAGGCTGGAACGTATTTTTGCGCGCTGATTTATTCTCTGCCCATTATCCGAACCAACTATTTTTTGTGGCTACGATTCTAACCCCGTCTACCCTGCCCCAGCCCGTTGGTGCCCCACGGCCACCTTCCCGTCCGCGCAACTGGCCGGCTGCCTGGGCTTCAATGAGTTTCCGGCTGCGGCTGGGTGCGGTGCTGCTGGGGCTGCTGGGGCTGCTGCCGGTAGTGCCGGGCTTCTACCACTTCATCCAGGCGCGCCCCGGCCAGCGGCTGGCCGACCCGCTACTGGACCTGCTGCCGGTACACGACGTTTCGGTGCTCACGTTCGCGCTCATTTACGGAGCTATCGCGGCCACGCTGGCTTACCTGCTGCCCAGGCCGCAGCGGCTGCTACAGGCGCTGTGGGCCTATTATTTCCTGCAACTAATGCGCATGGTCACGCTCTGGCTGCTGCCGCTGGAGCCGCCCACTACCCTGGTCATTCTGCACGACCCGGTGATGGACCGCATTTTTGAAGTAACCACCCAGCCCATTGTGCGCGACTTGTTTTTTTCGGGCCACACCGCCACCATGGTGCTCCTCACACTGGCCGGCCGGGGCCGCAAATGGCGCTGGGTGCTGGGCCTGATGAGCGTGGCCGTGGGCCTGCTGGTACTGGTGCAGCGCGTGCATTACTCGTATGATGTGCTGGCCGCGCCGTTTTTCGCCTGGGCCGCGTACTGGCTGGCTAGGCGCGTGTGCCGGCCCAAACAGAGAAGCGGCTTAGCCGATACGAATTAAATTTCTCAAGACACGAAAAAAGGCCGTTCGGTAATTCCGGAAGGCCTTTTTTCGTGTCTTACATCTTGCGAAAACCTTACAGATACTTCTCGTAAATCCCGGCTGCAATCTTCTCCACGATGCCCTTGGGCACCAGGCTGGTGAGGCCGGCCGATACCTTGTTGAGCACGCCGGGGATGATTTCCGCCTCGCCGGCCAGCAGGCCGTTCACGGCGGCCAGGGCCACGGCTTCGGGCGTCATCGAAACTTTGTTGGCGGTGGCTTGCAGCTCGGCCCCCATGCCGGCGCGGTCGGCAAAATTGGTGGTGGTAGCGCCGGGGCTCAGGCAGGTCACGGAGATATTGCTGGTTTTCAGCTCGTAGCGCAGGCCCCGGCTGAAGCTCAGCAAAAACGCCTTGCTGGCGGCGTAGAGCGAGAGTGAGGGCACGGCCTGGTAGGCGGCAGTGCTGGCTACGTTCAAAATATAGGCTTTCGGGGCCTTGTGCAGGGCGGGCAGCAGGGCGTGGATGAGGGCCACGGGTAGGTGCATATTCAGCTGCATCATGTTTTGCTGTTCGGGCAGGCTGAGCTGCTCGAAGCGGCCCCAGAGGCCGTAGCCGGCATTATTCACCAATATGGCCAGCTGGTCGACTTGCTGGTTGGCCCAGGCAGCCACGGTTTCGGCGGCGGCAGGGGCGGCCAGGTCGGTGGCCAGCACATGGGCCTGGCGCTTGTGCCGGGTGCCGATTTCGAGGGCCAGGTTGGTGAGTTGGTCTTCGGACCGCGCCACCAGCAGCAGGTCGTAGCCACGCTGGGCCAGCAGAAGGGCAATGGCACGGCCAATGCCGCGCGAAGCGCCGGTAACGAGAGCGTACATTTTTCAGTGAACAGTTAACAGTGAGCAGTGAACAGTTGGCAGGAGTTCACGGAACGACACTGTTCACTGCTCACTGTTAACTGTTCACTGAATTACTTCACCAGGTGCAAAAAGCGCAGGTAGAACGGCGTGGGGCTGTCCTCGCTCTTGGGCTGGTACTTGCCCGAGATGATGGGCACGTACATCACGCGGCGGCGGCTTTCGGGGCCCACCAGCGGTGACTGCGCCACGCGGTGCCACATACGGCCGTCGTGCACGGTGAGGTCGCCGGGCTCGGTTTCGATGGCCACCTCGTTGGGGTCGTAGAACACGTCCTTGTAGTATTTCTTGCGAAACAGCATCTTGTGCAGGCCCTGGCGGTGGGTGCCGGGAATCACGCGCAGGCCGCCATTGGTGGCCTTGGTGCCGTCGAGATGCAGGCCCACGTTGAGCATAGGGCCGATGCGCTTGCCGTAGAATACGTCGCGCAGCGAGTCGGTGTGCCAGCCCATCTGGCTGAATTCGGAGCCGGGCACGTTCACGTAGTGGTTCACCACGAGGCCGTCCTTTTCATTCTCGCCCACCCGGCCGCCTTCGGCTTCGAGCAGGGGAAAAAGGGCCTTGAAACGCTCGTCCTGGAGCAATTCGTGCAGCACGGGGTGGTGCTGCGAGGCGAAGGCGAAGCGCTGCACAATGCGCGCACCGTCCACGTCGTGGCCGTATTTGATGGGCACGCCGTTCACTTTTTCTACGCCCTCGGCCAGCCATTTGGCTTGCACATCCTCAGTCGCCTTAAGGATTTGCTGGACGTATTCGGGCGAGGCGAAGGGCCGGAAATGAAGGAAACCGTATTTGGTAAAAAAAGCCCGCTGCTCGGCGGTGAGGGTGCTGCCGAGCGTGAAGCGTGGATAGTCAGAGGATAGGGCCATAACAGAAAATTGGCGGCCGCCGGGTATTCCCGGGCGACACACAAAGGTAATACGTCCGACGCGGCCCCTGCCGGTTTTCAGGCGGGGCCATTCGGGCGGCACGGCGGCTATAACCGCGCCGTCGCATGGTAGTTTCGGGAAGGCAAATACAAAATCCACGGGTGAACAGATGGTGAACTGCTGCCCCGGCGCGCACCCGCGCTAACGGTTATCACGGCGCAATGCTTTAACGGTCAACACCTATTCCGGCGCTGCTCCTCGCGGCGGGTACGTGCCACGAGAGCTAGGCCACACAAGAAAAGTGAGATAAGGCCGTTGCAGAAGCCGCATTAGCTGCGAAAATTTCTATCTTTTCTTGCTTCATTTCCGCTTAACCATGTTCCTGCTACCCACTTTCAACGCCGTTCTGCAGCCGTGCGCCGTTGGGCCGGCGGCTTTCCGGGCCCACGCGCGGGGCCACTTTTGCGACAGCTGCCAGCGGGTGGTGCAGGATTTCAGCCAGTCGGAAAATCCTGTGGCCGACCTGGCCGCCGCCCGCGCCGCCGCGCCCGATGGCCGGGTGTGCGGTAGCTTCCGGGCCGCGCAGGTGCAACAGACTCCGCCGACATTGACGCGGCGCTTGAAGTGGTTTCTGGTGGCGCTGGTGCTGGTGGTAGGCCAGGGCCTGACGGCGCAAGAGGCGCTGGCGCAGGTGCGCCGCGCCGCGCCAAAGCCCCGGCCCGTACACGCCCCCACAAAGCCAGCTCCAAGGCAGGTACTTGTTGGCGCTAATACTCCTATAGGTATTATTATGGCCGAACCAGACAGCCTGCGCAAGCGCACTTCGGCCGAGGTGATGCCCACTTTCCGGGGCGGCGATAACAATAGCCTAGTGGCCTACCTGGCACAACACACCGCATGGCCGCGTGGCGCGAGTGCGGGCGATGACGAAGGCCGAGTTTTTGTCAGCTTCACGGTGGGCAACGACGGCCGGGCGCACGATGCCACCGTGGTGAAGGGACTGGGGGCCGCGCTAAATGCCGAGGCGGTGCGGCTTGTCGGGGCACTGGATGGGTTCACGCCCGCCCGGGAGCACGGGCGGCCAGTAGAAATAAGTATGACCGTACCCGTTACATTTCGCCGGAAATAAGGGTTGCGGGCATCGACGCAACGTTACCAGCTGACCTTATTCAATGGAATTATTATTTGGACATTCCGCCCAAAATTCCGCACCTTCACCCTTCCACACTCAACCCCCACCCTCCCCGCCCTATGGTTTTCACGCCCAGCCCCATGCTCCTCAAGCTGCTTTACACCCGCGGCAGCCTGCACAACCTGCCCGAAAACGCGGGCGTGGCCTTCAGCCTCAAAAACCGGCTCGATACCGTGAAGGTGACCGGTTTCAAGCAGGTGCAGGTGGGCGAGGTGGTGGTGCCGGCCGATAAAATCCGGGTTGATTTGGGCAACGGCGAGCAGCGCGCCGCCACCGCCATCGATGCCGACGGGCAGGCCGTGGAGCTGCCCGTGGGCCGCGCCATCACGGTGCTGCTCGACATGCCGGCCCTGCCCGAGGGCATCCACCCGGTGCAGATGTGGTTTTCGACCGATGCCTTTGGCGATTTGCACATCGAGGTGGAAGATGCCATCGTGGGCGTGGCCAACTCCAAGCCCCGCATTCCGCGCTCCGAGGAAGACGACTACTCCGAGGCCGCCATCGCGGCCCGCCAGCGCTTCGCCGAACAGTTTTCGGAGAAGGAATTCAAGCACCTCAAGCACTACTCCTTCGATGCCCACCAGCTCCAGGGCAACTGCGAGCATTTCATGGGCGTGGCCCAGATTCCGGTGGGCCTGGCCGGGCCGCTGACCGTGAACGGCGAGCACGCCCAGGGTGATTTCCTGATTCCGATGGCCACCACCGAAGGCACCCTGGTAGCGAGCTACAACCGCGGCATTCAGGTGCTGAACCTGTGCGGCGGCGTGAAATGCACCGTGGTGGGCGACGCCATGCAGCGCGCCCCGGTGTTCGTGTTTGAGGATGCGCGCGGGGCGCGGGACTTCGGCAAGTGGGTGGAAGACACCATTGACCAGATTCGGCCGCAGGCCGAAAGCACTTCCAGCGTGGCCAAGCTGCAATACATCGACACGTACCTGAGCAACAAATTCGCCTACCTGCGCTTTAATTTCAGCACCGGCGACGCGGCCGGGCAGAACATGGTGGGCCGCGCCACCTTCGCCGCCTGCTCCTGGATTCTGGAGAACTACAAGGGCGCGAAAGTGGAGCATTTCTACCTCGAATCGAACTTCGCCACCGATAAAAAGGCCTCCCAAATCAACGTGATGCGCACCCGAGGCAAGCGCGTGGTGGCCGAAGCCGTGATAAAGCGCAACATCCTGATGCAGCGCATGCGCGTGACGCCCGAGCAGCTGGCCTACCACGGGCAGGTGAGCAACGTGGGCGCGTTCATTTCGGGGGCCAACAACAACGGCGCGCACTCGGCCAACGGCATCACGGCCATGTTCATTGCCACGGGGCAGGACGTGGCCAACGTCAGCGAATCCTCAGCCGGCATCCTGTATTCGGAAGTGAACAAGGACGGGGATTTGTACATCAGCATCACCATTCCGTCGCTGATTGTGGCTACGCACGGCGGCGGCACCGGCCTGGCCACCCAGAATGAGTGCCTGCAAATGCTGGGCTGCGTGGGCCGGGGCACGGTGCGCAAGTTTGCCGAGATAGTGGCAGGCGTGGTGCTGGCCGGCGAGCTCAGCCTGGGCGCCGCCATCTCCAGCTCCGACTGGGTGAGCAGCCACGAGCAGTACGGCCGCAACCGCTAACTACCACGGGGCCACCCGTTTTCAACCTTTCCATTCTCTACATGACTACTACCCAAAAACTGGGGGCGGGCCTGCTACTGGCGGGCCTGCTGCTCTCCTCATCCGCCCACGCGCAGATGCAGTCCTCGCGCGACCTCGCCGAACTCGGGATGGACCTCTTTCAGCGCGCGAACTCGCCCGAGGCCCTGGCCCGGATGCGCAAAGACCTGGTGAATGCCCCCGAGGCCTATCTGGAGCGCGTGGAGCTGCCCGGTGCCCTGGTGCTGCTCGACAAGCGCCGGGTGCGGGTGCCCGCCCTGAAATACAACGTGGCCCTGCACCTTCTGGAAGTGCGCGACTCGACCGGCAGCCATGTATGGCCGCCCGGCAGCCTCGACGGCTTTTACCTAGGCCAGGGCAGCGAGGTAAGGCATTTCCGCAGCAAGCTGGTGCGCAACGGCAGCACCAAGCTCGACTTCGTGGAAGTGCTGACCCAGTCCGACAACAGCCCTATGGCCCTGGCCGTGCAGCACAGCTACCGCCACGAAGATGCCCAGTTCGACCCCATTCTGCGCACCGAAACCCGGGCAGCGCGCACCGAAATTGGCCAGACCGTGCTGGCCGGCACCGACCTCGTGGCCAAAGAGCCGCTGCGGGCAATATCGCTCAACCAAAAAAGTGTGGCCCCACTCTTCGGCAGCCGGGCTCCCGAAATAGCGGCCTGGGCCGCCAAGCAGCACCTGAGCTACACCGATTTGGGGCAGGTACTGCGCATGGTGGAATATTATAATCAGATATCCTTTAAGCAGCCCTAAAGCCATCGGGTTAGACCGTATCCAAACAGGGCGCTGTCATTCCTCCTTCGTCGGAATGACAACGCCCTGTTTGGATACGCACCCCAAGCTGGCACGGTGCTTGAAAATGCGCTGCCCCGGGGCGCAACCGTCTAATTATCGTATTTTTGACGCCCCCTGTACTGTTCACCATTTTTTAGTGCCTTTAGTGAAACCCCACCACTACTTATTTGCTATTTTCTTACTCGTCGGCGCACAGCAGGCACATGCCCAAGCCGCGAAGGAGCAGGCTGAAGCCCGCATTATATACGCCCAAAGCAACCGCAACCCCACCGCCGCCACCCTGCGGGCCGGCCTGAAAAACCAAGCCACCGGCTTCCTCGGCGACGGCACCTTTCAGCCCGGTGCCCTGCGCACCTTCGACGGGCGCTACCGGCCGGTGCCGGGCCTACGCTTCCATGCCGGCATGCGCCTGCTTGAAGCCCAGGATTCCATCAACACCGATTCGACGCACCTGTGGCCCGTGGGCAGCCTGCGGGGGTTTGACATTGGCGAAATGGGCGGCACCGGGGCCGATGCGCTGCGCCGCTTCCGCCCCCGCCTGGTGAAGGAAGGCAGCGCCGGCACCCGCCGCGACTACGTGGAAGTGCTCACGGCCGTGGATGCCGGCCCGCTACTGTTAGCCCGCCTCTACTCATCAGGAGCCGATGCCACGACCGGTCGCCTCTCCATGGCCCCCATGCTGCTGGTCGGCGTCGGCAACGAGCCCACCGAGCCCCTGCACCCCATTACCCTCAACCAAGCCGATGTACTGCGCCTGTTCGGGAAGCGCGAAGGCGAAATCAGCACCTTTGCCAACGCCCAGCACCTGCAATACGACCAGCCCGCCGACGTAGCCAAGATGATTGACCGCTACAACCGCGTGGCGGTAGTGAAATAAAGCAGCACCATTTAGCAAGTAAAAGGCCGTCATGCTGAGCGAAGCCGAAGCATCTTTACCGCGATACTAAATCCTTACGATTGGTTTAGATACACGGTAGAGATGCTTCGACTTTGCTCAGCATGACGGCCTGATTTTTCTACCGAATTCTAGTCCATCATATCCGCCGAGCGGGGCGGGTCGGGCACGAAGCCGGGGTTCCAGCTCATGGGGGAGCGGCCGTCGATGTATTGCAGCGCCGTTTCGGTGAGGTAGAGCGGGCGGAAGGTATCGAGCATCACGGCCAGCTCGTGGGTTTCCTTTTTGCCGATGCTGGCCTCCACGGTGCCGGGGTGCGGGCCGTGCGGCAGCCCGGTGGGGTGCCAGGTGAAGGAGGCCAAATCAACGCCCTTGCGCGACATGAAATTGCCGGCCACGTAGTACAGCACCTCGTCCGAATCGACGTTGGAGTGGTTGTAGGGCGCGGGGATGCTGAGCGGATGATAGTCGAACAACCGCGGCACGAAGGAGCAGATAACGTAGTTGTGCCCCTCAAACGTCTGGTGCACGGGCGGCGGCTGGTGCAGGCGGCCGGTTATCGGCTCAAAATCGTGGATGCTGAAGGCATAGGGATAGAAATAGCCGTCCCAGCCCACCACATCGAACGGCGAGTGCGCGTAGGTGAGTTCGTGCAGCAGGCCTTCTTTCTTGGTGTAAATCACGTAGTCACCTTCCGGGAATTCTTCGGTGATGAGCTCACCCGGCGGGCGCATGTCGCGCTCGCAGTAGGGCGAGTGCTCCAGCAGCTGGCCGAAGTGGTTGCGGTAGCGCCGCACCGTTTCCACGGGGCTGAACGACTCGATAATCATCAGCCGCACCGGGCCTTCCTCGAAGTGTAGCTGATGAATGACGGTGCGCGGCACCACCACGTAATCGCCGGGCTCGAAGGCTACTTTGCCCATCTGGCTCCACAGTTCGCCCCGGCCTTCGTGCACGAAAATCACCTCGTCGGCCTGGGCATTTTTGTAGTAATAGTCCATCCGCTTGTCCGTGGGATTGCAGATGCTCATCGTCACATCAGCGTTGCCGAGCAAGGTCTGGCGGGCGGCCAGGTAGTCGCCGCCGGTGCTGGTCTGGGCCAGCGTGCGCAGGTGTTCGGGCTGGAGCGGCCGGTCCTTAATCAGCTTCGGGGCAAAGGGCTTGGGTACGCCTACGTGCTTAATTTGGGTCGGCGGGTGCACATGGTACAGCAGCGACGACACGCCGTGAAACCCCAGCGTACCCACCAGCTGCTCCGAATACAGGGAGCCATCGGGCTGGCGAAACTGGGTGTGCCGCTTGCGCGGAATCTGGCCGAGGCGGTGGTAATGCGACATGATAAAGAGGGGTGGGATGGAGCCGTGAAGGTAAGGAATAGGGAGCAAGGCAGCCGTCATGCAGAGCGCAACGAGGCATCTTTACCACAATCATTAATCCTTTCGATTGGATTGCATTGGGCGGTAAAGATGCTTCGCCGCGCTCTGCATGACAGCCGCGTTATATCCTATAATTCCCTTCTCCCCTACTTCCCCAGCAGCGCCAGCTGCGCGGTGCTGTCGCTCACCACGTGCAGGGCGCGCTGCAATTCGGCGTCCTGCTCGCGCAGCACGGTGTAGTAGGCCACAGTGCCATAGGCGCTGCGGGCAATGTAGGCCTTGAGCTGGTTGCGCAGCAGCGGCGCGCAGCGGCGCACGGCGGCTCCGTCGGCCATCACGCCATCCTGGGCAGCCTGGGCAGTCAGGCTCAGCAGTTGCGCATCGGTGATGCGGAAGGTGGCGTTGAACTGCTCGAAGCGCAGGCCTTCCAGCTCAGCTTTGTGGCTCTGGTAGAAGTTCAGGGCGAAGGCACGGGCCACGCCGTGGCTCAGCAGCTTGGTGAAATAGAGGGAATGGGCCACCGAATCGCGCGGCACGAACACGTCGGGCATGATGCCGCCGCCGCCGTACACGGTGCGGCCGTGGTCGGTGCGGAAGCGCAGCTTGCTGGAAAAGTGGACGCTGTCGGCCGATTGCAGCTCGCCGCGGGCCGAGCGGCCGCTCAGCTCGGCGCTGTATTCGGCGTAGTTGGCCCCGTAGGGTTTCTGGATGGAACGGCCGGCGGGTGTATAATAGCGGGCAATGGTGAGGCGCAGCTCGCCGCCGTCGCTCAGGGCGATGGGCTGCTGCACGAGGCCTTTGCCGAAGGTGCGGCGGCCCACCAGCGTGGCGCGGTCGTGGTCCTGCAGCGCGCCGGCCACCACTTCGGCGGCCGAGGCGCTGCCTTCGTCCACAAGCACTACCAAGGAGCCTTCCTCAAATTCGCCGGCTACTTTGGCGTAGGTCTGCGAGTCGTATTGGTCGCCCTTGCCGTCGGTGTACACGATTTTGCGCGAACCGGCAATGAACTCATCGGCCAGGCGGGTGGCCCGGTCGAGGTAGCCGCCGGGATTGCCGCGCAGGTCCAGCACGAGGCGGGTGAGGCCCTGCCGGCGCAGGTCGGCCAGCGCGGCCTTGAACTCGTCGTAAGTATTAGAAGCGAAACGACTCACTTTGATGTAGCCGGTTTGGTCATCAACCAAGTACGCGGCATCAATGGAACTGTTGGGAATGCGGCTGCGGGCAATGCTGAAGCGCAGGGGCTGGCCCTGGTGCCGGCGGCGCAGTTCAATGGCCACGCTGCTGCCCCGGGGGCCGCGCAGCAGCTGCGAAAGCTGCCCGGACGTGAGGTGCGCGCCCGATACGCGCTTGCCGCCGATGCTCAGAATCTGGTCGCCGGGCTGCACACCGGCCTGCTCGGCCGGGCCGCCACTGAGCGGGGCCACCACCGTCACGGTATCGCGGAAGGTGTTGAATTCGACGCCAATGCCGTCGTAGTCGCTTTGCAGGAAGGAATCGGTTTTTTCGCGGTCGCGGGCCGGGATGTAGACGGAGTGCGGGTCGAGCTTTTCCAGCATCTGAGCCACGGCGTAGTCGGCCAGGCCCTCGGTGTCCACCGAGTCGGCATAGTCGCGGTCCACATAGCTCAGGATTTCCTTGAAGCGCAGGTAGCCCCGGGCCGTGGCGTCGGGGTTTTCCGACGAGGGCCGGAAGGGGTTGTTGGCCACCAATACGCCGCAGCCCATAGCCAGCACCAGCAATAAAGCCTGCCGCAGCCAGCCGCGCTGCCGGGAGCCGGCGGGCGCACCAGTGGCCTGGTTAGCAGGGGTAGAAGTGGGCATAAGCAGTAAGCGTAGAGTTAATAATCAATAGGATAATCTTAGATGAAAATCAAAATTATTGAAATTTTCCCAGTTGCAAGCGCGGAAAGGTAGTCATTCCTGTATTTCCTAAATTTATGCAATAATTTACAATAAAAGGGCAAATATCAGCCGTTTTTATCGGCAAATTACAATTCATGCTTTCCGGATATCACCATTTAATTGAAATCAAAATTATGACTATACCCATAATTTTTCGGATGACTTTCGACCAGCGCGATTCTTTGCCCGTTGGACAAGGCTTTTTCCGGTCCGAGCGCAGCAGCAATCCAAACTCGGGAGAAATACGGTCGGGGTTGCCCGGCGGATTGGGAGCTTTCGGCCCGCCGTATCTTTGCACCCGGCCGCACCGGCTGGGTCTTTTCATTTTCCTCGTTTTTCAATTGCCGCCACATGGGTCGCATCCTCGCCATCGACTACGGAAATAAGCGCGTGGGCCTGGCCGTCACCGACCCGCTGTGCATGATTGCCTCGCCGCTGGAAACCATTCACAGCAAGGATTTGCTGACCTACGTGAAGGCCTACCACCTGCGCGAGCCCCTGCGGGCCGTGGTGGTGGGGATGCCCCGCACGCTGCTCAACGAGCCCACCGATGTGACCAGCGCCGTGGTGGGCCTGCTGCGCACACTGCGCCGCGAGCTGCCCGCGCTGCCCATTCATGAGCTCGACGAGCGGTTTACCTCGCGCATGGCCCACGCCACCATGCTGGCCGGCGGCCTCGGCCAGAAGGCCCGGCGCGACAAGGCCACGGTGGACCGCATTAGCGCCACCATTATTCTGCAATCATTCCTCGAATCGCCGCTGATGCGGGAAATATAGTTGTTTCGTTAAACGTCATGCTGAGCGCAGCCGAAGCATCTCGCGTGCCGTCACTAATCAATATGATTGAATTATTACCACCCGCGAGATGCTTCGGCTGCGCTCAGCATGACGTTCTGTTTTAACTGACCATTACCATGATTTACTCCATTGTTGCCATCGGCGACCCCGTCCTCAAGACCAAAGCCAAAAACATTGCCGCCGACCTGCCCGCCGCCGAGCTCAAGCAGCTGATTGCCGACATGTACGAAACCATGTATTCGGCCAATGGCGTGGGCCTGGCAGCGCCCCAGGTGGGCAAAGCCGTGCGTCTGTTCGTGATGGATTCCGGCCCGATGGTGGAGCTGGACGAGGAAGACCTGGCCGAGCTGGAAGAGGGCGAAGTGCCCGAGCCAACCGTGAAGCGCGCCTTCATCAACCCCCAAATGATGAGCGAAACCGGCGAGGAATGGGGCTTCGAGGAGGGTTGCCTGAGCATTCCCGGCGTGCGCGAGCTGGTGACGCGCCACGCCGACATCGTGCTGCGCTACGAGGACGAAAACCGTCAGGTGCACGAGGAAGCGTTTTCGGGCATGGCCGCCCGCGTTATTCAGCACGAGTACGACCACTTGGAAGGCATCTTATTCACCGACAAGCTCTCCGGCTTCAAGAAGCAGCTGCTGAAGGGCAAGCTGGCCCGCATCAGCAAGGGCGACGTGCGGCACGACTACCGCATGAAGTTCGTGGGCGACGGCCGGCGGCGGTAGGGCAAATCTGAGGTTCTTAGAACGGTCAGGCTGAGCTTGTCGAAGCATCTTTACTGCAACACTAATCCTGATTTAAAAGGAATAGTATTGCAGTAAAGATGCTTCGACAAGCTCAGCCTGACCGTTTCAGCGAATCCCGTTTTAGTGAATTCCGAAGCTGGTTCCGTACCTTGTTTGCCGTGAAAAAATACGGCTACCTGCTTCTGATTTGTTTGCCCCTGCTCTTCGTGGCCCGTCAGGCGCAGGCATGGGGCTTTTTCGGCCACCGGCTGCTGAACCGGCTGGCGGTGTACACGTTGCCGCCGGGCATGATTGGCTTTTATAAGGCCAACATTGATTACCTGACGGTGAACGCCACGCGGCCCGACTCGCGCCGCACGGTGGTGCCGGGCGAGGCTCCGAAGCACTTCCTCGACGTGGACCGCTACGGCGACAGCGCCGAGTTTAAGCTGCCGCGCAAGTACGCCGATGCCGTGGCCCGCTACGGCGAGGATTCGCTGCTGCGTCACGGCATTGTGCCCTGGAACGTGGTGAGCATGAAAAACCAGCTCACCGCCGCCTTCAAGGCCAAGGATACGGACCGGATTCTTAGCCTCTCGGCCGATATGGGGCACTACGTGGCCGATGCCTGCGTGCCGCTGCACACCACCCGCAACTACAACGGCCAGCTCACGGGGCAGCGCGGCATCCACGGCCTGTGGGAATCGCGCCTGCCCGAGCTGCTGAGCGCCGACTACGACCTGTTCTCGGGCAAGGCCGAGTATTTGGAGCGGCCCAGCGACGCGATTTGGGCGGCCGTCGTCCGCTCGCACGCGGCCGTGGATTCGGTGCTGCGCTTTGAAAAACAGCTCACGGCTGAGTATCAGGAAGACCAGAAATTCGGCTACGAGCAGCGCGGCAGCCAGACGGTACGGGCTTACTCGCGCGATTTCAGCAAGGCCTACCACGCCCGGCTCAATGGGCAGGTGGAGCGCCAGCTGCGCTACGCGGCGGCCCTCATCGGCGACTTTTGGTTTACCTGCTGGGTAGACGGCGGCTCGCCTGATTTGAGCAAGATGACCCGCCAGCCTTCGGAAACCGAGAAGCAGCGGCTGGACCGCGAAGCGCGGGAAACGGCCGCCGCGCCGGTGGTGGCTGCGCCGGGGCACGACGAGTAGTGTCTGTCCTCCTGAGCGCAGCGAAGGGCCTTATCATGCTGAAACGGCTTTCGTTCAGCGGTGATAAGGTCCTTCGCTGCGCTCAGGAGGACAGTTTTATCTATCCAAAGCTTCCGTGACGTGCAGCTGGTCCAAATCCACCACGGCAATGCCGTCATTGCCTACTTCGTAGGCGCGGATGAAGCGGCGGTGCCATTCAATTTCATCGTGGGTGTAGGAGTTGCGGGCGTGCACATCCTGGGCGAAGGTGTCGTCGTAGGCTTTCAGCTGGATGATGATTTCGGCATCGAGGCGCTCGTAATCGGCGGGTAGCAGGCCGTGGAGCGGGCTTTCCGGGGTGATGTCGTGCACGATGGTCCAGCTCAGGGGGAAGAAGCTGATGGCGTCGCGTTCGAGCGGCAACAGGGCATAGGTCTGGTCGTTGGTGGCGGGGTCCACGGTTTTGAGCAGCACGCGGGCTTGCAGGTCGATGAGGATGTTGTTGCGCTGGTTGGCGATGCGGAACTGCAGGCAGGGCGTGCCGTCGGGCCGGCGGCTGATGATGGCCGTACGGCTGAAATGAATGCGTGCTGTGGGCCGCGAAAACCGCCCATACAGCAAGCCCGTGGCCAGCGCGAAGGTGAGCACGCCCACCAGCGCCTCCACGCTACTGAGAAAACCGGTGGCATTGGTGCCCGGGTACACATGCCCATAGCCCACGGAGGTGAAGGTTTGAATGGAGAAGAACAGGGCACTCAGAAAATCCTGTACGCCGTCGTGCGGGGCGGCCACGCCGGGCAGGTCTTCGAGGCCCAGGCCCATGAAAGCGACCGCAAAGGCCACATTTATCACCGTGAAAAACACCACGACCAAGCCAATAAACGGATACCAGTCCATCTGGATGAGCCATTGGTACGGGTCGTGGCGGTGCGGGCCGCCGCGTCGCCGCACGTTGAACGAGCCGTCGTGGTTGATGGCCCGCCGGGTGCGGCGCGAGAATTTTTCGCCGATGCCGGGGTCAAGGGTGGGCATGTAGTGGGGACGGAATTGGTGGCCTAGCGGATTGGCGGGGTAACGTATGACGGCAAATAAACGTCATGCAGCGTGTAGCGAAGCATCTTTACCTCGATAGTAGTCCGATGCCGATGCAACGAAGCGGTAAAGATGCTTCGCTGCGCGCTGCATGACGTTCAGGCACCCACCAGTTCATTACTCCACCAACCCATTACATGAAAGGCGTTTACTCTCTCCTGCTCCTCACCATTTCCAACCTGTTCATGACGTTTGCCTGGTACGGGCACCTGCACTTGTTCAAGAAAATGGCCTGGTTTGCCAAACTGGGCCTGTTTGGCGTCGTCATGGTGAGCTGGGGGCTGGCCTTGTTCGAGTACGTGTTTCAGGTGCCGGCCAACCGGCTGGGGTTTGAGGAAAACGGCGGGCCGTTCAGCCTGTTCCAGCTCAAGGTGATTCAGGAGGTGATTACACTCACGGTGTTCACGCTCTGCGCGGTGTTCGTGTTCAAAACCGATAAGCTGGGCTGGAACCATGTGGTGGGGTTCATTCTGCTGGTGGCGGCCGTGTACGTCATCTTCAAGAAGTGGTAGCGACTACTGCGTTTTCAGCATACGCAGCACTTCAACGCGGCCCTCCTGCATAAGCCGTAGGTGCAGGCTGTACATACCCACGGGCAGCCCGGTAGTGGGCAGGGTGAGCCGCCGCGTCCCCGCCAACTGCGGTGCCAGGCCGGTTTCCAGCACCTTGCGGCCCAGGGCATCGTGCAAAGCAAGGCCCACGGCCTGCGGGCGGGCCAAGGTGAAGGTGACCTGTATTTCCGCGTCGAAGGGGTTGGGGAAAGCGGCCGTGGTGCTGGCCGGGCGGCTGGCGCGCACGGGCAGCAATTGCGCGAAAGTGGTGAGTTGGCCCCAGGTTTCGGTGCCCTTGCGGTAGCCGAGCAGCGTGGTGGTTTCGAGGGTGAAGCTGCTGTGTTCCTCCTGCGTCTGGCCCAGGCCGGCAGCCGTGAGCACGAAGTAGCCGGCATCGAGGTTGCTGGCATTGCGGAGGGAGGTGCTATCAGCCGCGGGGGTGCCGCACTGCATATAGTCGGCGTGGCGCTGCACCAAGCGGCCGTTGTAGTCGGTGGTGCGCCAGGCGGGCAGGTGCACCAAGCTGCCCGTGCCCACCGAAACCGCTCCTCCCCAGAAACCGGTGGGCTGGTCGAGGTGGCCCATGGTGCGCGTGATGCGCAGCGTTTGCACTACCGGAGCGCTCAGCACCGCCGCGCCGGAGCAGCTGCGGGTGAGCGTGCGGCGGCGCTGCTGGTAGCGCAGGGTGTCGCCGTTGGCGCTGAGGGTGCGGCTGATGATGCTGTCACGAGTCCAGATTTGGGTTTGGCATATTACGCCCGGCCCTAGCGAAAACTGGTTCACGTTTTTGCGCAGGAATACATCGCCGGGCTGAAAATCATACACCGCAAAGGCTCCCAGCTGACTGGTACCCAAGCCCAGCTCCGGCAGGGCCGTGAGGGTGAGCGTGGCCTGTGGCAGCCGGGCGTTGAGGTAGTGCCCCAGGGCCGGACCACTCACCCAGCCCAGGCGTTTGCTGAGCGTTATCACGGCTCCATCCGACAGGGTGATGGTGGCCAGCGAATCGGCCTGCCCGAGCACCGTGCCCAGCGTGCGGGCCGTGACGCGGGCCGTGAGGCCGGCCGTGGTGGCGGCCCATGCCTGGTTCAGCGCGGCACGGGGGCGGAGCGTGAACGTGCGGCCATTGGCGGCCGTGAGAATGTATTCGGCCCCGGGGCGCTGCGTCAGTGAGGTGCCGAACAGGTTGTCGTTGCGCTGCACGTAGTAGCCACAATTGCCCTGCTGGGGCAGGGCGCGACCCCGACTGGTGCGCTTATCGAACAGGAACAGCGAATCGGGACCCTGCGCCTGCCGGCTGGCTAGCCGCAGCAGGTGCGTGGTGTCGCCGGGCGTGGCGGCATTGAGTTGATAGCTGAGGCCGAAGCGGAAAGGACGGTAGGCCTGCGCCCGGGCAGTAGTGGCCGCCAGGCCGGCGGCCAGCAGGAAAACCAGCGAGGAGAAGTGTTTCATAAATTTGTGGAGTGAAGGAATGACCCAGGCGACGCGCGACAGCACAAGGGCAAGCAGCTGTAAACGCTTGGAGATAAATATATCAAAAGAAATTTAGCAACCAGTTTTCGGGCTGATAACGCCGCTGGTATTCGCCTGAAGAAAAATTAATGTGACCTTCAGGCCGGCTTCAGGGCGCGATGGAAATTTTGTATCGTCGGAAGAGCAACCGGAGCTCGCCGACGCTTACCGCTCAACTTTTCATCCCCCACATTTTTTTCGTCAATAGCATGAACAAGCTCTTTTATTCGGTCGCCCTGCTGGCCGCCGCTTTGCTGGCCGGTACCATCCAGGCCGATGCCCAGACCATCACCAAAGTCAAAACCAAAGCCTCGAAACCGGCCAAAGCCACCGCCGGCAACCTCGCCACCCCGCCCCCACCACCTGCCGAGGGCGAAGGCCCCGACGGACCCCGCCCGCCCCGCGGACCCCGCGGTGAGCACGGCGGCCCGCATGGTGAGCACGGCCCCGGCAAAGGTGGCCCCGGCCGGCGCAGCGAGCACGGCGGCCTGCAAACCATCACCGACGTGCGCGGCACGCTGAGCAGCTACGTGGCCAATAACGACGACCAGGTGTACGATGCCTTCATCCTGCGTCCCGAAACCGGCGCGGCCGATACCGTGCGCTTCCCGCGCCACCTGGGCCAGCAGCTGCAAGCCGCCGCCAAAGCCGGCAGCGCCGTGATGGTGAGCGGCGTGCGCCACACCGGCCCCGACGGCCGCAGCCACTTCCGCTTCGTGAGCCTGAACAGCGGCAGCCAAACCATCAACGACACCCCGCCCGTGCGCCCCACCACGCCGCCCACGCCGGAAACGGCCACCGCAAAGGGCAGCATTAAAGAGCTGCGGCGCGACCCCAAAGGCCGCATCCGGGGCGTGGTGCTGAGCGACCAGACCGTGGTGCAGCTGCCGCCCCACGCCCTGGAGCAGCTCGGCGACAAGCTGACCGTGGGCGCGACGCTGGAGGCCACCGGCAACCTGCGCACCGCCCAGCCCGGCGAAGCCCGCGTGGCCGGCACCACCGCCCCGCGCGTGGTGCACGCCCAGACGCTGGCGCTGGGCGGCGTGAAGTATCTGGTGCGGTAATTTGGTTAAAGAGTGTAAACGGCGCGGAGCAAAACTCCGCGCCTTTTTTCGTAGCGTGGACTCTGCGAGTCCGCGCATTTGCCCAGCCATTCATCCAGGCGCGGACTCGCAGAGTCCACGCTACGTATTCCCCTTCATGCGCATTCTCATCGTCGAAGACGAAGCCCGGCTGGCCGGCTTCATTCAGCAGGGCCTCACCCAGGCCGGGCACGTGGCCGATGTGGCCGCCACCGGCCCCGAGGGCCTAGAGCAAGCCGCCACCACGCCCTACGATGCCGTACTGCTCGACCTGATGCTGCCCGGCCAGAGCGGCCTCGACGTGCTGCGCAACCTGCGCGAGTTCGGTATTCAGACGCCGGTGCTCATCCTAAGCGCCCTCACCGATACGCAGCATGTGGTGAAGGGCCTAGAAGCCGGAGCGGTGGACTATCTGCGCAAGCCGTTTGCGTTTGATGAATTGCTGGCCCGCCTGCACATCATCGGCCGCAAAACCGCCGGCCCGGCCGGGGCCGACGCCCTGCGCCTGGCCGACCTCGTGCTCGACCCGCTGGGCCGGGTGGTGACGCGCGCCGGCCGCACCCTCAGCCTGACCAACCGCGAATTTGCCGTGCTGGAACTGCTGCTGCGCAACGCCGGCCGCGTAGTGAGCAAAACCCGCCTCGCCGAAAAGGTGTGGGACGTGGACTACGACATGGGCTCGAACGTGATTGAGGTGCACATCTCGCAGCTGCGCCGCAAGCTGGACCGGGACTTTGCGCCCGCGCCGGCCTTGCTGGAAACGGTGATTGGGCAGGGGTATAGGCTGCGGGAGTTGGGAATTTAGAACGTCATGCTGAGCGTAGTCGAAGCATCCCGCGTGCGGTAGTAATCAAAATCGTAAAACGATTGAGTTAGTGGCAGCACGCGAGATGCTTCGACTGCGCTCAGCATGACGTTCTAAATTCCCATGACATCCTCCCCCTCCACCCCCAAAAACCGCCGCTTCCGCCTGGGCCTGCGCGGGCAGCTGCTGCTGGTGTTCGGGCTGGTGTTTGGGCTGGCCACGCTGGCGGCGGGTGGCTACCAGTACCGCAGCCTGGGCCGCCTGCTGGCCCGCGCCGACGACGACCGCCTGCGCCTGCGCGCCGCCCAGTTGCTGGCCCGCGTCAGCCTCGACCCCGAGCCCACCCTCCCCCTGCCCGACCAAAGCGGCGAAACCATACGGCTGGTGTTTGAAGAGCCCGGGCAGCCAGCCCACGAGTTGTTCCGCTCGGCTCGGTGGCCGGCGGGCGATACGGCCGAGCTGCCCCGGCCGGCCGCGCCGGGCGGGCGGCTGGGGCGCGGGCGCGTGGTGGCC
>JAQBNT010000295.1 GCA_028288445.1 Hymenobacter sp. | reverse complement strand
CGAACAATCGTCGTGCCACGGCTTTGATTTTGTCGCGGGTTTCTATGCCGTCAGAGCGTTTGATTTTTGAGGTTGACATGTAAAAGTAAGCGTGTAGACTTAATTAAGCTATTGTACTTAACTATAGAGGAGCACGATAAAAATCTGGCATTTGCCTGGTTTTGGATGCTCTCCATAAACATCAAGGAGACACTTAGATGCGAATCATAATCGTAGGCGGTGGTATAGGCGGGCTATGCACCGCGCTGGCACTTCGGGAAAACGGGATCGATGCCATTGTGCTTGAGCAGGCAAAGGCACTCAAGGAGGCCGGTGCCGGTGTTCAAATTGGAGCGAACGGTGCCGTCGTCTTGCGCCGCCTTGGGCTGGAAGAGCAGCTTGATGCGATGTCCGTAAAGCCGCTTTCATTGGAATACCGGGATATGGAATCCGGTCAACCCATGGTGTCATGGCCTGTCGGCCCTCAGTCAGCCAAACTCTACGGGGCTCCACTATATAACGTGCATCGTGCTGATCTGGTCGAATTACTGGCTGGTGCACTGCCATCTGAATGCATCAAACTCAATGCCCGCTGTGCGGAGATCGGTCAAAACGCTGAGGGCGCTTGGGTCCGCCTTGAATCGGGGGAATTAATTGAGGGCGACGCCATCATTGGTGCAGATGGCATCCATTCAGTCGTGCGGGAGACGCTGTACGGTCCTGCGGAGGCCAGCTTTGCCAATCTGCTTGTTTGGCGCGCACTGATCCCCGCAGAGCGCTTACCAGCAGGCGTTTATGAAGAACGCGGCAACTACTGGGTCGGACCAGGTCGCAGCATTGTGTCTTACTGGGTGCGCCCAGGAAAGCTATATAGTTTCCTGGCATCAGTCCCGGCTACTGAAGTCCACCGCGAATCGTGGGCCGACAGTGGGGATGTAAATGACCTCATACGCTCCTTCCATGGCGCCGAGCCACGGGTCCAGCAGATGCTCGAGGCTATCGACAGCGCGTTCATCACGGGTATGTATTACCGTGATCCGCTGTCTCGATGGACTGAAGGTCGGATCACGCTGATGGGTGATTCCGCTCATTCAATGGTGCCTTACCTTGCACAAGGAGCGTGCCAAGCCATCGAGGATGCGTGGGTGCTGGCCAGGTGTCTTGCCCGCCACGGTGCAAGCGATATCTCCGGTGGTCTGCTTGAATATGAAGACCGTCGCCGTCCACGCACTACGCGCGTCCAGGCTGCGGCCCGCAGCATGGTCAAGCTCGTGCATGAAGCAGATCGCGAGCGTATCAATGCCCGCAACGGTCGCTGGAAGGGCATGGCCCGGATCGACCCGCTAGGCATGACGACATGGAGCTTTTGTTGGGGCTACGACGTGATAAAAGCTGCGGAAGAGCCAACCGGGAACGTCCTTGGGCTGGCCGCAACGCGCGAGGGAGCGCGTATGCAGCGCCCCGAGAGCCAGCGTGCATTCGACCTATGGAAGAATGCATTTTCTCAAGAAGATGTGGCTCGCGGCTACGATGGCATGCGAGAGGCCTACGACCGACTGCTGCTGACAAATTTCCCGGCACCAGCAAGCGTGCAAGTGACCTCCATCGAACTCGGTGGGGTACCGTGTCTACGAGTGGGTTCAAAGCATCCGCGGTTCGGCCCAACCGTATTGCATTTCCATGGTGGCGCCTACGTGATTGGCTCGGCTAAAGGATCGGTGGAGTATGCGGGTCGCCTTGCAGACGCTGTCGATGGCCAGTGTATCTCGGTGGACTATCGCCTTGCACCGGAGCGTCCCTATCCTGCGGCAATCGACGATGCCGTTAATGCGTATCGCGGGCTACTGGATAGCGGTGTACAGGCAGCAGAAATATTTCTCAGTGGAGAATCATCTGGTGGGGGTCTGGCCGTGGCGCTCGCCATCTCGATCAGGCATGCAGGTCTGCCTCAGCCAGCTGGCATCCTCGCGGCATGCCCATTTGCCGACCTGACTCTGTCGTCCGAAAGTCTTACTCGGTTCCATGGTGACGATCCAGCGGCGAACCGCGATATGCTGTCTTATCTGGCCGCTTCGTATTTCCAAGGCCATGAGCCAACTGATCCGCTTGTATCACCGGTTTTTGGTGACCTGCACGGTTTGCCACCGATGCTTCTGACTGCAGCAACTAATGAGGTGCTGCTCGATGACACTACCCGGCTTGCCGATCGAGCCAAGGCATCTGGTGTGGATGTGACATTGCGCCTTGTCGATGATTCAGTGCACGTCTTTCCTGTTTTTGCCTTCTTGCCAGAGGCGCGAGAAACACTCGACCATTTTTCAGCATGGGTCCGTGAGCTACAAACGGGCACGGCAGGGCAACCACAGGCGGCATAAAAAAAATAAATAGACTGAGTGGCTATCAAGTAAGGCTAATACGCCACTCAGTAAACCTCGCCTCAAGAAGTTTGACGACAATCTGCAACCACCAGATGGGTTTCGAGGAGACAATAAATGAAGCAGACGTGGATGAAATACCGATATGCCGCTGTCGTAGTAGGCT
>JAQBNT010000243.1 GCA_028288445.1 Hymenobacter sp. | reverse complement strand
GCCTGGCGAATTATTTTGGCCGCCTCAAAATATTCGACCACGCCTTTTTCGTAGAGCACCCGCGCCACCATCAGAAACACGAACGGGGTTTGGCGCACAAACCCGGCGGCGGGCCGGAACTTGGTGGTATCGACGCCGGAACCGGGCAGCAGGTCGGTGATGCCGCGCTTCACCAGGCCGTTATCGAGGAAAAGCTGCCGGTCGTCGCCATTCTGGAAAAACACTTTGGCCGGGAAGCGGAACGCGAAGCGGTAGAGGCCCAGGGCCACCTTGCTCACGAAGTTTTTAATGATGAACACCGTGCCCAGCCCGCTCACGTTGTTGATGCTGGGGATGCCCGCGATGCGCGCCGCGATGCTGCCGTAGATGTTGGGCTTGATGGTGTAGTGTAGCACCACATCGGGCTGCTCGCGCCGGTAGATGCGGTAGAAGCGCCGCGTGAGGGCGGCGTCCTTGACGGGGTTGGTGCCCTTGTTTTCCATCAGAATGGGCACGAAGCGGCAGCCCAACTCGGTTTCGAGGCGCGCCGAGTAGTCATCGGGCGGGGCAATGGCCAGCACTTCGTGGCCGGCGGCCTGCAGGGCCCGCACGAGGCTGGCGCGGAAATTCCAAATATTCCAGCTGGTGTTGATGACGATGGCGACGCGCAAGATGGTGGGTTGGTGGGTTGGTGGAGTGATGGATTAGCTGAATCAGGCCTTTCCAAACGCAAAGGTCGGGGCTATGTTCCCTTCAATTGTGCTTGCCCGACCAACCCACCAGTCCGCTGACCTACTAATCCACCTTTTCGCCGGTACTTTGTGGGCTCTTTGCGTGTTGTGCCTGCTATGAATCTTCGTCTTTCGGTCTTGCTGTTTCTTTTGGCGCTGCTGCCGCAACTAGTTTCGGCAGCGCCGCCGGCGCTGCCGGGCCAGGCCATTTTCCAGAAAAACTGCGTGCGCTGCCACGGGGCCAACGGCAAGCGCGGCCTCAACGGCGCGCACGACCTCACCAAAAGCAACCTCAACGAATTTGGTCGCACTTACCTTGTCACCAACGGCATGGGCAAGATGCCAGCGTTCGGCAAAATGCTCACGCCGGCGCAGGTGCAGCAGGTGGTGGCCTACTCGCTTACTTTGAAATAAAGCTCACATTTGTCATGCTGAGCGAAGTCGAAGCATGACGTTCTTTTTGGTTGGATTTGCGTTTATAGCCGAAGCCATCCCTATCCAGCCCATCCAATCCTGACAACAACATTCCCATGGCAAATACCCAATCCGGCGGCCGCAAGCCCGGCAACAGCACCCGCCACGTCGGCGCCGTCGACGGCGTGAAAGGCCGGGCGGGCCGCATCCTGCTAAAGGCGACCGACAACGGCACCTACGAAACCGCCAAAGAGCACGAAACCGCCGTGCTCATCTCCGTGCCCCCGCGCCGGCAGTCTGAAGCCCAGACTACCGAATACCTCGACGAGCTGGCGTTTCTGATTGAAACGGCCGGTGCCACCGCCACCAAGCGCTTCGTGCAACGGCTGGAAAAGCCTGATATCCGCACCTACGTGGGCGAGGGCAAGCTGGCCGAAATAAAGGCCTACGTGCAGCACGAAGGCACCAGCATGGTCGTGTTCGATGATGACCTGTCCCCTTCCCAGCTGCGCAACCTAGAGGCCGAGCTGCTGGTGAAAATTGTGGACCGCTCGCTGCTCATTCTCGATATTTTTGCGCTGCGGGCCAAGTCGGCTACCTCGCGCACGCAGGTCGAGCTGGCGCAGTACCAGTACCTCCTGCCCCGCCTCACCGGCCTGTGGACCCACTTGGACAAACAGCGCGGTGGCGTAGGCATGAAAGGCCCCGGCGAAACCGAGATTGAAACTGACCGCCGCATTGTGCGCGACCGGATTGCCTTCCTCAAGGAGAAACTCGAAGACCTCGACAAGCAGAGCCACACCCAGCGCAAATCGCGCGGCGGCAACATCCGGGTGGCGCTGGTGGGCTACACCAACGTGGGCAAAAGCACGCTGATGAACGTGCTGGGCAAGGCCGAAGTCTTCGCCGAAAACAAGCTGTTCGCCACCGTGGACGCGACCACGCGCAAAGTGGTGCTCGAAAACACACCGTTTCTGCTGTCTGATACGGTTGGGTTTATCCGCAAGCTGCCCACCAAGCTGATTGAGAGCTTCAAGAGCACGCTGGATGAGATTCGCGAAGCCGACTTGCTGCTGCACGTCGTGGACATCTCGCACCCCAATTTTGAGGAGCAGATTCAGGTGGTGAACGATACGCTGGTCGACATCGGCGCGGCCGATAAGCCCACGCTCCTGGTGTTCAACAAAATTGACCAGTACAAGCACGACGACGTGGAGCACGACCCCTTCGGCGAAGTGCTGGATGCCGAGGACGACGGCACCGCGCCGCGCCCGCCGCTGGAGCAGCTGCAAGCCACCTACATGGCCAAGCTGCACGACCCGGTGGTGTTCATCTCGGCCCAGGACCGTACCAACATGGAGGAGCTGCGCGAGTTGCTGGGCAAGCGCGTGGCGGCCCTGCACCAGCAGCGCTACCCCTACCAGGCCAACAACTGGGCCAGCGAATAGCAGCGAGCAGCCCAATCGGCTCGGTGGCATTATCAAATTGTTGCCGGGCCGATTGGGCATGAACGTTACGTGAATATTATCGTAAGGGCGAAGGCCGGGCTATATCAGGCCCGGCCTTTTCTGTCATGATTCAGGTACGCTTTCTTCGTTTGGGTGCTTTGCTGTTGCTGGGTTTAGGCCGCGCCGCCGCCCAGGACATGCCCGTGTATCCGCCACCCGCGCCGCTCGATACGGCCGGCGTGGCCCGCACCGATGCCCAGACGTTTGCCAACTCGCAGGTCGTGGGCATGGGGCCGAGCAAGGGTCTGATTGTGAAATACGAGCGGATTCCGGGCAATTTCAGCCTGAAAAGCACGGCCGTGGGTGGGGCAGCCGATTACAACACCCAGGTCAGCAAAAACGCCAACCTCGTCATCAAGGCCTACGCGCCGCTGCTCAACCACCCGCACCTCAAGCTCATTCTGGGCCTGAACTACGACCGGCAGGAGTTCCAGTTCAGCACGCCCGCCACTACCGACCAGTACGGGCTTTATAGCAACATCGAGAACAAGGGCCTGAGCGTGATTGGCGCGCAGCTGGCCGTGATTCGGCCCGTGGACGCGGTGCACTGGTACATTTTCCGCACCAAAACCGAGCTCAACGGCGACTATAATTCCGACGAGCTCAGCGTGAGCGACTACCTCAAAGTCACGTCCGAATTTATTTATGGCTGGAAGCGCAGCCCCACCTTCGCGTGGGGCCTGGGCGTGCAGCTGGGCTACAACCTGGGCCGCCAGAGCATCTACCCCGTGCTGGTGTACAACCGCTCCTTCAACCCGCGCTGGGGCGTGGAGGCGCTGTTTCCGGCCCGGGTGCTGGTGCGGCGCAACGTGTCGTCCAACTCGCTGCTGTTTGCCGGCTACGAGGTGGCCAGCAACAACTACAACCTGAAGCTGCGCAACGCCTTTCCCGCGCCCAACAACCCCAAAGTCACCTCGCTGGAGCTGCGCCAGATTGACCTGAAATTCCGCCTGCGCTACGAGCGCGAGCTGCTGTCCTTCCTCTGGACGGGCATCGAAGCCGGCTACCGCTATAACTACCAATTCAACGCCTTCGACCGCACCAACAGCACCCGCGACCGCCTCATCGACAGCCAGCTCGGCGGCACGCCCTACGCCAGCCTAGACTTGTTCATTGTGCCACCCAAAAAGCTGCTGCAAAAAGCCGAGCGCAGCCGGAAGCAATAGATAAAAGCAGTAGGGTGCGGGGACAAGCCCCGCACCCTACTGCTTTTATCTATTGCTTAAATCCCGAAATTATACACGGCCTTCAGGTACAGGAACGCCCCGTTGAAGCCCATTTGCACCGGAGCATAGGGGTAAATGTCGCGGTTAGCGGGGAAGGGCGACGGAACGCCGAAGCGGTTCTGGAAATAGCGCTCGAAATCGCTGCGGCTGGTGAAGCCGCCAGGAGCCACGCCATTGGAAGCGGCTTCGTCAATGGTATTTGGCTTCACGTTGAACAGGTTTTGTGCGCCCGCGGTCAGCGTCAGGGCCTTGGCGGGCTGGTAGCTCACGAGCAAATCGGTCACGGTGCGGGGATTAAACACCAGCAGATAGCCGCCAAAGCCAAACTTGGGGTCCGGGGCCACGTCGTAGTATTTCACCTCCCCAAAGTAGGTGTTGCGCAAGCCCACCCCGAATTTGCCGAGGTTGTAGTTCACCCCGAGCAGGATTTTGCTGGCCGGGTTACCGGTTTCGATGAGCGAAAGCTGGCGCGGGTCGATGTAGTTGGTGGTCGGGTTATCGTCGGTTTCCAGGTTGCTGAAGTTGGCCGGGACGTTCTGGGCGCGGGTGCGGGTCTGGTTGAAGTTAGCCGCTGCCGTCACCGCCAGCTGGCCCTTGCTCAGGGCATGACGGTAGTTAGCCACCAAATCGAGTCCCTGGGTGCGGGTGTCCAGGTCATTGGTAAAAAACCGGGCGGCATCCACCCGGGTGTTGGTGAAGTCCTGCGTCAGCTTCGCGTTGATGCCGAAAGATTCCTTGCGCAGCAGGCCCGACAGCGTAATACGGTCGTTAATATCAATCTGATACACATCGGCCGTGAGCGAGAATGCGGACGTGGGGGTCAGCACTAATCCGGCGCTGTAGTTAATTGATTTCTCGGCGAACAGCTCCGGTACCCCCACGGCGACGCGTAGCGGGTTCTGGTTGTTGAAAATGCCGTCGTAGGTTACGCCGTCCACTCCCGGCCGCTGCGTAATCTGCCGGTACAGCACCTGCTGGAGCGACGGAGCCCGGAAGCCCGTGTTGAAAGCGCCGCGCAGGGCCAGGAACTTGGTGGCCTGCACGCGGGTAGTTGCTTTGTAGATGAAGGCCGAGCCGAAGGTAGAGTAATTCTCATAGCGCAGCGCGCCGCTCACCGACCAGTGCTTGGTGATGTCGGCCTCCACGTCGAGAAAGGCGCCCACGTTGGTCCGGTTGCCCACTACGACCGAGGCTTCGCCGAAGCCGCTGAAGCCCTGCGCGCCCTGCTTGCCCAGCGAGTTGTTGTCGTATTCGGCCTCAGCGCGCACATCGCCGCGCAGGATTTCGTACCGGTCGGCCCGGAACTCGCCCCCCAAAGCCACGTTGGTACCGGCCAGCACCTTGTCGAAAAAGCGGTTGGCCGTGGCGTTGGTCACGTTTTGCAGGAACTGGAAGCCGCCGGCGTTGTCGAACACCGTGGGCGACTCCGAGCCCAGCGACGCGTTCAGCGTGTTGGCCAGGTCGTAGTTCATCCGGTTGTAGCCGGTGGTGTTGCTAAGGTCCAGGGTCCAGTGGTTGGGGCCGCTGCGGCCCAGTACCACGCCCACCGTGCCCGCGGCGTCGTGGATGCGGGTGTTCACCTCGGGCTGGTAGCCATACGGGAACAGTTCTTTTATCACATCATTGGGCTGGGTGGCGGGCAGTACCCACGGCGTGTTGGCCTGCCCCCGGCGGAAATTGTAGCTGCCAAAGCCATAGAATGCCAGCGCTTCCGATACCTCCACCCGGGCATTGAAAAGGCCCCGCACGTTGCGCACGCGGGCATCGCCGTTGTGCTGCTCAAAGTCTTTGTAGGTTTTGCCGGCCGCCGCCAGCGCGGCCTGTTCGGCGGCCGGGTTGTTGGCCACAAACACGGGCGTCACCAGTGGGTCGCGGGCGTAGCCGCGGGTGGTGCGGCCGCGGTAGTCGGCGTCGGCAGTCAGGTTCAAAAAGCCCTTCTGGCCCAGGCGAAAGCCTTTGTTCACGCCCAGCAGCGTGGCCAGGCCGTCGCCCTCCGAGGTCACGCCCGAGCTCAGCAGCACGCTGCCGCCATGGTTGTCGCTTTTCAGGTTAATGTTCATCACGCCGGCAATGGCGTCGGAGCCGTACTGGGCCGCCGCACCATCGCGCAGTACTTCGACGCGCTCCACACCCAGGCTGGACAAGGTGTTGAGGTCGGTGCCTACGCTGCCCAAGCCGCGGTTGCTCAGCAGGTTTACCAGGGCCGTGGTGTGGCGGCGCTTGCCGTTCACAAGGACCAGCATCTGGTCGGTGCCCAGGCCGCGCAGGCTGGCGGGGTCCACGTGGTCGGAGCCGCCGGCTCCCGTCTGGCGCGTCGAGTTGAAGGCCGCCACGGAGTATTGCAGCAGCTGCGTGAGGTCGGTCTGGGGCACGGTGCGCACCAGCTCGCTCATTTCCACCACGTCAACCGGCACCGCCGATTCCAGGGCAGTACGGTCACTGCGGCGGGTACCTACGGCCACCGTTTCGGGGTTCAGCGTCACGGTGAGCACGGTGGCCTCGCCCGCTTTCAGAAACACGTTGGTGATGTTCTGCACCCGGAAGCCGGGCTGCTGCACCTGCACCACGTAGGGCCCACCGGGCACCAGCCCGGGGATGGTGAACGTGCCCGTGGGGCCGGCCTGCACGGTGCGGCGCTGGCTGGTGGCCAGCGAAATGATGGACACCGAAGTATTGGGCTGCACCTGCCCCTGGGCAGAAGTAACCTGCCCGGTCAGGCTCGATGAAGTGCCAGTGGCGGCAGTCCCGGCACCGTTGTTTGAAGCAGCGGGAATCTGGGCCTGGGCAGCCGCCGGCAGCAGCACCGGGCTCAACGAAACACCCAGCAAAAGGTAACGCAAGGTAAAATTATTCATGCAAAGGATTGTGGAGAGAAAATTTTTTAAAAGTTTAAAATCTAAGAAGAAGGCTGAGAAACGAAGGCAATAGCCGGGTGCTTTTTGAAAGAAGCCTAAGCCGGAATAATCTTATTTACTTTTCAAAAACAACAAGTTAAATAATCGTTATTGTCCAGATAAAATATTATTTCACTGAATAATCTAATTACATAAAATCTTGTACCAAATTGGGAATAATGACTGTTTTTGTTCCAAATAATGGAAATATAAGTCTCCATTGTGGAATATTAGCGTAAACCTTTTTCTTTTGTTAAAGTTATGGTCACAATAACTTAAACCGTTTTAATTTTCTCTTCAAGTCCAAATTACTCAATCAACATGAAAAAGTCCTACATTTTCTTCCTAGCATCAGCATTGAGTCTTTTTACTGCCTGCAGCAAAAAGGATGACTCCACTCCCGCCAACACCACCACTGACCTGACGGCAACCATCAACAGTGCTCAGCAGGTACCAACCAACAACTCGACCGCTGCCGGCAATTTCGAGGGCACGTACACCAGCAGCAATAAGCAGCTTACGTACAAGGTCACCTTTTCGGGTTTTACGCCTTTGGCAGCACACATCCACGCCGGCGCGCCAGGTACTAATGGCGTAGTGGCCATTCCGTTTGCTTCGCTGACTTCGCCCATCACGGGTACGGTAACGCTCACGGACGAGCAGGCTACCCAGCTGCTCAACAACGGCATGTATGTGAACATGCACTCGGCAACTTATTCGAACGGCGAGATTCGCGGCGACATTAAGAAGAAGTAATTCTACCAAGCTATTTTTCGGCGCAACTGCTGCCGATGAAACAACTCGGTTGAAACCACAAAAAGGCCCGCTATACTATAGCGGGCCTTTTTTTTATGAAATAGCTACTTCCGGCGTACTACGCTTTTCGCTGGCGGCGCTTCAGGCCTTTCAGCCACGCGTAGGTGGCTTCCTGGGCCCGTAGCGGCCTCTCCCCTTCCACCGCCGGAATAAAATCATTCTCAAAATCGCGGGCCTTCACGTTGTCGTTGCGTTGGAAATCGAGCAGCTGGCGCACTTCGGCGCGCAGGCTTTCGGCGAGGATGGGGAAGGCCACTTCCACGCGGCGGTCGAGGTTGCGCGTCATCCAGTCGGCGGAGGAGACGTAAACTTTTTCCTCGCCGCCGTGGCCGAACACGTAGACGCGGCTGTGCTCCAGAAACCGGTCGACGAGGCCGCGCTGGCTGATGTTTTCGCTGAAGCCGGGCTGGCCGGGCACCAGCCGGCCAATGCCGCGCACGATGAGCTCGACGCGCACGCCGGCGTGGCTGGCTTCGTAGAGCTTGGCAATCATGCCCTCGTCCTCCACGGCATTTACTTTGAGGATGATGTAGGCCTCGTGGCCTTTTTTGGCCTGCTTGATTTCGTAGTCGATGAGGGCACACAGGCCGGGGCGCAGGCCGAAGGGGGCCACCAGCAACTGCTTCAATTCGGGCTCGGTGGTTTGGTCGCGCAGGTAGTCGAACACGGCGGCCGATTCCCGGGTTAGCCGCTCGTCGGCCGTGAACAGGCCGTGGTCGGTGTAGAGCTCGCTGGTGCTTTCGTTGAAGTTGCCGGTGCTGAAGTAGCCGTAGCGGCGCGTGGTTTCGTCGGCCTCGCGGCGGGCGATGAGCAGAAGCTTGCTGTGTACCTTCAACTCGGGCGGGGTGAAGACGACGTGCGCGCCGGCCCGCTTCAGCTTATCGGCCCAGAAGAGGTTGGATTCCTCATCGAACCGCGCTTTCAGCTCGACTACTACGGTCACCTGCTTGCCGTTTTTGGCGGCTTTCAATAACGCTTTTACCACGGCGCTTTTGCTGGCCACGCGGTAGAGCGTGATGCTGATGGCCGACACGCGCGGGTCGGCGGCGGCTTCGCGCAGCAGGCGCGTCACATAGTCGAACGACTGGTAGGGCGGGTGCAGCAGGTGGTCGCGCTGGCCGATGGCCGCCAGCAGGCTGCCCGTGCGCGGCAGCGTGGGGTGCGGCAGCGCGGGCCGGGGCGGGTAGTGAAAGTCGGCCTCGCCAAAATCGGGGAAGCCGAAGAAATCGCGGAAATTGTGGTAGCGGCTGCCCTCCACCAATTCCTCGTCGGTGATGCCGGTTTTCTGCTTGATGGCGCGCAGCACTTCCTTGGGCATCTGGGGGTCGAAGAGCATGCGGGCGGGGAAGCCGGTGGTGCGCTTGGCCAGGCTGCTGCGGATTTTCTCCATCAAATCGCCCGACACCTCTTCCTCAATGTCCAGCTCGGCATCGCGCGAGAGCTTCACGGCGTTGACTTGCACCTGCTCATAAGCCGGAAATAAATTGGCCGCGCCTACGCGGATTACGTCGTCCAGGAACAGCACGTAGCGCTCCTCGCCCTCGTCGGGCAGGCGCACGAAGCGGCCGCCGTGGCGCTTGGTGGGCAGCTCCATTATCAGCACCCGCTCGTCGGCGTGCTTGCTTTTGGCTTTGCCGGCGGCGTGGGGCTGGCTCAGGAAAAAGGTGAGGTAGACGGCCTGGTCCTTGAGAAAGAGGTGGTGCAGCGTGTCATCGAGGGCCACGGGCGAGAGCAGGTCGCGCACGTTTTTCTCGAAGTAGCGCAGGGTCCACTCGCGCTGCTTGGCAGTGAGCTCGGCCTCGGTGAGCAGGTGAATGTGGTGGCGGTTGAGCTCGGGTAGCAATTGCTCGCGGAACGTGGCGCCGAACTCCTGCTGCTGCCGCGCCACTTCGGCCAGCACTTCCTTGAGCTGCCGCTTGGGGCTGTCGCCGAGCCGGGCGCGGGTTTTCTTTTTGAGCTTGGTCAGCCGCCGCAGCGTGGCCACGCGCACTTTAAAAAACTCATCGAGGTTGCTGCTGAAAATAGCCAGGAACTTGAGGCGCTCCAGCAGCGGCACGGCATCGGTCTGGGCTTCTTGCAGCACGCGGGCGTTGAAACGCAGCCAGCTCAGGTCGCGGGAAAGGGTTTTCAATTCGTTGGGGTCAGTTGAAAATTAACAGAACGTCATGCTCATCTGGCGTCCGCGCCATCGAAGCATATTTACCGCTTCGTTGCAAGAGTATTGATTACTTCTACGGTAGAGATGCTTCGACGGCGCGGACGCCAGATGAGCATGACGTTCTTTTTTTGTTACCACGACCCGGTTAGCCCCTTACTCCGCGTTGCGCGGGTAGTCGTAGAAATAAAACTCGGCGTTCACCTTGCTCATTTCCTCCCATTTATCGCACTCGAAGCGCAGGCACACCACGGCGGCGGTGGGCATCTCGTTGAGGCTGGAGGGCGAGAGCGCGTTGGCCGTTTCGGTGATGGTGGGGTTGTGGCCCACCACCAGGGCCGAGGCGGCCGAAGCGGGCAACTCTCTGAGGATGGCGAGGAAATCGTCCACGTCGGCCCCGTAGATGCCGGACTCGACCACGATTTTATCGTGCGGGTACTGCATTTCGCGGGCCACCAGCACGGCCGTGCTCATGGCGCGCACGGCGGGCGAGCTCACGATGACGTCGGGGCAGATGCGGCGCTTGGCCAGGGCCTGGCCCATCAGGGGGGCATCGTCGCGGCCCCGGTCGTTGAGGGGGCGTTCCTGGTCGCTGAGCTCATCGAAGCTCCAGCTGGATTTGGCGTGGCGAAGGAGATAAAGCGTTTTCATGAGGGCGAAGCTAACGGGGTTTTGCTTACCCGGCAGGTTAGGAAAAGGTTATGGCGCGGTCGGGAGCCATCCTTACCTTGGTTCTGATGAATCCTACCCCGACCGACTACCACCAGCTGCTGACCGCCGTGAAGCAGCGCGTACGCGATGCCCAATACCGTGCGCTGCAACAGGTAAACCAGCAGCAGATACAGCTGTATTGGGACCTGGGCCAGCTCATCGCCGAACGCCAGCATCAGCACGGCTGAGGCAAAGACGTAGTCGAAAACCCGGCCCGTGACCTGCAAACCGAGTTCGTTGGCATGAGTGGGTTTTTAGTCCCGCAACCTTTGGTACATGCCCGATTTTTACCTGCGGGGCCGGAGAATCCGAGGGCGTAGGCGGGGCTACTAACTTGCCGTTTGTTATTTTGACCGTTTAAGTAACCTTAGGGAGCTACCGCACGAAACGAGCGGGCCAAATGGTCCGCTCGTTTTGGTTATAGGCAACTAGCGCCCGCTATAAGCCGTGGTGCGGGCAAGGCGCCGGGATTCGGCGGCCTGTTGGGAAACCCGTTGGAAGACTACTCGGCCAGCGTGAACCAGCCGGTTGCCGCTTGGATAACCCCCCACAACTTCCCGGGAATGCGGTGCGCTTCGACGGTGGCGGGCTGGAGCGCGGTGCGAATTTCGGCTTCCCGGCCACTGGCGGCGAGTTCCAGCCAGTTCGGGTTCATGACCAGTCCCTGGCCCACGGCTACCACCGATAGCCCAAGCTCCAGGGCTTGGCGTGCCTCGGCGGGCGTGCGGATGTGGCCGGCAGAAACGACGGGCAGGCGGCCGTTCAGTCGCGCTATAACACTTTCTATCACCAGCTGGCCGTCCTGGTCATCAACGGGCTTGGCGGTAAGTACGCTCGACAGCGAGACATGCACGTAGTCAATGTCGAGCGCGGCTAGGCGGTCGAGCAGCTCGTAAACGTCGCCAATGCGTAGTCCGCCTTCCTAGGGCTCATCCGGCGACACGCGGTAGCCGAGCAGGAACGGGCGGGTGGCGTGTTCCTCTATCACGCGCTGTACCTCCCGCACTACGGCCACTGGGAAGCGCAGGCGGTTTTCCAGGGAGCCGCCCCACTCGTCGGTGCGTTGATTGAAGAAGGGGGAAAGGAAGTTCTGAAGCAGGAAGCCGTGGGCACCGTGCAATTCGACCCCGTCGAAGCCCGCCTCGATGGCCCGTCGTGTGGCCTGGCCGAAAGCCTGGATGATGTCCTGGATTTCGTCGTCGCGCAGGCCACGGGAGTTGGCTGCCGGCGTAAACGCGGTAGCTTCTATTGCCATGGTGCTCGCGCTCACGATGTCGCCGTGGGGCACGAGGGCGGCCAGGGCCTTGTTCCCGCCGTGGAAGATTTGCAGGATGGCCGGCGCGCCACCGCTTTTGGCCGCGTCAGCCAGTTTGCGCAGGCTTGGGATAAACGAATCGTCGGAGGAGGCGAACTCATCCGTGAATCCCTGCCCGTTTGGCGTAACATGGGAGCAGCCGGTGATGACCAGCCCAACGCCGTTGACGCGGGCCTCGTAGTAGCGCGCTTCCTCGTTCGAGATGGTTAGGTCTTCGTTGCTCGACCAGGTCGTCATCGGGGCCATGGCCACCGAGTTTTTCAGGTGAATGCCGCGCTTAAACGCAAACGGCTTGAAAAGCAAATCGGTATATTCCGCAGTAGCTGTCATGAAGGGGCTTGCTGTATAGTTGAAAGCAACACAAAGGTCCCCAACTGACAAAGGGCAGCACAATACCAATCAAACCGCTTTGTGCACAAATCAAACGCCTACCCGCTGGGCACCTACCGAAAACGAGCGGCCCGTGGGGCCGCTCGTTTCGGGCTGGGCGAGGGGGCCTAGGCCGCTTGGCGAAAAGCCAGCGGCGTGGTGCCGGTGTGTCGCTTAAAGAAGCGGTGGAAGTAGGTGGCGTACTCGAAGCCGAGGCGGTCGGCGATGTCGCCCACGCTCCAGTCGGTGTGGTGCAAGAGCACCTTGGCTTCGCTGGTGAGGCGGTCGGCGATGTGGGCCGAGGTGGGCTTGCCGGTTACTTCCTTCACGGCCCGGTTCAGGCTGTTGACGTGCAGGGCCAGGCGGTCGGCGTAGTCCTGGGCATTCTTCAGGATGGGCTCGTGGTACTGCTGGGTCACCGGAAATTGAATTTCCAGCAACGTCATGAACAGGTTGGTGACGCGCTCGGCGGCGTTGGTGGCCACGGCCGGAAACGGACTGGCCGGCTCCAGCCGGGCCGCCTCGTGGACAATGAGCGAGAGCTGGCTGCGCAGCAGCTCGTCCTTGTGCTCGTAGTCGGCGTCGAAGTCCTTGCGCATTCGGCCAAACACCTCCCCCAAGTAGCGCTGCTGCGCGTCGTCGAGGTAATAGACCGGGTTGCCGTCCACGCGGTAGAGGACCGACTCTTTGAGGCTGACGCCGCGCATGGCCGCGTGCAGGAACGGCTCGGTGAAGGCAATGACGTAGCCTACTTGCGCGGGGGAACCTTCGACCGGTTCCCACGAAAAGGGCACCAGGCGGTTGGTGAACACCAGCGCGGGCCGGTCGATGGCGTAGCTGCGGGTGGCGTAGTGCAGCTCGTTGGCGCCCTGCAACACCAGCATGCACTTGAACACGTCGCGCCGGTCGTACTTGCCTAAGCCACAGTTGGCCTCCTCCATGGTCAGCACGGTGATTTCGCCCCCGGTGGGCGATGTGCGCGGATAGATGGGCCGCGGTTCGGACAGGGGCTGGGACATGACGGCGGGCATTGGTTGAAGCGGTGGATACGAACCCGAACCACGGGCCAGGGTTTGGCGAATGATACGGAGGCGTGGGCACGTCGGCCGCCCAACGGCGGGTGGCGGTGCGCTTACGCTTCTACTAGTTGCATTTGCGCGGGATTCATGCGGCCGCCTTGCACCCGAAGGTGCGCGAAACCTGTTTCCAGCTCCTGCAAGTCGGCCGGGGTCAGCGTCACCTGCAGAGCTCCGAGGTTTTCGCGCAGGTGGGCCGGGTTGCGGGTGCCGGGGATGGGCACGATGAAGGGTTTCTGCGCCAGCAGCCAGGCCAGGGCAATCTGGGCGTGCGTGGCGTTCTTCTTGGCAGCAAACGCGGTTAGTAGGTCTACCACTGGGCGGTTCGCGGCCAAGGTGGTCGGGGTGAAACGGTCAAAGCCGGCGCGCAAGTCCGTTTTCGGGTCGAGCTTCGTGCGGGCGTCGAGGGTGCCGGTCAGGTAGCCCATGCCCACCGGGCCCCACGGCACAAAGCCAATGCCGAGCTCCTCGCAGGCGGCCAGCACGCCGTTGTGCTCCGGGCTGCGCTCCATGAAGGAGTACTCGCTCTGCACGGCGGTAACGGCTTGCACCGCGTGGGCCTTGCGAATGGTGCGGGCACCGGCTTCGGAGAGGCCGAAGTGCAAAACTTTGCCTTGTTGGATGAGGTCTTTAATGGTCCCGGCCACTTCTTCGATGGGCACGGCGGGGTCGACGCGGTGCTGGTAGTAGAGGTCAATCCGGTCGGTGCGCAGCCGTTTCAACGACTCTTCCACCACTTGGCGGATGTGCGCGGGGCGGCTGTCGAGGCCGGTGGTGCCGTCAATTTTGAACCCGAACTTGCTGGCAATGACGACCTGGTCGCGGAACGGGGCGAGGGCCTCGCCCACCAGCGTCTCGCTGGTATAAGGGCCGTACACTTCGGCCGTGTCAAAGAAGCGCACGCCCTGTTCGTAGGCGGTGCGAATGAGTTGGATGCCCTGCTGTTTGTCGGCGGGCGGGCCGTAGTTGGCGCTGATGCTCATGCAGCCGGCGCCCACTTCGGACACGGCGAGGGTGCCTAGTTTCCGGGTTTTCATACTGATTTTTTTGTCGTCAGGCGTTTGGTTGTTCCCGTTGTGGTTGGTCCGGGCCTGCTCGGAGCAGGCGGCCAGCAATGCGGGCGCCACGGCTACGCTAGCCCCGAGCAGGGCCGACCGGGTCAAAAATTCGCGCCGGCTGAGGCCTCGGCCTGCACCAGCGGCCCCCTCCCGAGGCGGCAAGTTCTTTTCCATAAGCGTCGAACGGGTTTAGGCGGTGGGACTGGCCTCGTCGAATGCCAGCGAGGACGACAATTCCCGGTACGCTGCGGTTTGCTGCTGAAGCGCGGCGGCCACCTGCTCGGCGGTGGCGACGGCATCGGCCCCAGCGATGAAGCGGTGGGGCAGCGGCGACTGGCCGGAAATAGTGAGCAGCGCCTGCGCCAGCTTGGCGGGGTCGCCGGACTGCTGGCCGTTGTAGCCTTTCCAGAACTGCACCTGGACCTCGCGGCGCTCGTCGTAGTCGGTGATGGGGTGGTCGGCGAAATTGGTGGATTCTTCCGTCAGCAGCTCGGTGCGGAAAAAGCCCGGGTTGACAACGAGGGTCTCGATGCCAAACGGTGCAACTTCGGCCTGCAGCGACTGCATCCAACCTTCAAGGCCAAACTTGGAGGCGGCGTAGGCCGCACCGAACTCAAAGCCGACCAAGCCCGCCGTGGACGAGATGGTGATGACCTGGCCAGTCCGCTGCCGGCGCAGGATGGGCAGCACGGCCCGGGTCACGTTCATGGGGCCGAGCAGGCTGGTGGCCAACTGCTGGTTCATCTGCTCGGGGCTCAGTTCCTCGAAGAAGCCGGCGTAAAAGTTGGCGGCGTTGTTGACCAGCACATCGAGGCGACCGAACCGGTTCACCGTGGCCTGCACGGCCGCTTGTGCATCGGCTGGATTGGTGATGTCCAACTTTACCACCAACAGGGCTTCCGCAAGGCCAAGGGCCTGGGTGACTTTGTCGGGGTTGCGGCCGGTGGCCACGACGGCATGACCGGCCGCCAGTGCGGCCTGGGCGATGTAAAGGCCCAAGCCCCTGCCGGCGCCAGTGATGAACCAAACTTGTTTGTGTGCCATGGTACGGGTTGGTGAAGGTGGTTGCTGCTAATCGAGAAGCAACACAAAGGTCCCCCGCTGCCACAAGGCCTCATAACACCTATCAAACCACTTTGTGCACAAATCAAACACGGGGCAACCTTAGGCATCAGAGCACGGCTAAGACTGGGCCGAATAAATCCCCCTTTGCCTGAACTACTCCTTAGTCTCGCTCGCAGCGGTGCGCAAATAGTCTTGCGTCATAGATAGAGTTCAAGAAACCCGTTCACTAATCAAAGTTCACGAAACACTGAATTGGGATGAGTCTCGTGAACCCTCGCCCTCCAACAAACGAACGTATTCCGCAGCATTTTTAGAATACCCAAACGGCCCGGAAACGCAGGTTTTCCGGGCCGTTTTTTAGCTGCTTTATCACAGGCATACTTGTCAAAAATCATCGGCTTAGCCATCATCGTCAGGATAGCGGCGGCGCGTGCGATGCCAGATGCCATCCATCGTCTTTCCATTTCTTACGCTCAGCCTCTTGTTCACATAAGAAGCCCCGGCCGCCCACGCAGCCGGGGCTTCTTATTGCTCCTTCAGCAAAATTTGTTACATTGTTTTAAAAAACCAAACTGATGTAACATCGGTTGTTACATCAGTTTGGTTTTTTAAAACAATGTAACAAATTTTCAACCTCATGCCACGCATTCTTCCTTCTAACTCTCTTTCCGCGGCGGTGCGGACACATTTTGGGCTGACGCAGGAGGAGCTGGGGCGCTACCTGGGCGTGCGGCGCGAGCAGGTGGCGTTTGTGGAGGCGGGACAGCGCCGGTTTTCGCTGGCGGCGGAGCGGCGGCTGAGCCCGCTGGGGGTGTTGCTGCCTGAGTCGCGGGTTGGTGGGCCGCCGGTGGCTGAGCCGGTGGAGGCGGCCGGTGACGGGACCGAGGTGGCGGCCCTGCGCAAGCGCCTGCGCCGCTGCCGGCACCTGATGGGCCAGCTGCGCTGGGAGCTGGAAAACCACGAAACGCGGGCGCAGGGCCTGGCGAACCGGCAGCGGGGGCTGGCGCAGCTGCGGGCCGCTCTGCTGCCGGCAGCGGCGGCGGAAGCTCCGGTCCCGGCCGAGGCCGAACGAATTCAGCGCTGGCTCGACCTGCTGGCGGCCGGGACGCCGCCGGAACCGGCGGGCTCCACGGCGCGGGGCTTGCAGGTGGCGCGCCTGCAGGGCCTGACGGCCGAAGTGCAGTCACTGGAAGAATTGCTGGCAATGACGGCAAAAGCCACTGGCTAGTACGGACAGGGGCATTGGGGGCGGTAATTCTTTGGGCGGAACGGCCGTTTAGCTGCTGAATCCTTTTTTCACCTAACCCCCCAACACCCCCATGGATTACTCTGTAGATTTATTGACCACCCGCGACGATTGCGACAGCGCTTTGGCGTTGGCCGAGGCGAAGCTGCGCGACCTGAACCACCGCGCCGGCAACCTCGACTACACCCACGAGAACTCGACCGGCAGCGCCACCGAGGAGCAGGCCGAGCTAGCCAGCCTCGACGCCGAAATCACCTCGCTGAAAGCCCTCATCCCCACGCTGGCGAGTGGCACCAGGTCCCGCAAAGACAACGAGAAAAACCTGCGCCGTGCCAACTACCGGCAGGCCATTCTCAACGAGAACCAGGCTTTGCGCGGCCCCGTGACCCTGCTCACCCGCGAGCTGTACCTGGGCCAGCTGCAAGCCCAAATCGCGGAGACGAATGCGTATAAGACGGCCGTTGCCACGCGGCGGGAGGCGCTGTAAGAGCGCGGCCGGCTGAATACCGGACGGGAACGTGGTGCGGACCACAGTCTGGTTGGTCATGCGGACCACAACCCGTCGTGCAGAGCGTAGCGAAGCATCTTTACTGCTCAACGCAATCCAAACGCAGGAATTACTATCGGGGTAAAGATGCTTCGCTACGCTCTGCATGACCAACCGGGTTTGTGGTCTGCATAACGGGCTGTAGCATGTTGTCTGCTTCTCCTTATTCCAACAAGCACAAAAAAGCCCCGGCCAATTGGCCGGGGCTTTTTTGTGTGCTTGAAAGAACGGTTCGGAAAGGGTGAAACCGGTTATTGCAGCACCACTTTGCGGGTGAGCACCTCGCCCCCGGCCTGCACGCGCAGGGTGTAGAGGCCGGCGGCCAGGCCACGGGTCGAAAGCGGCTGCTCGGTGGCCGTAGCCAGCGGCTGGCGGAGCACCGCCTGGCCCAGCACGTTCAGCAGCTCGACCGTGCCCGCACCGCGCACCCCGGTCAGGCTCAGGGTCAGCTGGCCGGTGTTGCTCGGGTTAGGGTACACCAGCAGGGCGCTGGGGTTGGCCGGGGCTTTGGTGCCCAGCAAGGCGGTGGCCGCGATGGTGAAGCTACCGGTGGCATCGCCGCTGCCGTGGCCGCTCACGGCCACGTAGTAGCGCGTGCCCGCCGTGAGGCCCGGCACCAGCACACTGCCCAGGGCCGTGTTGGCAATACCGCTGCCCTGGCAGAACACCTGGGTGAACGGCCCGGCCGAGCAGCCCGGGCTGCTGAACACGCGCACCGCGCCCGCCGGGGTGCCCGTCAGCGTGATGGTCGTGCTCGTGCCGCTCGGCGTGAAGGCGAACCACACGTCATTGGGCAGCGCCCCCCCGGAGCAGGCCGGCGTGTTGATGCCGTTCTGCACGCTGGTGGTTGCGCCTACGTTGGAGCCCGTGGTGGGGCTGGTGCCCAGGGCCACGGCACCGCAGGGCTCGTCGTTGGGCAACGTGGGCTGGAAGAAGGTGATGGTTTGGCTGTTGTTCACGGCGTTGCCGTCGGGCAGGCCGTTGGGCAGGCTGCCGGTCACCGTCAGGGTCAGGGTGCCGCTTATGGCCACCACCAGGCCGGTGCTGAACGTGAGCTGCCGGCTGGCCCCCAGGGCCAGGTTCAGCCCGGTAAAGGTTTGCGCGACGGGCGTGCCGGTGTTCAGCACGTAGCTCAGCACCACCGACGAGAGCACACTGGAGCCGTTGTTGCGGATGGTGACCACCACCGGGTTGCTGCCGAGTACGCCCGTCACGGCCGGCGCGTCGATGCTCAGCACGGCCACGTCGTTGGGCACCAGGGTCAGCTCGTAGGCACCGGGGTCGGGCGGGCTGGTCCGGGGCAGGCCCGTAATGTCGCGGGGCACGCGCGCCAGCGTCGCCGGGTTGCCGGTCCCGTTCAGCTGGCCCTCGGCGGGCAGGAAGTTGGCGGTGGCGGGGGCCGCGAACAAGGGGGCTACCTGGAGGCTGTTCTGGTCAAATGCCCCGCCGTTGGCCGTGCGCCAGTTGGCCAGGGTCAGGAAATCGAGCGTGCCGTAGTGGCCGGTGTAGTAGTTGGTGCCCGTGCCGAGGTACAGGTCGTTGTGGTTGGAAACCACGCCCGAAGCCGTGTTTTCCAGGAACACGGCGTAGCGCACGCCCGAGCCGGGCCGGGTCACGCTCACCAGGTTGTTGCGAAACTCAATGTTGGTGGCCGTCGCGGTCTGGTAGAAGCCGTAGCACTGCTCCGGGCCGGTGAACAAGGGGTTGTCCATCGAAACGGTGTTGTGGTAGTAGCGCATGTAGCTGGAGCTGGCATTGAAGATGGCGTATTGGTCGCCGGCCCCGGTGAAGTTGTAGAGGACGTTGTTCACCACGTCGTTCTCGTTGCCGGCCGTGCCGTTGTTGTCGCTCGAATAGATGCCGAAGGTGCCGGCCGTGCTGGTGCGGTTGGCAGTGAAGTCGTCGTGAATGCGGTTGTTTTCCACGGCCAGGCCCGCGTTGCCCCCCAGCAGAATGCCGGTGAAGCTGCTCACGGTGGCGCGGGTGGGCCGCGAAATGTCGTTGTCCAGCAGCCGGGCCCCGGCGGTGTTTTCCACCGAAATGCCCGTGGCGAAAAAGTCGCGGACGGTGTTGCCCGTCACGCGCAGGCCCGTGGACCGGCTGGCAATGCCCAGGCCCTTGAGGATGATGCCGTAGTGGCCCTGGGTGAGGACGTTGTTTTCGATGCGCAGATTATTGGCGTCGCCGGCCGCGTTGCTCACCGTCACGGCCCCGCTCGCCACAATGCTGGCATTGATGAAGGAACTGGTCAGGCTGGTCGAGGCCGTAATCACGCAGTTGCTCACGCGGTTGTTGTTGGCCTGCCCCACCAGGTGCACGCCCAGACCGTAGGTTGTGCCCGCCGATGCGTCGATGGTGAGGTTGTTGAGCGTCACGAAATCGGTGCCATTCAGCAGCACCGCCGCCGGCTGGGCCGCCGTGCCGGTGTAGCGCAGCGTTTGCTTGGCGGTGCCGCCGTCCACCACCACCGTGTCGGTGGCGCTCACACCCGGAATCAGGCCCAGCGAAAACTGCTCGACGTAGGGGCCGCTCAGCACGTTGAAGCGCACTGCCCCGATGATGCCGGCCGCGTTCAGGGCCGTGGCCGCCGCCGTGAAGCTGATGAAGTTGGTGCCGCCCGTGGGCAGCAGCTGGTTGATGGTGTAGGTGCCGGACAGGGCCGGCGCTACCGTCGTGGTCAGGGTGTTGTTGGTGGCGTCGGCGTCGGGCTGGCCGTTGGGCAGGCTGCCGGTCACCGTCAGGGTGTTGGCCCCGGCCACGATAACGCCCGGCGTGGTGAACGACAACGCGGTGGTCGCGCCCGACGCCAGCCCCGGGCTCAGCGTGAAGGTTTGCCCCACGGCCGTGCCGCCATTCAGCACGTATTGCAGCCGCACGGTGGTCAGCAGCCCCCCGCCGTTGTTGCGAATGGTGACGGTGACGGGGTGCGACCCGGCCGTAACCGGTGCGGCCGGCGAGTCGATGCTGACCAGGGCCACGTCGTTGGCCACCGGTGCAAACTCGTAGGCGCCCATGTCGGGCGCCGCGCCGCGCACGGCCCCGGTGATGTCGTCGGTCACCCGCGCCAGCGGGGCGGCCGTGTTGTTGAGAGTAGCCACGCTGGGCTGCAGGTTGCCGGTAGTCACGCTCACAAACTGCGGCGCGACGGCCGAGCTGTTCTGGTCGTAGGTGCCGCTGTTGGCCGCTTGCCAGCTGGCCAGCGTGGGGTAAGCCACGCCGTTGTAAAAGCCGGTCTGGAAGCTGTTGCCGCCCCCCGTCAGGTTGTTATTGTTGGAAACGGTGGTGCCGGTGGCCGACTCCAGGTACACCCCATAGTTGGGGGCAGTGCCCGAGCGGGTTACGTGCACGATGTTGTTCCGAAACTCCACGCCCGTGCCCGTGGTCTGGTAAAAGCCGTAGGCCTGGCTGGCGTTGGTGTTGGCCTGATTGTCGAGGTTGATGGTATTGTGGTAGAAACGGGCGTTGTCCGAAGCGTCGCTGTAGAAGCCGTACACCGAGCCGGTGCCGTTCAGGTCATACACCAGGTTGTTCACGAAGTCGTTGGGGCTGGTGGCCGGGGCGTCGGCGCCCGTGTTCACGTAGATGCCGTAGGAATCCTGGGATGACGTGGGCGCGCCGCCAAACGTCTGGTGGATGCGGTTTTTCTCCACCGCCGTGCCGCGCATCCCCGCATCGAGGTGAATGCCGTGGCAGTAGCTGGGCACCGGCCGCGTGGGCCGGGAAATGTCGTTGCCGATAAGCTGGGCCCCGCTCAGGTAGCCCACAAAAATGCCGTAGCTGTAGAAGTCCCGCACGGTGTTGTTGCTAATGACCATGCCCGAGGTAGCCGTGGCATCGGAGCCAAACACCGAAATGCCAAAGTAGCCGCCCGTTATCTGGTTATTGGTCAGGGTGAGGCGCTGCGAGGCCAGCGCGCCATAGGCGTTGATGTTGCCCGCATCGGCACTGGACACGATGCCCGCGAAAAACACGCTGGATTGCTGAATATTGGTCGTCACCACGCAGTTGTTGATGACGTTGTCATCGGCGTTGTTCAGCAGCTGCACCCCCCAGCCGTAGGCCGCCGTAGAGGTGCCACCCACCGTGGCGTCCACCACTAAGTTGTCGATGGTTACAAAATCGGCCCCGTTCAGGGTAATCACCGCGCTTCGGTTCGAGTTGTTCGAGCCGAACTGAATGGTGCGCCCGTTGCCGTTGAACGTAACCCGCCGGGCCGCGCTGGCCCCGATGAACTGGCCAATGCTGATTTGCTCGGTGTAGGGCCCGCCGCTCACCGCGAAGGTTACCGGGGCGCTCACGCCGCCGGCCATCAGCGCGGCCACCGCCGCCGTGAAGCTGGTGAAGTTGGTGCCCCCCGTGGGCTGCGCACTATTAATGGTGTAGGCCCCGCCGATGGAGGTGTACAGCGACAAGCTCAGGGTGTTGTTGCTGGCCAGGCCGTCGGGCTGGCCGTTGGGCAGGCTGCCGGTTATCAGCAGGGTGTTCGTGCCGGCAACCAGCGTGGCCGGCACCGTGAACGTGAGCGCCTGCGAGGCCGCGGGGGCCAGCCCGGCACCCGCCAGCGCGAAGGTCTGGCCCACGGCCGGGCCGCCGTTGAGCACGTATTCCAGCCGCACCGATGTCAGGGGTGCCGAGCCGTTGTTGCGCACGGTCAGCGTCATGGGCGTCACGCCGGCACCCACCGGCACGGCCGGCGAGTCGATGCTGACCAGGGCCACGTCGTTGGCCACCGGGGCAAACTCGTAGGCCCCCATGTCGGGCGCGGGGCCGCGCACGGCTCCCGTGATGTCGTCGGTCACCCGCGTCAGCGGGGCGGCCGTGTTGTTGAGCGGGTTGGCGGTGGGCTGGAGGTTGCCGGTAGCCGGGCCCACAAACTGCGGCGCGGCCCCGGTGCTGGCTTGGTCATAGGCCGCACTGTTGGCGGTGCGCCAGCTGGCCAGCGTGGGGTAGGCCGTGCCGTTGTAAAAGCCGGTCACGAAATTGCCGGTCCCCGCCAGGTCGTTGTTGTTGGAAACGGTGGTGCCCGTGCTTGCGGACAGGTACACCGCGTAGTTCACGCCAGTGCCCGAGCGGCCGATGTTCAGCACATTGTTCCGAAACTCCACGCCCAGGCCGGTAGCCTGGTAGAAGCCGGTGGCATCGCCGCTGCCCGTGTTGGCCTGGTTGGTGAGGTCCACCGTATTGTGGTAGTAGCGCGCATAGCGCGACGTACCGTTGTAGAGGCCGTACACCGAGCCGGTACCGCCCAGGTCATACACCGCGTTGTTCACCACGTCGTTGGGCGTGGTGGCCGTGGCGGCCGTGCCCGTGTTCACATAAATACCATAGGCGCTGTTAGAAGACGCCGGCACGGCCGTGAACGCCTGGTGGACGCGGTTCTTTTCCACGGCGGCTCCGCTCACACCCGCTCCCAGCGAGATGCCAAACAGCGAGCTTACGATGCTGCGCGTGGGCCGGGCCACGTCGTTGCCAATAATCTGGGCCCCGCCCAGATAGGTGGTGTAAATGCCGTAGAGGTAGCTTTCCTGCACCGTGTTGTTGCTGATAACCGTGCCCGGCGTGGGCGTGGCCGCCGCCCCCGACCCAATCACCGAGATGCCGTAGTAGCCGCCGATGATGGTGTTGCCCGTAATGGTCAGGTTGCGGCTGGCGGTGGTGCCCGTGCCGGTGGCGCTCGTGGTCGAAGCGCTGGACACGATGCCCGCGTGGTTGGCACTGGTCGAAATGACGCTGCACATCACCGTGCAATTGCTGATAACGGCGTAGTCCGAGCTGTTCACCAGCTGAATGCCCCAGCCGTAGGTTGAAGTGCTGCTGGTGCCCACCGTGGGGTCTACCACCAGGTTGTTCAGGGTCACGTAGTCGGCCCCGCTCAGGGTGATGACGGCCCGCTGCGCGGTAGCGCCCGACCCAAACTGGATGGTGCGCCCGCCCCCGTTGAACGTCACCCGGTTGGTCGCACTGGTTCCCGTGATTGGTGCCAGGTTGATTTGCTCGGTGTAGGGCCCGCCGCTGACCGCGAAGGTCACCGGGCCGCTCACGCCGCTGGTCGTCAGGGCCGTGGCCGCCGCCGTGAAACTGATGTAGTTGGTGCCGCCCGTGGGCTGCGCGCTGTTGATGGTATACGCGCCGCTCAGCTGGGCGAAGGCGGCCGGACTGGCCAGCACCAAAAGCAGGCTGGCCAGCCAGCGGCCAGGCCGGGCGGGACAATACTTACTGGTGGGCGCAGCCCTGCGCAAAAGGGTAAATGTTTTCATAAAAGACTGGGTTGAATGAGGGCAAACGTTTGGGAAGAAACAATCTCAGCAATTAGCTTTTTTACAGAACATAATGCCATAGATACATCCGCATCAGCCCACTCACCAATTCCGATAAACTCAACCTATCAGTAACAAGGCGTTGATTTTCAATATTTACTGCATTTATTACAACATATCTACTTATTCGGCATAATTGGTCAATCGATTGTGTGCTATTCGTTACCAAATTGTCAATAATATTATTTATTTATTATATTTAAAAACAATGGCTTTCCAATTTCATGACGCTGCAAATGAGCTTCTGACAGCTTTTTGAACGCAGTAGAATGCAGCAGAAACCAGCCCTAAGTGGGGCCACATCCCCAACCAGCCGGCATCAAAAAAGCCCCGACCAGCTGGTCGGGGCTTTTTGCGTTTGAAAGAATAGCTCAGAAAGGGTGAAGCTGTTTATTGGAGCACCACTTTGCGGGTGAGCACCTCGCCCCCGGCCTGCACGCGCAGGGTGTAGAGGCCGGCGGCCAGGCCCGTGGTGGGCAGGGCCTGGGCGGGCGTGGCGGCCAGCGGCTGGCGCTGCACCACCTGGCCCAGGGCGTTGAGCAGCTCCACGGTGCCGAGGCCCAGCGGGCGGGCCAGTTGCAGGGTGATGCTGCCGCTGGCGCTCGGGTTCGGGAACACGGCCAGGGCGGTGCCGGTGGTCTGGGCACGGGTGCCGAGCAGGGCCGTGGCCGCGATGGTGAAGGCCCCCGTGGCGTCGGAGCTGTTGTAGCCGCTCACGGCTACATAGTAGCGCGTGCCCGCCGTGAGGCCCGGCACGGTGATGGCCTGGGTGGTGCCGGTGGCGCTGCCCTGGCAAAACACCTCGTTGAACGGCCCGGCCGAGCAGCTGGCGCTGGTGAAGACGCGCAGGCCGCCAGCCGCCGCGCCCGTGAGGGTGATGGTGGTGCTGGTGCCGCTGGGCACGAAGGTGAACCACACGTCCTTGGGCAGCGGGCCGCCCGCACAGCTCGGCGTATTGATGCCGGTCTGGATGCTGGTGGTCGAGCCGCTGTTGGACGCGGCGAGGGGGCTGGCGCTCAGGGCCAGGGCCGAGCAGGGCTCGTCGTTGGCGGGGGTGGGCTGATTGAAGGTGATGGTCTGGGTGTTGTTGGCGGCGTTGCCGTCGGGCTGGCCGTTGGGCAGGCTGCCGGTCACGGTGAGGGTGTTGGTGCCGCTGGGGGCCACCACGCCCGTGGTGAAGGTGAGCTGCCGGGTGGCGTTGGGGGCCACGCTCAGGCCGGTGAAGGTCTGGCTGACGGGGGTGCCGCCGTTCAGGGCGTAGCTCAGCGTAACGCTGCTGAGCACCGCCAGGCCGCCGTTGCGGATGGTGACCGTGACGGGGTTGCTGGTAGGCAGGGCCGGCGAGGTGGGCGCGTCGATGCTCAGCACGGCCACGTCGTTGGCCAGCGGGGCAAACTCGTAGGCACCCATATCGGGCGGGCTGGTGCGCAGGGCGTTGGTGAAGTCGCGGGGCACGCGGGCCAGCGGGGTGCCGGTCCCGTCGAGGGCCACGGCGCTGGGCTGGAGGTTGCCGGCCGAGGCCGACGTGTACTGCGGGTCGGCCTGCACGCTGTTCTGGTCGTAGGCAGCGGCGTTGGCGGTGCGCCAGTCGGCGAGGGTGGCGTAGTTGGTAGTGCCGTAGCGGCCGGTGAAGTAGGTCGCGCCGGTGCCCACGTACAGGTCGTTGTAGTTCGAGGCGATGGTGGAGGTCGTGGTCACGAAGTACAGGGCGTACTTGAGGCCGGTGCCGCCGGTGCGGGTCACGCTCACGATGTTGTTGCGTAAATCAATGCCCGTGGCCAGCCCGGTCTGGTAGAAGCCGTAGGTGGTTTGCGTGGCACCGATAGCCGCCTGGTTGTCCAGCGACACCGTGTTGTGGTAATACCGGGCGAAATCCGAGCTGGAATTGTAGATGCCGTACTCGGTGCCCGCGCCGTTGAAGTTGTAGATGAGGTTGTTCACCACATCGTTTTCGGTGCCAGCCGTGCCGTCGCTGCCCGACATATACACGCCGTAGCCCGCGCCGGTATCGGCCGGGCTGCCCGTGAAGCTGTCGTGGAGGCGGTTGCGCTCCACGGCCGTGCCCACCACGCCCACCAGGTACACACCATAGTAGGTACTCACGTCGGTGCGGGTGGTGCGGTGGATGTTGTTGGCCAGCAGGCGGGCACCGGAATGGCTTTCCACATCCAGGCCGTAGTAGTAGAAGTCGCGGATTTCGTTGTTCGTCACGCGCAGGCCGGTGTTGCGGGCCGTTGTGCTGGCCCCGGTCACAATCACGCCGTAGTAGCCGCCGCTCACGGTGTTGTTCTCAATGCGCAGGTTGTTGGCGTTGCCCACCGACGTGGCCGAGGCCACCGTGCCGCTGGCCGCGATGCCGGCGTTGGCCGTGCTCGAAATGGCCGTGGCCGGAGCCATCACCACGCAGCTGGCCACGCGGTTGTTATCGGCCTGCCCCACCAGGTGCACGCCAATGCCATAGGTCGCCCCGGCCGATACGTCGATGGTCAGGTTTTGCAGGGTCACGTAGTCGGTGCCGTTCAGCAGCACGGCGGCCGGCTGGGCCACTACGCCGGTGTAGGTCAGGGTTTGTTTGCTGGTGCCGCCGTCTACCACGATGGTATCGGTGGCACTCACACCGGCAATCGCGCCCAGCGCGAACTGCTCGTTGTACGGCCCGTTCAGCACGTTGATGCGCACGGAGCCCGTGATGCCGGCATTCAGCGCCAGGGCCGCATCGCCGAAGCTGATGAAGTTGGTGCCGCCCGTGGGCTGGTTCCTGTTGATGGTGAACGTGCCCGCGATGGCCGTGTACAGCGTCACCGCCTGGCTGTTGTTGCCGGGGTTGCTGTCGGCCTGGCCGTTGGGCAGGCTGGCCGTCACGGCCAGGGTATTGGCCCCTACTGTCAGGGTGCCCGGCGTGGTAAAGCTCAGGGCCGTGGTCGCGCCCGAGGCCAGCGGCGTAGTCAGCGTGAAGGTCTGGCCCACGGCCGCCGCGCCGTTCAGCACGTACTCCAGCCGCACGGAGGTCAGCGGGTCCGCGCCGTTGTTGCGGATGCTCACCGTCACGGTGCGCGCGCCGGCCGTAACGGGCGCGGTGGGCATGTCGATGCTCACCAGGGCGACGTCGGCCGCCGGGGGCGTAAACTCAAACGCGCCCAGGTCGGGCGCGGTGGTGCTGCGCGTCGCGCCCGTGAAATCGGCCGGTACGCGGGTGAGCGGCGTGGCCGTACCGTTGAGGGCGGTGGCCGTCGGGCGCAGGTTGCCGGTAGCCGGGGCCACAAACTGCGGGTTGGCCTGCACGCTGTTCTGGTCGTAGGCAGCGGCGTTGGCGGTGCGCCAGTTGGCCAGCGTCACGTAGTCGGTGGTGCCGACGCGGCCGGTGAAGTAGGTCGCGCCGGTGCCCACGTACAGGTCGTTGTAGTTCGAAACGATGGTGGAGGTAGCGGTAATAAAGTCCAGCGCGTACTTGAGGCCGGTGCCGCCGGTGCGGGTCACGCTCACCACGTTGTTGCGGAAATCGATGCCCGTGGCCAGCGTGGTCTGGTAGAAGCCGAAGGTGCTTTGCGTAGCGCCGGTGGCCGCCTGGTTGTCCAGCGAAACCGTGTTGTAGTAGTAGCGGGCGTAGTCCGAGCTGGTGTTGTAAATACCGTACTCCGAGCCCGAGCCGTTGAAATTATAGATGAGGTTGTTCACCACGTCGTTCTCAGCGCCGGCCGTCGCATCGTTGGCCGTGTAGTACACGCCGTAGGCCGTGCCGGTGCTGGCGGGGCCGCCCGTAAACGTGTCGTGGATGCGGTTGCGCTCCACGGCCGTGCTCACGTCGCCGGTCAGGTAAATGCCGTAAAACGTGCTCAGCGACACCGTGCGGGTGGCGCGGTGGATGTTGTTGCCAATCAGGCGGGCACCGTTCTGGCTTTCCACGTCGAGGCCGTAGAGATAGAAATCGCGCACTTCGTTGTTGGTGATGCGGGTGCCCACGGCGCGGTTGGTGGTGCTGGCCCCGGTCAGAATCACACCGAAGTAGCCACCGCTGAGCACGTTGTTCTCGATGCGCAGGTTATTCGCGTCGCCCACCGACACGGCCGAGGTCACCGTGCCACTGGCCGCAATGGCCGCGTTGGCCGCGCTGGAAGTAGCGGTGCCCGAGGCCATCACCACGCAGTTGCTCACGCGGTTGTTGTTGGCCTGCCCCACCAAGTGCACGCCAATGCCATAAGTAGCCCCAGCCGATACGTCGATGGTCAGGTTATTCAGGGTCACGTAGTCGGTGCCGTTGAGCTGGATTGCGGCCGGCTGGGCCACCACGCCGGTGTAGGTCAGGGTTTGCTTGCTGGTGCCGCCGTCCACCACAATGGTATCGGTGGCGCTCACGCCCGTCACGGCATTCAGCACAAACTGTTCATTGTACGGCCCGTTCAGCACGTTGAAGCGCACCGAGGCCGAAATACCCGAGGCGTTCAGCGCCGTAGCGGCGGCCGTGAAGCTCGCGAAGTTGGTGCCCGCCGTGGGCAGGCTCTTGTTGATGGTGTAGGTGCCGGCCAGCTGCGCGAAAGCAGCGGGGCCGGTCAGGAGCAACAGCAGCGCCGCCAGCCCGCCCACCAGCCGCACCCGGCGGCTCTGAGCAGTCCGTGCCACGCCCGGCAACAAAGTATCTGTGTTCATAAGCGAAAAAGGAAGGGTGTGAAATGAGTTAATATTTTACATTGTATTTTATGATTTTCACAAAACACATTCCCATAATTACAACCTCTTTATCAAACACGTAATTATCAGCGGCTTTAATTCTATTTTAATATTTTCCGGGTTGATTGTTTGTCAACTATTTTTTCAATTTCACCCTGACCAAAGAGAAATTTCCGTGAGTTTTTGATGAGTTTTCAATGAATGTGTTAACGGAAACAAAATTTGGATATTTTTAAAAAAGGCCTGTCGGCTCGTTCCCGTCCATCGCCTTCACCGGTTTTTGAGTAATCCAGATGGCTGTAGTCAAACCCCGCTGCGGAGTAGCCGCGCAGCGGCGATAGGTTTGTAGAGCAGGTGGACCAACAAGGACGAAGCCGCGTAGCGGCGACAAAGCCAGCCGGAAATCTGTCGCCGCCACGCGGCTCTTTTCGTCCCGGATACTATGGTGCTACAAACCTGCCGCCGCTACGCGGCTACTCCGCAACGGGGGGTAATTACGCTTGCTGGTTAGCATCCGGGGCGGGCCCTCAACGCAAAAAAGCCCCGGCCAGCTGGCCGGGGCTTCTTGTTTTCAGTAGCTCAGAAAGACTATTCCTTCACAAAGCGCTGGTGCGAGGTTTTGCTGCCGTCGCTCACGCTCAGCGTGTAGATGCCGGTGCGCAGCGTCGACACGTTCAGCTGGCCATCCACAAAGGACAGGCCCTTGATTTCGCTGCCGCGCACGTCGTACACGCGCACCGAGAACGCCTGGTCGGGGTCCATGCTCAGCGGGCGGGCAATGGTCAGCACGCTGCTGGCCGGGTTGGGGTACAGCGTGTACTGGTCGTTGAGGCCGGTGGTGCCGCTGGTGCGGGCCGTGGTGCCGTCGAGGCGGGCCCCGCCGGTGATGTTCACCGTGTAGTCCTCCGTTTCGCCGTAGCTGTAGCTGCCGCAGCTGGTGGTGGCGCTGTTGTCGCTCAGCACCACGCGCAGGCGGGTAGCGCCGTTTTTAGCCGAGGCGGGCACCGTGAACGAGCCCGTGCGGGTGGTAGCGGCCGTGCTGGCTGCGGCTGACACTACCAGCTCACCGGCATCGGTGAACACGCCGTTCTGGTTGTAGTCGATGTAAACTTTCACGTACTCCGAATAAGCCGTGCCCACGAAACCGGCCGAGAAGCTGATGGTCTGGGCCGAGCCGGCCGCGAGGGTCGTGCTGCTGGCCGTGCCGTTGTAGTAGCCGGCATCAGCGCCCGAAGTGCGGCTGATGCTGCCCAGGGCTACGTAGTCGATGTACTCATAGGCCACGCTGGTGCCTTTGCTGGTGCAATAGGTGGGCGTAACCACGCCGCCCGTGGTGGTGAAGGTGGCAATGCCACTGTAGGCGCTGCTGCTGCCGCTGCACACCGTCTGCACCTGGTACTGGTAAGTGGTACCGGCGGTGAGGCCGGTGAGGGATTTGCTAGTAGCGGTCTGGTTCACCGTGGTCCAGGTGCTGCCGCCCGACACGCGGTATTGCAGGTTATAGGACAACGCCCCCGAAGCCGCGGCCCACGATACCGTGGCCGAGGTATTGGTGAGGCTGCTGGCCGCCAGGCTGGCCGGCGTGGGGCAGGTGCCGCCCGAAGGAGCCACGCCACCCTGCGAGGTGAGCAGGCTCACCCGAGCGCCGCCGCTGCCAAACAGCGCGTTCATGCGCGAGCTCTGGCCGGTCGAGAACATGTACATGCCGGCGTCGTCGGTGTAGTCCATGTAGTTCATGAACATGTCGCCGTTCGGGCCATTCGAGCAGGAAACCTGCGGAAAGGTGGGCTTGCCGTAGTTCTCATCGGCCTGGTTGGGAGTGTCGGCTACGTTGTCGGTGCCGGTGCAGGCCGTTCCGTCATCGCCCCAAATGTGGTTCAGGTTCAGCCAGTGGCCTACTTCGTGGCTGCCGGTGCGGCCCAGGTTGTAGGGGGCGCTCACGGTGCCGGTGCGCCCGAAGTACACGGGCGAAATCACCACGCCGTCGGTAGCGGCCGCGCCGCCAGGAAACTGGGCGTAGCCCAGGATGCCGCCGCCGATGGTGCCCACCCACAGGTTGAGGTATTGGCCGGAGGGCCAGGCGTCGAGGCCGCCGGTGCTGGCTTTTTTGATTTTATCAGCCGTGCCCCAGCTGGCGGTGGTGCTGCTCTTGCGCTCGATGCCCGTGGTGGCCAGGCCGCTCGGGTTGCGCTTGGCCAGCACGAACTGAATGCCCACGTCGGCCACCAGCCCGGCGAATACGCTGGGGGTCTTGGTGTAGTCGGCGTTCAGCTTATGGTAGTCCTCGTTCAGCACGTCAATCTGCGACTGAATCTGGGCATCGGAGATGTTCTCGGAAGCGGTGTTGTACACCACGTGCACCACCACCGGAATGGTCACCGTGACGGCGGCCGTGGCATTGGTGGCCTGGTTGGTTTTGGCAAACTGCGCCGCCTGGTTGTTGATGGACGCCATCCGCTGGGCTAGGCCGGGGTCAGCGGCGAGCTGAGCAGCTAGCACTTCAACCGAAGCGCAGGTACGATGGGGGGCGGGTGCCTGCGCACTAGCCAAATTAGAAGTGAGCGCAAGACCCAGAAGGCCAAGCGCAGCGGAGTAAACATTTGTTTTCATTCAAATGGGGGTTTGGTGGTGAAATTGTCTTTTGGACCGGCAAGCTATTGAAAATATCGCAACGTTATCAACAGAATTCCGGCATCGATAACAATATTTTGAAGGTTTTACATTATTTAGATATTAATTTGCTGATTAAGGTGAATTTTTCACTCACTTTTCTGGCTTGGCGCAATAAAAAATTATGGCCAAAAAGAAAGAGCCGCCCAAGTGGGCGGCTCTCAGGGAAATAAGTACCAGGGGCCGGGTTATAAACCTGGTCCCAACGTAACGCTAAAACAGAAAGTCGAACCCGACGAACACCAGCTTCTCTTCCCCTACCGAGTAGGTGGCGTTGATGATGGCGGCCTTGAGAATATCGACATAAATACCCCCGCCGAAACCGCTGTGGAAGGCGTTGAGGCCGGTGTAGGTACCGGTGTCGTTGTCGGAATACACTCGGCCGATGTCGGCCAGGCCCATCACCCCAAACTTACCGGGGAAGAGGTAGGCGTTGAAGGAAAATAGCTCCAGGCGCGGCTCAAAGTTGGCATAGATGGCCGTGCGGCCCGCGAAGCGCGTGCGGCGGTAGCCGCGCAGGTTGGTGGTGCCGCCCAGCGTGTTGGCCTGGTAGAAGCGGTAGTCGCCGTAGTTGTGCTGGTAGCCGATGCGGCCGGCATACGTCAGGTGGAAGGGGAAATTGGGCGTGAGGTAGGCCCGCACCTCCGAGCTGAAGCGGCCGAAACTCAGGCTTTCCTGGTTGAGCTGGAAGTTGTACTGGTACTCGTTGTACCAGCGCAGGCCGATGCGGGGATTTTTTGGCGAAGAGCTGGCGTCAAGGTTCAGGTACACCAGGCCGCCGAGGTACTGGTTGGTCTGGAAATCGGAGGAGCGCACGCCGAAGCGGCGGTTCTCGTAGGTGGTCACGCCGGCTTTGTTGGTCAGGCTGTCTTTGATGACGGAACCGATGGGCTCCTTCTCGATGCGGAACTGGTCGTACTGCGGCCCGATACCAAATTTGAGGAAGCTGAAGAGCTTGCGCTCGAAGGTGGGCGCGATGGTGAAGCGGTCGAAGCGTACGCGGTAGGCGCTGTTCACGGTGCGGTTGGTCACCACGCCCCGGCTATCGTCGGCAGTGGCCAGGTTAGCCGTGTTGTTGCCGATGCCGAAGAAGTTGTACAGCAGCTGCGGGCCGTAGAACTGGGCCGCGATGTGCAAATCGGTCTTCTTGAAAATGCGGGTAAACTGGCCCGTGTAGCGGATGTTATAGGCATCGCGGGCCGGCGCGAAGTTGGCCGTAATCGTCTGCTCCCACGAGAAAGGCTCGCGGCGGAAGCCGTAGTGGCGGTAGGTAACGCCGCCGCCTAGCAGGATGCCGTCATCGATGTTGTAACCGAAATACAGGGCCGGGCCCACGTAGTCGAGGCGGTAGTCCTTCAGGTCGAAGCGGTGCGGGTAGTCGTAGCGGCTCACCTCGTAACCGGGTTCCAGGCGCTGGCGGGCTTCGGAACTGGCGTTGATGACGTTGCCGGTGTCGGCGTCGTACACCTGGGTTTTGTGAAGCAGGCCGCCCACGTGGTCGCGGGTGGTGATGGAGTCGCGGCCCGTGCCGGCAATGATGCGCAGCTTCACGCCGCGGTTCACGTCGCCTTTCACGTCGTACACGTCCTGGCCGCTGATGCCGTAGAGCCGCACCTCGTCGGTCACGTTATCATCAAACGTACGGTCGTAGAGGATTTTGGTCAGCTTGCCGTCCTTGTTAATCTTCTGCATCACCACGTGGGTTTTGCGATTATTCAGGCGCTCCACGGTAAATTTCTCGTTCTTTTTCGAGCCGCGCACTTCCACTATTTCGGCCAGCACGTCGGCGTAATCGCCGGCCAGCTTGGGCAGCAGGTCGCGGCGGCTTTTCAGCTTGGCGATGATTTCCTTGCCGTGCAGGTCGTAAATCTCTTTGGGCCACTTATCGCGGAAAGCCTTCTCAATCACCTCATCGGTGAGGTGGGTTTTCATGTAGTCGGCTTCCTTAATCCAGTCCTGCTTGGTCACGGCGCTCATGAACACCCGGTCGTTGCTCATGCCGGTCTGGTTCAAGCCCCGGAAGTCGGCGTAGTCGTAGCCGAAGTTCTGGAAGTTGCGGATGGCGAACTTGCGCGAAATCAGGTAGGGCAGCACGCCATCGCCCTTGAAGAAGGCAATGTCGCGGTCCTCGGGCACGGCCGTGAAAGTGCGGTCGCCCTCCTTGTCCTTTTTCTCGCTCCAGCGCCACTGGTCCTCGTGCCGGTCCCAGTCGCCAATCCACATATCGAAGAGGCGCGAGCGGGCGAAGGCTTTCTGGTTTACCTGGTTGTCGTTATCGTCGAGCAGGCGGCTCAGCATTTTCTCGGTGCCCACCAGGTTTTTGGCGAAACCAAGGCTTTCCACGTTGTCCTGGCTGTCTTTGGCATCTTCCTCAAGCGCGGCCGGCAGGTTGGCAAACTGCGCGTAGTACTGCCCCAGCAAGGGGTCCTGCGGAATGTAAACGGGCACCGGGTTGGTGTGCAGAATGCCGGCCGCCGTGCCCAGCGGCGGGAGCACAAACGAGGCGTAGGGGTGCTGGGCCGAAATCTGGTCCTGCAGCACGGCTTTGGCCAGGCCAGTGCGCAACTGCTCGGGCAGCACGGCGGCGGGGTCTTTGTCGATGCCGCGCAGGGTGAAGTTATAGCCGGCCTCGTTGCGCACTTTCAGCGAAGCAGTTTGCTTGCCACCGCCGGTTTTGTAAGGCATCAGGCCGCCCTTATCATTGGCGATGTCCAGGGTGCGGAATTTCACGGGCGTGGCCCACTCCTTGCGGTAGTGGTCGCCCAGCAGCCAGTTATGAAAGCCGCCGTGCTTGTCGTAGTTCGGATTAACAGCTACTGTTACGGAGCTGTCGCGAAAATCGGGGCGCTTCATTGGAATTGGGGCTTTGGCAATGGCTTCGGCCTCTTTTTCCTTCTTTTTTTCCTTATCCTTTTTCTTCTCCTTAATGGCGTCCTCGGTCTGGGGCAGCTTCTTGCCACCGGGCTGGCCGTTGGTGGTGGTCAGGGCCGTTTCGGAGATGGGCTGGGCGGGCGTGGTGGCAATGGTGCCGGTGGTTTTGGCGTACATCGGCGTGCGGAACACGCGACGGGCCGTCTGGCCGTTGCCTTCCGGGATGAAGTACTCCGTCCACACCTGGCCGTCGTCGTAGTAGTTCACCACGGCAAAGCCTTTTTCCTTATCCGAAAACAAGGCCCCGCCGCCATCGCCGGGCTTCACGTGCTGGGTTTTGCAGCCCGAACCACTGGTGATGAAGTGCGTGCTGCCTTCGGTGTAATACTGCAGGTTGTGCTCGTGCCCGGCGGCGTACACCACATTGGGGTATTTGGCGAAAATATCGAGCAAACCCTTGCGGTACGCCTGGTACAGCGGGTGCGGAATGTCCTGGCTGATGCCGCCGTACTTGCGCGCAAACGGATAAATCGAGCCAATGACGGGCAGCGGAATAAACGCATACTTCAGCACGATGCTAAGCGGAAAAATATGGTCGGCCAGCGTGAAATAGCCGCCGTGAATGCCGTCGCTGAACAGCGGGTGGTGGGCAAACACCATGATGTGCTTGTCCTTGTTGCGGGCAATAATTTCCTCCAGCGCCGCGAAAACATCGTCGTTATTATCGGCTCCGCAGGCCCCGTTGAGGCCGAAAGGACGGTTGGTGGTCGGGGTCAGAAACCACTGCGAGTTCAGGGCGATGAGCACCAGGTCGTCCTGCACCCGCACCTCAAACGGGCCGGGGCAGCCGTCGCGGGGCAGGAAAAAGTCGCCGGTGTAAGCAAAGGCCGTCGAGTCCTTGCGCATGTACTGCTCCACAAACGCCTGCTCGCGGTTCACCTGTTCCAGCCCGCCGGCCGCGCCCTGAATCCAGTCGTGGTTGCCGGGCGTCATGTATTTCTCGCCCGTATAGCCCCGGAAGATGTCGAGCTGGGCCGTGAGGCGCTCCTCGGCAAATCTGCGGTCGTATGACCCCTCCGGCGGCATGCCGAAGTTGTACACGTTGTCGCCCAGGAAGATGGTGGTGCTGTTTTTGCCGGCCTGCAGAATGCGCTGGCGCAGGTAGTTCAGGCTGGGCTCGCCGCCTTTGGCCTTCGGAATGGGGTTGCCCACGTCGCCAATCAGAAATACGCGGTAGCGGATGCGGCTGGAATCGGGCGGAATATTTTTCTGCCAGTTCACGCCGGCCCGGCGGTAGTTGGGGCGACTCACGTGCGGGTTCTGGTCTGACTCGCCGGGCTCGGGCGCTTCCCGTTGGGTTCCCCGCGGTTCTTTGGGTTCTTTTGATGACTGAGGAGTGGCGGGCTGCGCAGAAACCAGCAGCGGCAGGCAGCAGGCAAGCAGAAAAGAGAGGCGGCGAAGTAGGAGCATGAAATAAATTTACGAGGCGAAGAATGGGCCACGCCGCAGAGCCCGGGCAAATACCGAAAATAACGCGCCCGCCCGGCTGTAGGCCGGCGCTGTAGCGCCCGTTACGCAAAGCACGGCGGTGCGGTTTGGCCCGGTTTTTAACTTCCGCCCCGCGCTTCGCGTTGAAAGCCGGCGGACCAGCCCAATGCGCCGGCCGTAGCTTCGTGTATCATGAAAGAAATTACCCCCGAATCCGTCGAAACTTCTGCGGCATCCGCACCGGCTGCATCGGCGGAAACCCCGGCTTCGGCCGCACTTGAGGCGGCCCCCGCCACCGAGCATCCGCTGGAAGCCGAGGCCGACAAGTCGCCCAAAGCCAAAGCCTCGGCTCTGGCGAAAGAGGCTCAGGCCTACATCACCAACCTGTTTGCCAAAGAGCTGCCGGCCAAGCTCACCTACCACACCCTCGGCCATACCGAGGCCGTGGTGAAGGAGTGCCGCGCCCTAGCCCCCGCCGCCAAGCTCAGCGACGACGACACCGAAAACCTGCTGCTGGCCGCCTGGTTTCACGACGCCGGCTATATTGATGTGTACGACGGCCACGAGTTCCGCAGTATGGAGCGCGCCGGGGCCTGGCTCGCCGAGCACGGCCTGCCCAAGGCCCGCATCGAGCTGATTCAGGCCCTGATTAAAACCACACACCGCGACTCGCCGCCCGAAACCGAGCTCCAAAAGTTGCTTTCGGATGCCGACATGAGCAATCTGGCGCGCGACGACTACCGCTCCCGCGCCGAGCTGCTGCGCACCGAGTGGGAGCTGGTGCTCAACAAAACCTACTCCACGCCGGAGTGGACGGAGCTGCAGCTCAACTTCATGCTGGCCCACAAGTACCTTTCCGAAGCCGGCAAGGAGCGGTACAAGAAGGCGCTGAAAAAGAACATTGAGGACCAGCGCGACCACCTCAAAAAGAAGGAGAAAAAGGACAAGAAGAAGACCAAGGAAAAGTCCGACACCTTCGCCGAGCCCAAGCGGGGCATCGAAACCATGTTCCGCACCATGTATTCGAACCACATGAAGCTGAGCGACATGGCCGATAAAAAGGCCAGCATGATGATTCAGCTCAACGCGGTGCTTATCTCGGTCATCATTACTTATCTGGGGGCCAAGATGGGCAAGGCCGGCAACCTGGCTCCGCTGATGGGCAACAACCCGGTGCTGGCCATTCCGGTGAGCATTCTGCTGGTCACGGCCCTGGGGTCGGTCACCACGGCCATCCTCTCGGCCCAGCCCGATGTGACAAGTTTCGCCTGGCTCAAGAAAAGCCCTGAAATTGCCACCAACCGCCGCGTCAACCTACTGTTTTTCGGTCAATTCACTAAGCTCAAGCTCGACAACTTCCAGAACGGCATGCGCGAGCTGATGCGCCAGAAAGACCTGCTGTACACCAACATGGTGACCGATATCTACTACCTCGGCGAGGTGCTGACGCGCAAGTACCGCCTGCTGCGCACCAGCTACACCATTTTTCTGGTGGGTATTATTCTCACGGCGCTGTCGTTCGGCATCGCGCTGCTGTATAAGTCGTAGGTCGGTAGCGTCTGTTCTTATCTTTGCAGCATGGCTGCGTAGTTCAACGGATAGAATAGGCGTTTCCTAAACGCTTGATATGAGTTCGATTCTCGTCGTGGCTACATAGGGCAAAAACCCGCTTTGCAGTGTGCAAAGCGGGTTTTTCCTTATCCACTTGCCGCTTTTTCATTTTCCGTAGCGACTCTGATAAAGGCAGTGGATAAGCGGCCATGGTCGAATTCCCAATGATGATTGGGACACAGCGCCACGAGGTTATTCAGTTTATTCACGTTGGCTACAAAGTCAGTAGGCAGAAACTCGTTGATGGGTTTAATGTGGCATACTTCGTAATGCGCATCATACCCACAAACCGCGCACGCTTTCGGCCGGCTCGATTTGCGATAAGCGGCCCGAGCCAAGCTGCGAATCTGAGCCGCGTACTGTTGCAGCGCTTTTGCTCTAAGCTTTTGCAACGGCACCTTTTGCCAGTCCACAAGACTGGGGTTACAGCTGTCGCAAGTGCTGCGCCGGGTTAGCAGTTCTGTGCCGCAATGCTTGCAGCTACGGGCAATACGCTTGCGGCTGGGAAAGAGGCTTCCGTTGACCCGGTTGGCGCAGGACCGGGAGCAGTACTTCGCATTCGCCGTGGCAGCGCCGCAGTGCAGGCAATTATTCATGCCTCAAATTACTGGATATTGCCGGCTCATTTCCTGCCCCGCCGCAATGAGAAAACTCCTGCCCGTGCTGCTCCTCGCCGCATCTGCCGCCCTCGCCCAAAAAGCCCCCACATCCCCCGAAAACCTCGTCCAGTACGCGCACCCCATGGTGGGCACGCAGAAGATGGGCCACACCTACCCCGGCGCCACCGTGCCCTTCGGCATGGTGCAGCTCTCCCCCGATACCGACACGCTGAGCTACGAGCAGAACGGCAAGTACAACCCCGACATCTACAAGTACTGCGCGGGCTACAACTACGACGATAAAACCATCGTCGGCTTCAGCCACACGCACTTCAGCGGCACGGGGCACTCCGATTTGGGCGACTTCCTGCTCATGCCCACCACCGGCCCGCTCCAGCTCAACCCCGGCACCGCCGACCGGCCCCAGAGCGGCTACCGTTCCGCCTTCTCGCACCAGAACGAGGTGGCCGAGCCGGCCTACTACAAGGTGAAGCTCGACGACCACAACATCCTCGCCGAGCTCACGGCCACCACCCGCGTGGGCTTCCACCAGTACACGTTTCCGGGCACCGAGCCGGCGCACATCATCCTGGATATGATGGCCGGCATCTACAACTACCCTGATAAGAACGTGTGGAGCTACGTGCGCATCGAAAACGACTCGCTCGTGACCGGCTACCGCCAAACCACCGGCTGGGGCCGCACCCGCAGCGAGTACTTCGCCATGCAGTTCTCGAAGCCCTTCAAAAGCTACGGTGCCCGCAAGTACGACCCCAAAGAAGCCTACCGCGGCTTCTGGGGCCACTTCGACCAAACACAAGGCTGGCCCGAGCAGGCCGGCCGCCAGCTGCGCCTCTACTTCGACTTCAGTACCGTGGCGGGCGAGAAAATCAAGGTCAAATTTGCGCTCTCGCCCGTGAGCGTGGCCGGGGCGCTGGCCAACATGCGCGCCGAGCTGCCCGGCTGGAACTTTGACCAGACCCGCCGCGCCGGCCAGCAGCTCTGGCAGAAGGAGCTAGCCCGCATCACCATCCAGACGCCCAACCAGGCCGACAAGGAAAACTTCTACACGGCCCTCTACCACGCCTGCCTCAGCCCCACCGTGTACCAGGACGCCGACGGCCAGTACCGCGGCCTCGACCAGCAAACCCACCGCGCCGAGGGCTTCACCAACTACACCACCTTCTCGCTCTGGGACACCTTCCGGGCCCTGCACCCGCTCTTCAACCTCATCCAGCCGAGCCGCAACGCCGACATGGTGCAGTCCATGCTGGCCCACTACGACCAGAGCGCCGAGCACATGCTGCCCGTCTGGAGCCACCACGCCAACGAAAACTGGTGCATGAGCGGCTACCACAGCACCTCCGTGGTGGCCGATGCCGTGCTCAACGGCGCGGTGCCGCCCGCCCAGGCCGAGCGCGCCCTGGCCGCCTGCGTGGCCACCGCCCGCCACCGCTGGTACGACGGCCTAGCCGACTACATCGACCGCGGCTACGTGCCCAACGAGCGCAGCGGCACCTCCGTTTCCACCACCCTGGAGTTTGCCTACGACGACTGGTGCATCGCCCAGCTCGCCCAGAAGCTCGGCCACGCCGACCTCTACCAGGAGTTCAGCAAGCGCGCCACCAACTGGCAAAACGTGTTCGACCCGCGTGTCAACGCCATGCGCCCGCGCCTGGCCGACGGCAGCTTCCGCCCCAAGTTCGACGTGCTGAGCACCAACGGCCAGGGCTTCATCGAGGGCAACGCCTGGAACTACACCCTCGCCGTACCCCACGACCCCGCCGGCCTCATTGCCCGCATGGGCGGGCTCCGCCGCTTCGTGCCCCACCTCGATTCGCTCTTCACCATGCACCTGCCCGATTCGTTCTTCGCCGAAACCGAGGACATCACCCGCGAGGGCATCATCGGGGGCTACGTGCACGGCAACGAGCCCGCCCACCACGCCGCCTACCTCTACAACTACACCGACCAGCCCTGGCGCACCCAGGCCCAGGTCCGCAACATCCTCGCCCGCCAGTACCACCCCACCCCCGACGGCCTCGGCGGCAACGACGACTGCGGCCAGATGAGCGCCTGGTACCTCTTCTCGGCCCTCGGCTTCTACCCCGTCGCCCCCGGTTCGGGCCCGTACGCCCTCGGCAGCCCCCTCGTGCACGGCGCCGTACTGCACCTCGAAAACGGCCAGCAATTTACCATCCAGGTCAAAAACCAAAGCGCCAAAAACGTCTACGTGCAGCAAGTCACCCTCAACGGGCAAAAGCTCACGCAGCCGTTTCTGGCGCAGCAGGAAGTGGCCAAGGGCGGCACGTTGGTGTTTGTGATGGGAGCAAAACCGGCAGACAGTAGAAAGTAGCTTACATTGCACGAAAGTGCATAAAGCACTCATAACTAGATTTTCTACTCGCCTATACCAGTGAATAAAACCACCTTCAAAGTTCATCCCAAGCTTGCTGCTCTTTTAGGCGAGAATTATCGCTCATCTGAATACGCCCTTCGTGAACTAGTTGATAATGCTTGGGATGCGGACGCCAAAAACGTATGGATTACTTTGCCATCCGTTATATCATCTGATATTTCCGAAACCGTCATTCGTTTTAAAGATGATGGCAGTGGCATGACACCAGAAGAAGTACGTGGTGAATACTTGATAATTGCGAGAAACCGCCGAGACAGGCAGGGTGACGCAACACAAAATGGGAGACCTGTAAAGGGCAGGAAAGGAATTGGAAAGTTTGCAGGCCTATTTGTAGGCAGTGTAATGCGTTTAGAAACGCAAGCAAGAGGTAAAAAGACAACCGTAACTATTGAGAAAGAAGCCTTAGCTAAAGCAAAGTATGATATTGAAGATATAGATTTACCCGTGACCGAAGAACCTTGCGAAGCGCAGGCTCATGGCACTATTATTACTATTCATAACATTAATCAAAATCTAATTTTCCCAAGCCCTGAGAGGCTTAAACTTGTTCTCATTATGGAATATGGTCGTCAGGACCAATTCACGATTTATGTCAACGGAGAAAAGCTCGATGTTTCCGATGTGAAAGGTAAACCATTCACGTATGCCGATAATCTGGACGGCTTAGGGAAAATTAATCTTCGTTTTGTAATCGCCGAGACAAGCCATCAGTTACGTCAGCCTGGAATATCCATCAGAGTGAGCGGAAAGACAGTTGGAAAGCCTAGCTTCTTTGGACTCGAAAGTTTATCAGGAGGTGAAATCCCAATAAAACTACTCAAACGCTTATACGGCGAGATTGAAGCGAATGAGTTACTTGATTACGTGACAGCCGATTGGGGAGCAATGATTGAAAACAGCAAACCTGCTGAAATCTTGGAAGCTTATGTTCTGTCCAAGATTGAAGCAGCCTTACGCGACGTTTTTAGAAATGAAATCAACTTAGCCAAGGCAAGGTTGCAGAAGCAAATCAATAATGAACTTCAAAAACTTCCCGAGCATAAGCGAGATTACGCCCGTAAGGCTTTAGACAAGGTTTTGACCACTTTTTATACACTACCCGAGACCAAAATACACGCGCTCATAAGTGTGGTGCTTGACACTATTGAAAAGGACGAGTATTGGGAAGTAATTCGAAGGCTAGATGAAGCTCAGCATTCTGACGTAGCAACTTTTGCAGAAGCATTAGATGCTTTCGGTTTAGTAGAATTAGCTATGATATCAAAGCAAGCTACGTTTCGTCTTCAATACCTATTAAAACTACAAGAGCTTGTTAATAATCCTGCTACGGAGGAAAAGACAATCCATAAGGCTATAGAAAAAAACTTATGGATACTCGGGCCGGAATATTCTATAATGTCCTCAAACCAGACTTTAGCAACTGTCGTCCAGAAAATCACTGGCAAAAAACAATATACTGGAGCAAACGCTCAAAACAGGCCTGACCTGCTTCTAACACAAAATGTTCTTGGCCATTATTTATTAATTGAGTTCAAGAGACCTTCGCACGCAATAGCAAGGACCGATATAGCTCAAGCAGCTGATTATAGGCAAGAAATTGCACCGTTTCTTCAAGGAGCAGCAATTGATATTATTGTCATTGGAGGCAAATCAAACGTAGCAACACAATACAACCCCGAAGAGAAGGTCAAAGTACTTACATTCAACGATGTTATAAGCAGTGCCACAACTTT
>JAQBNT010000237.1 GCA_028288445.1 Hymenobacter sp. | reverse complement strand
CGGCGGGCCGTGGCCCTCAGACGGGGGCAGCAGCCGCGCCAGCCGGGTGAGGCGCAGCGCCTGGGCGGCCGGCGTGGCCTTGCGCCCGGCCTCTAGGTGGGTGATGAAGCCCGCCGACACGCCCAGGTAGCGGGCCAGCTCCTGCTGGCTCAGGCCGAAGTGGGCGCGCACGGCGGCTTCGGCGCTGGTGGATGGGATGGCAGAACGGGGCATGAGGGCACGATAAGAGCGAAGGAAAAGCAGGTAGGAAACCTCCGAAAAAAATGCGAGGTTTCCTACCACGTTGGTAGGAAACCCCAATAAAAAACCCGAGGTTTCCTACCTGCCTCTTGTTGGCCCTGCCCGCCGAGCCGGGCCGTACGGGCTTGCGCGGCTGCTGTTTCTCAGCATCTTGCCGCTGCTCCTTTCACCAATCCCTCTTTCAGTTGCCCATGAAAAAGCATTACGCATTACGGCACGCCTACCCAGCGGGCTTGTATTTCCATACGCTGGTGGTCGATGGAATTCCCGCCGCCACCCGTCGCCTGGTCATCGAATAGGTATCAGCCATGAAACAGCTATTAATACTTGTGCTGGGGCTGGTCCTCACCACGAGCCTGGCCGCCCAGGCCCAGGCCACGCAGGTATGGCAGCGCGAATACGGCGAAAAGCCCTTTACCTACGTTGATTTTCTTCAACCACAGTTCCTGCGTCCAAACCGGCTGGCGGCCATTGTGACAACCAGCCAGCGAATTTCCAACAATTATTATTTTGGAAGGTCTGGACCGATTTTTTTCAACAGCCAGGGCGACACCTTGAGCAGTCGGCGCTACACATTTGATATTGGAGCTTATTACGCCATGTTGCCCCTGCCGGGGGGCGACTTGCTTCTCACCGGGGCCGAGGATTCGGCCTATGTGCCCAATACATCTAACCTTAGTTATTTTTACGTGCGAACCGATTCGCTGGGCAACCGGCGTACTCCGCTGCATTATTTGCCGCCCTATCGGACGGCAGGATATCCAACGCCCCTGCTACCAATGCCGAGGGGCGGCACGCTGTGAGTTCACACGATTAAACAGCCCCCCTATAATCCAGCGCAGCCCCTCGCAGGATTCTTTAGCGTGCAGGTCGTAAGACTGGATTCGGTCCAGCGCATCAGTTGGCAGCGCCAGTACGTGGGTGCCCCCCCACCAACACCGACATATTGGTAACCTGTGCGGCCCAACTCCTCGACGGGTCCTACCTCATCGTCGGCAACAAGTCCCGCATCTTTCAGCCCGCCACCGGCAGTTCCTTTTACGTCACCAGCGGCTGGGCCCAGCGCATCTGTGCCAACGGCGACATCATCAACCTGCCCGAGTACATCGGCAACATCTACGAGAAGTACGAGCCCCACGACGTGCAACCCACCCCCGACGGGGGATACATGGTTTCGGGCAACGTGTTCCCCAACAAGTACGCCCCCGTCTTCGACTGCTGCGTGTTCTCGCGGGGCTGGCTGGCCAAGTTCGACAGCCTGGGCGTGATGCAATGGGAAAAGCGCATCGAGCCCCGCCCCGGCTCGCAGTACGGCGTGACCGCCGACCACGTCCGCCCCCTGGCCGACGGCAGCTTCCTGCTCACCGGCCGGCGCACACAGGCCGCCACTCCCCTGCTGTTCCAGACCTACTTGGCCCGCTACCCCGCCGGCCCCGGCACCAGCCCTACCTGGGAAACCTACCTGCCCGGCAACCCCGGCAGCGGCCAGTTGGACCGGGCCCAGTCGGCCCTGGCCCCGGACGGCAGCCTCACCCTGGCCGGCCAGCGGCAGTTTTATTCCGTGGTGGGCGGCGTGGCCGACAGCCGCGCCCCGGCCGTGCTCACCCGCCTGGCCAACGCGGGCACTCCCTACCAGCCGGCCTACTGCCAGCGCCCGCCCCTGAAGGTAGCGGCCGACGGCACGGCCGCCCTGCGCCTGCCGCTGGCCGGCTGCCCGCCTGGCCTCTACCTGGTGCAGGTGCAGGCCGGGGCCACCAGCTTTGTCAAGAAGCTCGTGGTCCAGTAGCAACGGGCCCGGGCGGGGCCAGCTGGTAGGAAACCCCAACAAAAAACCGGAGGTTTCCTACCAGCCCGGTAGGAACCCCCCCTAAAAATGCTGAGGTTCCCTACCAGCCCGGCGGCCGGCGGGGCCAACTCTTTGGCCCCGCCCACGGTTTCCTCCCGACCTTTGCCCTACTTATGGACCCCACCACTTCCGCCACCAAAACCGGCCAAGTCTTCGACTGGGCCGTGCTGCGCCGCCTGCTCGGCTACGTGCGCCCCTACCGGCGCGTCTTCATCGGCCTGATTGTGCTCACCGTGGCCACGGCCGTGCTGGGCACGCTGCGGCCCTTCCTCATTCAGCGCATGGTCGATGTCAGCATCGAGCAGGGCGACATGAAGGGGCTGAACTTTATGTTTCTGCTGCTGCTGGTGCTGCTGGTGGCCCACGCCGGGGTGAGCTACCTGCAGACGTACTACGGCGGCTGGCTGGGCCAGTACATCGTGCGCGACATCCGCACCGACCTCTACCGCCACCTGCTCAGCCTCAAGCTCCGGTTCTTCGACCAAACGCCCATTGGCGTGCTCGTGACCCGCAATATCTCCGATGTCGAAACGCTGTCCGACGTGTTCAGCGAAGGTTTGGCCGCCATGGTGGGCGACATTCTGCAGCTGCTGTTCATCATGGCCTTCATGTTTTACATCGACTGGCGGCTCACGCTGATTAGTCTGTCGGTGATTCCGCCGCTGCTGTTCAGCACGTATGTGTTCAAGGAAAAAATCAAGGGCTCGTTTCAGGACGTGCGCACGGCCGTGGCCAAGCTCAATTCCTTCGTGCAGGAACACCTCACGGGCATGAACGTGGTCCAGATTTTCAACAACGAGGAGCGCGAATTCCGCAAGTTCGAGGCCATCAATAAAGAGCACACCGATGCCAACATCCGCTCGGTGCTCTACTACAGCATCTATTTCCCGGTGGCCGAGGTGCTGGGGGCCATTGGGGTGGGCCTGCTGGTGTGGTACGCGGCGCAGGGCCAGATTGAGGGTTCGATTTCGAAGGGCGCGCTCATCGCCTTCATCATGTACAACGCCCTATTCTTTCGCCCCATCCGCCAGATTGCCGACCGGTTCAACACCCTGCAACTGGGCTTGGTGAGCACCGAGCGCCTGCTCAAGCTGCTCGATAACCAGGAGCTGGTGGCCCCCAGCGGCACCTTCGCCCCCGCCGAGCTGCAGGGCGACGTGGAGTTCAAGCACGTCAAATTCGCCTACAACGAGCCCGACTGGGTGCTCAAGGACATCAGCTTCCACGTCAAGCCCGGCCAGACCATCGCCTTCGTGGGGGCCACCGGCGCGGGCAAAACCAGCATCATCAACCTGCTGAGCCGCTTCTATGACATCCAGGACGGCAGCATCCTCATCGACGGCCGCGACCTGCGCGAGTACGACCTCAGCCTGCTGCGCCGCCAAATCGGCATCGTGCTCCAGGACGTGTTCCTCTTCGCCGGCAGCATCCGCGACAACATCACGCTCGGCAATCCAACCATTACCGACGCGCAAATCTGGGAGGCCGCCGACCTCGTGGGCGCCCGCCGCTTCATCGAGCGCCTGCCCGAAGGCCTCGGCTACCCCGTGATGGAACGCGGCGCGACGCTCTCCGTGGGCCAGCGCCAGCTCATCAGCTTCGTGCGGGCCATGGTGTACCAGCCCCACATCATCGTGCTCGATGAAGC